>CAZSDX010000043.1:343-20764 GCA_964605685.1 uncultured Polyangiaceae bacterium
GTTCTCCGGCGGGGACGTGGCCCATGTGCGCCCCTCGGGCAACGCCCCGCAGCTCCGGATCTACGCGGTCGCGGGCGACGAGGCGCGGGCCGAGGCCATCGTGGCGCTGGCCCTGGCGGAGCCCGACGGGCTGCTCCGGCGCCTGTTGGCCGCGGCTCCCTGAGCGGAACAGGCGCAGCGCTCCGGCGCCGTCACGGCCAGCCGCGGGAGGTCTTGAGGGTCGCCCGTAGAGCGGTGAGCCCCTGGGCGTCGAGCTGCTCCAGGTGTCGGCGCCGCTCGTCGGTCAGCTCCACGCCTAGCACCTCGCACAGATCCTCGATCGCTGCCCGGAGGCCCCGGACCTCGCCGCGGGCTTCCGCCACGGAGAGGGCCCGGAGGAGCACCGCGTTGCCCTTGGCCAGGAGCGCGGAAGCCACCGCGTCGTCCGCCCGGGCGGTGACCGCCAGCGCGTCCACGGGCAGGGGGGCGGCGAGGCACGGATCGACGATGTGACCGCCAGGCCAGAGGCGCTGCCAGGCGTCCTGCTCGGCGGACCACTCGAGGACCCGCTGGTGCTCGACGTCGACGGCGAACACCCGGCGTACCCCGCGGGCGGTCAGCTTGGCGGCCTTGGCGGCGGCGTGGCCGAGGGTCTCGGTGCTGGCGATCTCGAAGGCGAGGTGCTCGAGCTGGCGGCCTCCCGTCTCGGGGTCGCGCGCCACCGGGTACACGCTGGCGTCGGGGGCGAAATTGTCGAGGTGACCAGTGCGGGTGAGCATGTCGACGGCGACGTTGAAGTCGGGCGAGACGTGGGCCTCGAGGAGCGCGGCGAGCTTGCTGTTGCGCTCGGCGTGGGGTTCGTGGGCAGGGGGCACTTCGATGACCTTTCCGTCAAGGATCTCGTAGCCAGACCCGGGCATCACGAGGTGCGCGTCGACCGCAGGGAGGGCACGTTGGGAGGGCGCATCGAGGTGCGTGCGAGGCATGGCGACGAGGGTACCATGCAGGCCACAGGCCAGCTATTTGGCCCAGAATTCCCGGGGGGAACGAGGGGCTCGGGTGGCGACCTGGCGGCCGGAGGGTGGCGGCTCGCCGCCAAGGAGGTCCGGCCACCGCGGCGCGCTTTCCTTGCGCAGATCGTGGTATCAACGAGCCTGGACCATGAAGAGTTCCAGCCTCCTCGCCGCCCTCGCGCTCCTGGCCCCGGTCGGGTGTTCCAAAGGAGAACCGGCCCCCGGCGGCGCCTCCGCAGGGGCCTCGGTCGCCGCTCCCCCGGGGGACATAAACACCTCCACCGCCCGTGCCGCCGCCTCCGCCGCCGGTGCTGCGGCCTCGGCGGCGAAGCCCGTAGAGGAGCCCACGACCGCCTGGAAGGGCACCTTCAAGAGCCGCCCGGGGGCCGTCACCCTGGCGAAGGAGGCCGCGGAGGCCGTGAAGGTGTGGGCGAAGGATCCGGGGACCGAGATGGTGGGGGACGGCGCGATCACGCTCCAGATCCCGGGGAGCAAGGGGCTGGTGCGGGGCGAGATCAGCGGCATCCTCGGGGATCTGCTGGTCAACGGCGAGCTCGCGGAAGACCAGCTCCACGCCCGGGTGGACGCGAAGGATCCCAACGACCAGAAGGCGATGACCGGGGTGCTCCACCTCAAGCGCAAGGGGGACGCCTGGGAGGGGACGCTCCGGGTCGCCAGCCGCAACGCCAACCTGGTTCGCGAGGCGGATCTGAAGCTCTCCCGGTAGCGCCGGAGGGGGAGGTAAAATGTGACCTATTCCGGTAAAAAGCCGCGACAATTCGAGGTCCCTCGGGAGGTTGACCCTCGCATGCCTCCCTGGTGGGAGAGGCTGGTCATCCTGCTGGCGCTGGCGTCGCTGGTGCTGTTCCTGGTCGAGTGGTCCATGGACGAGCAGGCCTCCCGCTGGATCGACCGGGTTGACGTCGGCATCTCGCTGTTCTTCCTCCTCGACTTCGGGATCCGGTTCAGGCGCTCCCCCCGCCGCTGGCTCTTCTTCAAGGAGAACTGGATCGATCTGCTGGGGGCCATCCCCGTCGTCGAGCCCTTCAACACCTTCCGCCTCGTCCGGTTTGTCCGGCTGGTACGCCTCTGGCGCCTGGAGCGCCTGCTGCGAAACAACCGGAGCGTGTTCTTCTCCGAGGCGCTGGGGAGGCTGGGGCAGGTGACGCTGCTGGTGTGGGCCGGCGCCGCGCTGCTGTTCTTCTGGTTCGAGCAGGGCAAGAACGACAACATCAAGAACATCTCGGACGCGCTGTGGTGGAGCCTCACCACCCTGTCGACGGTGGGCTACGGCGACATCTCGCCCATCACCGCCGGGGGGCGCCTGGTGGGGATGGTGACCATGGTGCTCGGGGTCGGGCTGCTCGGGGGCCTGGCGGCCACCATGGCGACGATTTTGATGGATGTGCGCGATCTGGGGCGCAAGGGCCTGCGGAGCTACAAGATGCAAGATCACCTGCTGATCCTGGGCTGGAGCAGCCGCGCGGCGGCGGCCCTCGATGATTTCTTCCACGACCCCCGCTACGTCGCCATGAAGGCGGTCGTCGTTGCGGACCTGGAGCGGACCCCCAGCGAGGATCCTCGCGTCCTCTTTGTCCGGGGGAACCCGGGGCGCCGGGAGGTGCTGGAGCGCGCCAGCGCCTCGAAGGCCACCCTGGCGATGGTGTTCCCTGCCACCGCCAGCGACCCCCGGAGCGACCTCCAGACCGCGCTCACCGTGCTCACCCTGCGGAAGATCAACCCCGGGGTCCGCATCGCCGCCGAGCTGGTCTCGTCGGAGAACCATGGCTACCTGACGGAGGTCGGCTGCGACGCGGTGATCGACGTGTCCGCCTTCGGGTCGATGCTGCTGGTCCGCTGCCTCCAGGACCTGGGGACCCTGGAGGTCGTCGAGGATCTCCTCACGAACAAGGGCGGCTCGGAGCTGTACCGGGTCCCGGTGCCCACGAGGTTCCTTGGCAAGACCTTCCTCGAGTACGCCCACCGGATGCTCGACGAGAATTGCTCAGTGATCGGCCTTGATCGCAACGACTCCCGCGAGCTGAACCCGGACGGCTCCACGACCCTGATCGAGGGCGACCATGTCCTCGTCGTCGCCCGCGAGCCGCCCCGGTGACCTCCCCCGGTGGCCTCACGGGTCGATCACGAAGACATCCAGGAACCACGCGCCGGAGGCCCCGTTGAAGCCGTCGATCTGGACGAAGTAGCTCCCCTCGTCGAGGACAAGGTCCAGGAAGCTGCGCTGGGGGAGGGTGCCGATGGTGCAGCCGAGGGGGACCTCCTTCCCGGGGCACTCGGGGCCCTTGCGGACGTCGAGGAGCGTGGGGTAGGCGCTCCCGTTCATGTCGAGGATGACGCGCCTCTTCTGGGGAAGATCGAGGCGTAGCATCTGATCCGGGGCGTTGGGGGCGTTCCCCTGGTCGCAGCCGGCGGCGTACTGGGCGTTGACGTTGGCGGTGTTCCCCTGGAAGGAGCCGCCCTCCGGGGGGATGAGCTGGGCGTCCTCGCAGGTGTCTGCGAAGGGGACGAGGGTCGGCGGGAGGCTCTTGCGCACCAGCGGCGTGAGCTGCGCCGGGGTCGGGGCGTTCAGGTCAACAATGACCCGGTAGTCCCCGGGCGAGACGTCGCGAAAAGGGAGGCGGAGCGGGGAGGGGAGGGCGAACTTGCAGGCGAGGAGGTCGGCGGAGTCGCAGGGAGGGCGAGCGAGGGAGAGGGCGCCGAAGGAGGACGCGGAGGTGCGCAGGACCAGGAGCAGGTCGCTGGGGTCCTGGAGAGGGAGGGAGAAGGCCGCGTCCGGCTGGCCGATGGAGCAGAGGCCATGGTCGTCCGTGTGGTCGGTGAGATCGAGGGGGCGGTCCTTGTTGAGGGCGAGGGTGGGGGTCTGCTGGGCGCAGGACTCGTCCGGGGGCGGGTCGGTGGGGGGAGAGAGGGTGACGAGGAGGTTGATGTCGCTGCCGGCGGAGGAAGAGACGGAGACGTGGATGGGCCCCGGCCCGAGCTTCCGGGCGAAGGCGGAGGCGACGGGGCCCGTGGCGCAGGTGATCTCGTCGGTGATCTGGGCGCAGGCGGCGTTGCGGAGGGAAGCGACGGCGCTGCCGACGCCGTCGGCGGGGGAGGCGAAGGCGCGGACGTCGTAGGGCTGGTCCAGCTCGACGCGGTAGACGAGGTCCGGGAAAGCAGGGGAGCCGCACTTGCTCGGGACGTTGGGGCTGGTGCCGACGATCGGGGCGACGAGGGGGGTGTCGGGGAGCAGGGGTGCAGCGGTGCCGCAGGTCTCGTTGGCGGGAGGAGACGTGGCAGGACCGAGCTGGTAGGAGACGGAGGCGGAGGCGTCCTGGGAGCCGTAGACCAGCAAGGGATAGACGCCAGGGGCGAGGCTGTGGACGCGGAGCTTGGCGACCTGCCCCCCCGCGGAGGTGTTGGGGGTGGACAGGGCGCAGGCCAGCTCGTCCTCGGCCACGCCGCACTGCTTGCCGAGGCTGACGGCGTTGGTGCCGGAGGGCCAGGTGACGCGCACGTCGACCTGCCGGGGAGGCCCCTCGGGGACCGTGAGGCCGGCGATCACGTCCCGGAGCGAGGGGAGGGAGACCGGGGCGCAGGTGGAGCCGGTGTCCAGCTTGGCCCCGGCCAGCGAGAGGGAGTAGAGCCCGGGCTCCGGTAGGAGGAGCGGGTCATCGCAGCGGTCGTGGGCGGGCTGGATGCAGCCCTCCTCGTCGACCTCGCCGTTGCAGTTGTCGTCGATGGTGTTGCCGCAGACCTCCGCAGCCTTGCTGGAGACCAGCGGGTTGGTATCGTCGCAGTCTCCGCCCTTGCAGTTGGCGTCCGGATCGCCGTCGCCGTCCGCGTCCCGGAGGACGTGCTGGCAGGAGAGCCCCAGCTCATCCTCGGCGCACTTGTCGATGGTGCACACCTCCCCGTCGCTGCAGGTGACGGGGGGGCCGGGGCGGCACCCCAGCTTGGGATCGCAGACCTCGGGGCCGTTGCAGGCGCTGTCGTCGGCGCAGACCTTGTCGTCCGGGGTGTTCCGGCAGCGCCCGGCCTCCGGGTCGCAGCGGTCCAGGGTGCAAGGGATGTCGTCGCCGCAGTCCTCGTCGCCCGCGCAGGGCTTCCCCAGGGTGGGGTCACCCCCATCCGGTGGGCCCGCCTCCGCATCTTCTGCGCCGCCGTCCGGGAGCTCCGCGTCAGGGCCGGCGTCCTTGGCGGCGCCGACCGGGGCCAGGTTGCTGCCCTGGCTGCAGGCGGTCAGGGCCAGGGCGAGCGAGGAAAGCCGCACAAGAAGGGGGCGAAGAAAGTGCACGGGGAAGATCTAGCGGAGAGGGTGGGGGGGTCTCAAGGAAGGCGCGCCGTGGCATAGTACCGCGCGCATGACCACCGATCGTCTGACGCGACAGGAACTTAGCTGGTTGCTGGCCCAGGAGGCTCGCGCCGCGGCGAGCATGCTCCGCAAGGGGGTCTCCAACCTGAAGATCGAGGAGGCCCCGTCCGGGTCCGAGGTCACCTCGACCCTCGACGCGCTGGACGACGCGGTGAAGACGCTGGCGACGCTCCAGAGCGGAGGAACGTCCCACAGCCGGCGGGGGCGCATCGACGTGGCGGCCCTGCTGCTGGAGCTGGCGCCCCACGCCTCCCTCAGCCTGGAGCCGGGGAGCGGCACCGAGATCTTCGCCGAGGAGGCGGAGCTGCGCAGGATGTTCCAGGTGCTGCTCAGCATGGGCGCGCCGACCGGCGAGGGCGGCAGCGCCATCAACGTGCGCCACCAGGGAGAGCAGATCCGGGTGGAGGTGGAGCTCGGCCCCGACTCCAGCGCGGTCTCCAGCCTGGAGAAGGCGTGGCTCCACCGGATGGCGGTGCGCCACGGAGGGCAGCTCGCCTTCGAGGGAAACCTGGTGGCGCTGGGGCTCCCTGCGGGGGCCGAGAAGCGGGAGCTGGACGAGCTGAGGCGCGAGCTCGCCGCCGCCCAGGAGCAGGGCGAGATGTACGCCCGGGAGATCGCCGCCATGTTCGCCCAGAAGGGGCAGGAGGAGCCCGCTCCCCAGGCGACCCGGGGCCCCTCGCTGCCCTCCCTCTGCGGCGCCCTGGCCACAGCGCTACGCCCGGAGCTGCTGGCCCTCCGCGACGAGCTGAGGCCCGCCGGGCAGCATCGCCTCGCTCCGCTCCTCGCGCTGGTCGACGCGCTGGATCGCTTCGGCCGGGCCCCCGCCGATCGCTCCCCGGTCGACCTCGGGCGGGCCCTGCGGGACGCCGCAAGCGCCCACCAGGGGCGGGCCGAGCGCCGGAAGGTGACGCTGCGAGGGGAGGCGCCCGCGATGACGGTCCAGACCAACCCGGAGGCCCTCGCGCTGCTCCTTGATCTTCTCTTCGAGCAGGCCATCGAAGCCAGCCCTGCCTCCTCGGCGGTGACCTTCGCCCTGTCGCCGGAGGGGGGCCTCGCCATCGAGGACGGAGGGACCGCGATCCCGGCGGACGCGCGCCAGGCGCTCCTCGAACTCCGCCTGGACCCTTGCTCCCTCGGGCGCCCCCACGGCGTACAACTCGGCCTGGCCTCGGCGCTGGCCTCGGCGCTCGGGGCCTCCCTTCGCCTCGACGATGCATCCGGCGGCGGGCTGCGGGTCTCGGTTATTTTCTGAGCCTCCCCTCGCCGGGGCTCGCCTGGCGGTTGCGGAGGGTATAGGCTCGCCCCACGATGAACGTACTCGTGGTCGAAGACCAGGACGCCATCCGTCGGATGATCGAGGCGCTGATGACGGCGCGCGGTCACGCGGTCGCCTCCGCACCCACGGGCCCCAAGGCCCTCGAAATGGCGCTCCAGCGCTGCCCCGATATCGTGCTCCTCGACATCAACCTGCCCGGCGGCCTCGACGGGATCGAGGTGTGCAGGCGGCTACGCGAGGCGCCGGAGACCTCCACGGCGATGATCGTGATGATCAGCGCGATGGATGACCCAGAGACCCGCAGCCGCGCCTTCGAAGCGGGGGCCGTGGCCTACTACACCAAGCCCTTCAGCCCCACCGCCCTGCTCAAGGAGATCGATGCGCTCACCCGCAAGCACGCGGACGGCGGCTAACAGCAGGTTCAGGAAGCGCTTGGCGCGCTCCTCCGCCACGCTCAGGATCTGGTCGCGCTCCTCGGCGGGGATGTGCAGGCGACCGGAGAGATCCTGGAGCAAGGCCTTCTCCTTCTCGTCCTGGCTCCCGTCAACGTAGGTGAGGAAAACCGCATGCTGGAGCAGCATCCGGCGGTCGTCCGCGTCCAGATCGGTGAGCGGGATGTCGTCGAGCGTCTTGGGCTCGGCCACGTAGTCCCGGATCATCCGCGCCTCGTTCTCGTTGGCGTCGAACGCCTGGAGCAGCGCCTCGATGACCTCTTTCTCGTCATCCTCGACGCGGCCGTCGGCCCAGGCCACAGCGCACAGCGATTTCAGGATGGCCATGTTCTGCTCGTGCATGGGCGGAACTATCGACGCATCCCCGCGGCCCGTCAACCTCGGGCAAGATCCTGCTGCGCCGCCTCCCACCCGACAAGGGCGAGCTTGCGCGGGCGCCCCCAGCGGTAGCGGCCGATGACCCCGGAGCGATGGATCACCCGGTGGCACGGGACCAGCAAACCGACCGGGTTGGCCCCCACCGCAGCCCCCACCGCCCGGGCTCCCCGTGGCGAACCGGTGACGGCGATCGCCAGCGCGTCGTAGGACACCAGCGCCCCGGGCGGGATCCGCAGCAGCGCCTCCCAGACCTTGAGCTGAAAGGGAGACCCCCGGAGGTCCAGCGCCAGCCGGGGCCGCTCCGAGAGATCGAAGATCGCCGCCGCCCGCCCCGCCACGGCGCCCGGATCCTCCAGGAAGGTCGCCCGGGGCCAGCGCCGCTCCATGTCGCGCAGGGCGCCCTCGCGGCCCTGCTCGGCGGCGAAGGCCAGGCCGCAGAGCCCCCGAGAAGACACCATCACCAGCGCGTCCCCGAAGGGAGAATCGACCCAGCCGTGGCGGATCTCCACCCCCTCCCCTCGCCGCCCGTACTCCCCGGGCGACAGCGCCTCGTGGGCCAGGAAGAGATCGTGGAGCCGTCCGGGTCCAGAGAGACCTGCCTCCGCGGAGGCTCGCAAGACCCCCTGGTTCTCCTCCAGGCACGCCTTGGCCCGCTCCAGCGAGAGGTACTGGAGAAAGCGCTTGGGGCTCACCCCGGCCCAGCGGGTGAACATCCGCTGGAAGTACGGCGCGCTGAGCCCCACGTGGGCGGCGGCCTCCTCCAGCGGCGGGTGCTCCTGGGCATGCTCCAGGAGGAACCCGAGCGCCCGCTCGATCCTCGCGTAGTCGCTGCTCATGCCGCCGAGGATGACCCCGCTGACCCCCCGCGCCCACCCGGTTCTTGCGCCGATCGTCCGGGGCGAGTGGCGGCGCGGTGCCCTTGTGCTCCCCGCAGGTGTCGTGCTGACCTGGACCGTGGCGCTCCGTCCTGGCGCTGGAGGTTCCCCATGAGCATTCGCCATGTCCCTGCGTTGTTTTTCGCGTCCTTGCTGGCCGCCGGCTGCTGCAACAAACCCGGCAAGGCGCAGGCCGCCGAGGAAGAGGACGGCGCGAAGCCAGGCGCCGCCACGGCGCTCCCTCACCACGCGCCGGTGACCGCCCACAAACCGGCCACCCGGAAGGCCACCGTGCCCACGGCGGGGGAGGCCACCGTCAACGCTCCGCCCTTCAAGAACGGCAACCCTCGCCGCGGGATCGTCCGCTCGGCCCCCAATTTTCAGGCCCCCGAGGTGGCCCGGCTCAACAACGGAACCGTGCTCAACCTGGTCCGTCCTCCCCTGCCCGGGGGCTGGTGCGAGGTCTCCTGGCCCGTGAACTCCGACGCCAACCGGGGCTTCATCCACAGCGACGTCCTCGACGTGACCCTCTACGGCGATTGACGCTTGGGCCTTTTCTCGTGCCGGGAGAGCCTGGGAAGGTGACGACGGCGTAGCCAAGCTGCCCATCCGACCGCTGCGCCGAGCCAGAGCCCTGGCCTCGACGAGGAGCTGCTCGGCACCGTGCAGGAGCAACCCCCTTCCAAATCCATTCCTGGAGCCAACGAAGCTGTGCCTGCGGAGGAGGAATTCCCGGCAGCGTTGCTGCCCGCAGCACCGGAGCCTCCCCCTCCCCCTCCGCCTCCACCCGCGTTCGCGGCGCCGCTGGTTCCTGCACTGATCCCACCGTTGCCACTCGCGTTGGCGCCTCCGTTTCCGCTCACGTTGGCGCCTCCGTTTCCGCCTGGGCTGGAGCCGCCTTCTCCGCCTGGGCTGGAGCCACCTTCCCCGCCTGGGCTGGAGCCGCCTTCTCCGCCTGGGCTGGAGCCGCCTTCTCCGCCTGGGCTGGAGCCACCTTCCCCGCCTGGGCTGGAGCCACCTTCCCCGCCTGGGCTGGAGCCGCCTTCCCCGCCTGGGCTGGAGCCGCCGTTGCCAGCTGCACCGCCTTCTCCGGTACTGTTTTTCACGCAGGCGTTGTCTTGGCAGATGTAGTCTGCTGCACAATCCGATGAGGTGGAGCAAAAATCTGGGCATTGCCCTTCTTTGCACAGGTAATTGCCGCAAGTAGCCTGCTGTTCTGGGATGCACTCGCCCTGTCCGTTGCATCGCTTTTCGATGACGGAGGACCCATCTTCCGAGCATTCGCTCTGCTGGCTTCCGCAGCTTGTCTTGGCAGGAGCGAAAGCTTCGCACTGACCGTTGATTCCACACTGGCCGGTTGCGCCGCAGGAATTCTCAAGGTCGGGATCGCACAGATCTTTGGGATCCGTCCCAGGGAGGACGGCACCACAGCTCCCTGAAGAGGAACCGTCCCCCTTGTGAAGAGCAAGGCAGGATTGGCACGGTCCATCGCAAAGCTGGTCGCAGCAGACCCCTTCGACACAGAATTCAGATTGGCACTCAAGAGAAAGGGTACAAGGTGTACCGAGACCTTGAGGTTCGACGCACTGGTTGTTGATGCAAGCGAAGCCGGGCGCGCAATCGGAGTGATCTGAGCAAGAAGAGAGGCAACCGCTTCCCTTGCAAGCGTAAGGAGAGCAGGAAGAAGTGCCCTGGGACACGCATTGCCCGTTCGCATCGCAAACGGAGCTATTGAGCTGGTTCGTGGCGTCAGCGCAGGAAGAGGGAAGGCAGGTCGTCCCTGCTTTGGACTGGCAGGCAGCCTTGGAACCGTCGCAGAAGCCGTTGGATTGGCAGATTCCAACACCGAGGACAGAGCATTCGTTCTCGGGATCGGTGTTCGCCCGGATAGGCTCGCAGACGCCATTGGCGCCGAAGCCCTTGATACTCGCCTTGCAAGCTTCGCAGATTCCATCGCAAGGTTTGTCGCAACAGACGCCATCGACGCAGAAGCCTGAAGCACAGGATGTGGGATCGGAACAAGAGTGTCCATCGAGGAGCGGTGCACAGGTCCCGTCGGGCTGCCCGGTTTTGGAGGAGTGACAGCTACCATCCGGACAGGTAGAGTTGCAACACACGCCCTCCACGCAGAAACCAGAAGAGCAGCAGCCAGAATCCGTACAAGCTTGACCGAGATCTGAAACGTTTGGATCCCAAAGCTCTGCTGTGTTCGTCTCACCTCCGACAAGCAAGATGGAACCGACCGGAAGATCACTCGCCGTGTGCAAGTGACGTCCCCTCTCCATGCTTCCCGCGGGGCTGAAAATCCCATCCACCCATCGCTCTGCTCTCAGGCATCCTTGTCCTACCAAGCTACCGCTCTTGCAGATCTTCTCGCATGAGGAGCCCGGATGGTTGTCGTAGCCCCCCGCGATGAGGATAGAATCATCGGATAGCACACTCGCGGTGTGATACATCCGCCCGGCAGCCATGCTTCCAGCAGGGCTAAACACCCCGTTGTTCCACCGTTCTGCGGTTCGGCAAGAATCACCTGGGCAGGCGCTGGGGTTGTTGGAGTTGCGGCCCCCTACGACCACCACGGAACCATCCCCCAACACGCTGGCTGTATGCAAATGCCGCCCGACCGCCAAACTTCCGGCGGAACTGAAGGACCCATTGGTCCACCGCTCTGCCGTTTTGCAGAATGCGTTTGGACATGCAGTAGCCTCGTTGGGATTGACACCCCCCACGACGAGCACGGTGCCATCCCCTAGCAGGCTGGCGGTGTGGCCAGAGCGCCCGACGGCTAGCGTTCCAGCAGGACTCAATGCTCCATCCGCCCATCGCATGGCGGTGCGGCACGCTCCACTTGGGCAATCAGGGTGCATGGTGGGGGTATAGCCCCCAATCAGCAGGACAGAACCATCGGATAGCACGGTAGCCGTGTGATAGGTCAGCCCTGTTGGCAGGCTTCCTGCACCGCTGAATACCCCATTCTCCCATCGCTCCATGGTTGTGCAAGCGCTGCCCGGACACGTAGGTTCGCTGTTCCAAATGGAGGCTTGGTTCATACCTGCCACGATCAGAACCGAACCATCCGACAGCAGACTTGCGGTATGATACATTCGCCCGACAGCCATGCTTCCTGCGGCACTGAATACCCCGTTGATCCATCGCTCCGCCAGCCTGCAGAACCCACCCGGACACTCGGAGGAGTGATTGCCGTTGCCTCCTCCGATCACCAGCACCGAGCCATCGGACAGTACATTCGCCGTATGTCCCTGTCGCCCCACCGCCATGCTCCCTGTGCTCACAAACGCCGGGTCCACCACCAGCGGATACGCCCCTCCCTCCCACCGCACCACCACCTCGCACGCCTCCTTCCCGGGCTCCACCACGGCCCTCTCCCACGGAGCCGCCGGGTTTTCGTCGTACGCGCATCCCTCCACCCCTAGACGCAACGCCAGCTGCTCTCCCCGTGCATCCACCGCCAGCGGCGCCTGCACGCGCAACCTTGGATACCCCTCCTTGTCCAGCAGCTCCACCACGTTGCTCACCAGCCGCAATCCTGCGACTGCACTCACGTCCACCGTGTACCTCAGCTCCTCCACCTCCGGCTTCGACGGAAAGTACACGTAGTCCTCCGTTCCCTCTCCGTGGACTCGATGCAGCACATCCCCGCCACGAAGCCCTCCACGGTACAGGGCCCAGCCTTCCGCTGCTTCCACCGGAGCTTCCGTCCCTCCGGCGCGCTGAACCCGTAGCTCCATTCCGCTTTTCTCGTCGCGAACCTCAAAGGCTCCCGATGCCCGCAGCGGCAACCGTACCCGTGCCGGACGCAACCTTCCCCGGAAGGCGCTCTCGGGAAGGTTCGGAATCACCCACCCGTCCTGCACCTCGTAGCGCTCCACCTCCGAAGGGGGCAGCAAGGGGGTCGGCTCCGTCGTGCGGGAAGGGAACGTCTTGGCTAGATTCCCCAGCGTATCCGGAGCGAAAGAGGGAGGGGGAGCGAGGAGAAATTGCTGTCGAAGGGAGGTCAACAGCGAGGCAGCTTGAGGGGACGAGGCCAGTGCGGTCGAGGACGCTTCCGAGGACGAGGAGGAAGGCGAAGCGCCCGGGGAACAGGCGGCCAGCAGCAGGAGAGGGAGGAGACCGAGACGGCGAGAGGGAGCGGTAGCCATGAACGAGTTCAGGTTGGGGAGTTCGCGCGGTGCCCCCTCGTGAACCTGTGAACCTACGGAGGGTACAGCGCCCCCTTTTTGTGGCACGCCACGCCCTCGGCATTCAAGCTCCCCCGTGACTTGGCCAATCCTGGATCCTTCCGGGGTGAGTGCAAGGTCTGCGTTTTGTAGGCAACCGGACCATCGTGGGGTGTTAACCTTGCCGCCGCTGCCGCAGCGGCAGCTATTGTCCCCAGGTCACCATGATCCACGCCTCCCCCAAACGCTCCTCTCCCGAGGGCAAGAAGCCCCCCCAGGCCAGCCACGACACCGGGACGCCTCCGGCCCTGGTCGAGTTCATGATGAAGGACTGGGCCCCCTCCGGCGCCGACGACTCGCCGCTGCCCCAGGTCGACGCCTTCCGTGCTCGACGCCGTTCCCTGTCGGCGTTCTTCCCCGGCGAGACGCTGGTGATCCCGACCGGCCACGAGAAGGTCCGGGCCAACGATACGTACCACCGCTTCCGCCCCGGGACGGACTTCTTCTACCTCACCGGTAACACCGAGCCGGACAGCGTGCTGGTGATGGTGCCCTCCAAGAAGGGCGGCCACGTGGATCTCCTCTACGTCGAGCCCAACCCGGGCCGGAGCGACCCCACCTTCTTCACGGACCGGAAGAAGGGCGAGCTGTGGGTGGGCCCGCGGCTGGGCGTCCCCGGGAGCCAGCGGCGCTTCGGCGTCGACGAGGCCCGGTCCCTGGCGGATCTCCCCCGGCTGCTGGAAAAGCTCGACGGCAAGAGGAAGGTACGGCTGCTCCGGGGCGTCGACGCGGCGCTGCAGAAGGCGCTCAAGACCGACAAGAAGCGAGATGCCGCCTTCGCCCAGACGCTCTCGGAGATGCGGCTGATCAAGGAGCCCATCGAGGTGGCGGAGCTGGAGTCCTCCATCGCATCGACGCGGCGAGGCTTCGAGGACGTGATCCGGAGGCTGCGCCGCGCCCGGAGCGAGCGGGAGGTGGAGGGCGTCTTCCACCTGCGCGCCCGGGTCGAGGGCAACGACGTCGGCTACGGAACCATCGCCGCCTGCGGGGCCCACGCCTGCGTGCTCCACTGGGCCCACAACAACGGGGAGGTCAAGGCGGGCGACCTGCTGCTCCTGGACGCGGGCGTCGAGGGCAACTCGCTCTACACCGCGGACATCACCCGCTGCCTGCCGGTGAGCGGAAAGTTCTCGCCGGAACAGCGGGAGATCTACGACCTGGTGCTCCAGGCCCAGGAGGCGGCCATGGCGGAGGTCAAGCCCGGGAACGACTTCCTGGCGCCCAACCGCGCCGCCATGGAGGTGCTGGCCCGGGGGCTGGAGCGCATGGGCATCCTGCCCTCCGCCGAGGAGGCGCTCCGGGAGGAGAACCTTTTTTACAGGCGCTACACGCTCCACAACGTGAGCCACATGCTGGGCCTCGACGTCCACGACTGCGCCCAGGCGCGGCAGGAGACCTACAAGTTCGGCAAGCTGCGCCCGGGGATGGTGCTGACCGTCGAGCCGGGGCTCTACTTCCAGCTCGACGACCGGACGGTCCCGGAGAAGTACCGGGGCATCGGCGTGCGCATCGAGGACGACGTGCTGGTCACCGAGGAGGGCGTGAGGAACCTCTCCGCCGACATCCCCAAGACCGCCGCCGAGGTCGAGGCGTGGATGGCCGAGGTCTGGGCCCGCCCGGAGGAGGGTTGATCATGCCCGCCGACACGATCCCTCAGCGCCTCGTGGGCCAGGCCAGGCTGCGCCCGGACAGCATGGCGTACTTCACCCGCGACCACGGAGGCTGGCGCGGCACCACCTGGAGAGCCTTCTTCGACGAGGTGAAGCAGGCCGCCCGGGCGCTGATCGCCCTGGGCTTCCAGCCGGGCCAGACGGTGTGCATCCTCGGGTACAACCGGCCCGAGTGGGTCGTCATGGCGCTGGCCTGCATGAGCGCCGGGGGGGCTCCTGCGGGCATCTACACCACCTGCTCCCACCAGGAGGTCCAGTACATCGTCCACCACGCCGAGTCCCCCGTCGTCCTGGTGGAGAACCAGGAACAGTGGGCAAAGATCAACGCGGAGCGCAGCAACCTGCCCGGGCTCCGGCACGTGGTGGTGATGAAGGGCGCCCCGGCCATCGACGACCCGCTGGTGCTCTCCTGGGAGGCGTTCCTGGCCAGGGGCGGCGGCGCGACGGACGAGGCGTTCTTCGAGCGGATCGAGGCCCTCAAGCCGGAGAACCTCGCCACGCTCATCTACACCAGCGGCACCACCGGCCCCCCCAAGGGCGTGATGCTCTCCCACCGCAACCTCGCCTGGACCTCCCTCATCGCCCGGGACCTGGTGGACGCCCGCCCCACCGACCGGATGCTCTCGTACCTCCCGCTCTCCCACATCGCCGAGCAGATGTTCAGCATCCACGGCTCGGTCACCAGCGGCTACGCGGTCTACTACGCCGAGTCGCTCCCGAAGCTGGCGGATAACCTCAAGGAGGTCGAACCCACGGTCTTCTTCGGGGTCCCGAGGGTCTGGGAAAAGTTCTACGCCGGCGTCGCCCAGAAGCTCTCCGAGGCCCGCGGCGGCAAGGCCAGGCTGCTCTCGTGGGCCCGCTCCGTCGGAACTAGGGTCACCTCCCTGCGGGGGGCGGGCAAGCACCCCACCGGCGCCCTGGCGCTCCAGTACGCGCTCGCCCAGAAGCTGATCTTCGGCAAGCTCCGCTCCGCCATCGGCCTGGGGAAGGCCCGGATCTGCGTCAGCGGCGCCGCCCCCATCGCCCCGGAGGTCCTCTCGTTCTTCTGTAGCCTCGACATCCCCATCCTCGAGGTCTACGGCCAGTCGGAGGACACCGGCCCCACCTCCTTCAACCGCCCCAGCCGCATGCGCCTGGGTACCGTGGGGCCGGTCATCCCCGGGGTCGAGGTGAAGATCGCCGGCGACGGCGAGATCCTGGTGCGGGGCCCCAACGTGTTCCTTGGCTACTACAAGGAGCCAGAGGCCACCGCCGAGACCCTCGTGGACGGGTGGCTCCACTCCGGCGACCTCGGCGAGATCGACCGGGACGGCTTCCTGTCGATCACCGGCCGCAAGAAGGAGATCATCATCACCGCGGGCGGCAAGAACATCTCCCCCAAGAACATCGAGAACGCCATCAAGGCCCACGAGCTGGTCGGCGAGGCAGTGGTGGTCGGCGACCGGCGCAAATTCCTCACCGCCCTCGTCACCCTGGAGCCCGAGGCCGCCGCCCGCTTCGCCTCCCAGCGCGGCCTCAAGGCGGAGGCCCTCCACGAGAACCCCGAGGTCAAGGCCCAGATCCAGAAAGCCATCGACGAGGTGAACGCCACCCTGGCGCGGGTGGAGACGATCAAGAAGTTCACCATCCTCCCCAGATCCTTCACCATGGAAGACGGCGAGCTCACGCCCACGCTCAAGGTCAAGCGGAAGAACGTCCACAAAAACTTCGCGGCCCAGATCGAGGCCATGTACGCCGAGTGACCGTGGACGCCCCCCGCAAACCCCCCCTCGTCCTCGGCGTCGCCGGCGGCACCGGCTCCGGCAAGACCACCGTGGCCCGGAAGATCGCCGAGGCGATGCCCCTCGGCTCGGTCTCCTCCATCGAGCACGACGCCTACTACCGCGACTTCCGGCACCTCTCCCCGGAGGAGCGCGCCGCCATCAACTTCGACCACCCGGACTCGCTGGAGACCTCGCTGCTGATCGACCACCTCAGGAGGCTCCGGGCGTGGGAGCCGGTCGAGATCCCCCTCTACGACTTCAAGACCCACAGCCGCCTCCCGGAGACACGCCGCATCGAACCGACCCCCCTGATCGTGGTCGAGGGCATCCTCGTCTTCGTCGAGGAGGCGCTCCGCGAGCTGCTCGACATCCGGGTCTTCATCGACACCGACGCGGACATCCGCGTCTTCCGGAGGATCCGCCGGGACATCGAGCAGCGCGGGCGCACCTTCGAGTCGGTGCGCGAGCAGTACTACAGGACCGTCCGCCCGATGCACCTCCAGTTCGTCGAGCCCTCCAAGCGCTGGGCCCACCTCATCCTGCCGGAAGGCGGCGACAACGCGGTGGCCCTCGACCTCATCCTGGCGCGCCTCCGCTCCGCCTCCTGACCCTCACCCGGCTCGGCGACGGGGGCGCCCGGCAGGATCCTCGCCTCCCTGCTCACCGGAGCACCACCCGGATCACCCGGGGGGGCGGAGCCGGGGGGAGGAGGTGGCGGGTGAGCCAGAGGCCCGCGAGGAAGCCGCCGATGTGAGCGAAAAAGGCGACGCCGACCTGGGCGGAGGAGGCCAGGGAGGCGAACCCATGGAACACCTGGAGCAGGAACCAGGTGGCGATCACCACCCAGGCAGGGAGCTCGAAGGGCCAGAAGAACAGCGGCGGGATGACCGTCACGACCCGGGCCCCCGGGAAGAGGAGGAAATAGGCCCCGAGCACCCCCGCGATGGCCCCCGAGGCGCCCACCATCGGGACCAGGGAGGAGGGCTCGATGAGCATCTGCCCCAGGGCACCGCCCACCCCGGCCAGCAGGTAGAACAGGAGGAAGCGGAGCTTCCCCAGGCGATCCTCCACGTTGTCGCCGAACACCCAGAGGTAGAGCATGTTCGAGCCCAGGTGCAGCAGGCCGCCGTGGAGGAACATGCTGCTGAGCAGCGTGGGCCAGTCGCCCAGCGGATCCCGCAGGAAGCGCCCGGGGATGAACCCCCAGGCCCTCACCACCGCGTCCGGTGCCCCCCCGAGCACCTGCCAGGCGAACGCCGCCACGTTGAGCAGGAGCAGCGCCCAGGTCATCCAGGGGGTGCGCCGGGTGGGGTTGATGTCTCGGATCGGGATCATGGGCCCTCCCCCGGAGTCTAACCACCCCGGAGGGAGTTGCCCGGGGTCAGGGCTTGCGCCAGGCGAAGCCGTCCTTCTCCAGGAGGGTGTCGGCCTCCCCGGGCCCCCAGGAGCCGGCGGCGTAGGTGGGGAGGCCCGCGGCGGGGGGGTTGGCGGCCCAGTACTCCAGCAGCGGGTCGGTGATGTGCCAGCCCGCCTCCACCTCGTCGCTGCGGGTGAACAGGGTGGCGTCGCCGATCATGCAGTCGAGGATCAACGTCTCGTAGGCCGGGGAGAGGGTCTGCTCGAAGGCCTCGGTGTAGGTGAAGTCCATGTCGACGGAGGCGACCTCGATCTCGGGGGTGAGGGCGAGGGCGGCGCCGGGGGCCTTGGCGGAGAAGCGCAGGGTCACGCCGTCGTCCGGCTGCACCCGGAGCACCAGCACGTTGGGCTCGACCTCGGTGCCCGGCTCCAGGCCCGTGAGCCCGTCGATCAGGTAGGCCGGCTTGTGGAACTGGATGGCGATCTCGGTGACCCGCCTGGCCATGCGCTTGCCGGAGCGCAGGTAGAAGGGGACGCCGCGCCAGCGCCCGTTGTCGATCATCAGCTTGATGGCGGCGTAGGTCGGGGTCACCGAGTCGGCGGCGACGCCGGGCTCCTCCCGGTAGCCGGGCACCTGCTTGCCCTTGATCTCGCCTGGGGCGTACTGGGCCCGGACGGTCTCCTGGAAGGCCCCGAGGGTGAAGGGCCGGATCGAGCGCATCGCCTTGACCTTCTCGTCCCGGACCAGGTTCGCCTTCATCTGGTGAGGGAGCTCCATGGCGGTGAGGGCCAGGAGCTGCATCAGGTGGTTCTGGAACATGTCCCGCACCACGCCCGCGTGCTCGTAGTAGTTGCCGCGGGCCTCGACGCCGACGGTCTCGGCGGCGGTGATCTGCACGTGGCTGATGTGGTTGCGGTTCCAGATGGGCTCGAAGATGGCGTTGGCGGCGCGGAAGACCAGGATGTTCTGCACCGTCTCCTTCCCGAGGTAGTGGTCGATCCGGTAGATCTGGTGCTCGTTGAAGTGGCTGAGCACGAGCTGGTTGAGCGAGAGCGCCGAGGCCAGGTTGTGCCCGAAGGGCTTCTCGATGATGATCCGCGCCCAGGGCCTCCCCTTCGGCGACTCGGTGCGTGGGGCGAGCCCGCTCGACGACAGGTGATCGATGATCTCCCGGAAGATGAACGGCGGGACGGAGAGGTAAAAAAGCCGGTTGGTGCTCCGCGCTTCCAGCTTCGCCTCGAGGGCGTGGAGCCGCTCGCGGAGCGTGGTGTAGGCGCTGGTCTGCGTCAGGTCGCCTTGGAGGTAAAAGAGGCGGCCCTCGAAGTCTTCCCAGGTGGCCTGGTCGAAGCCGCTGATCTCCTCGGAGGCCTCCACGCACTTCCTGACTAGCGCCCGGAATTCGTCGTCCGTCATCGCCGCGCGATCCACGCCGATCAGGCGGAAATCATGGGCGAGGAGCCTACCTTTGGCCAGGTGATACACCGCCGCGAACAGCTTGCGCTTCGCCAGGTCGCCGGTGGCGCCGAAGATCACCAGCGAGCAAGGGTCCCCGTGCTCCCGCGGGGTCATGCTGGTCATCGGCGGGGGGAACTGGCTCGGCGCTGCCTTCACATGGATGCTCATGTCGATCTCCTCCTCGGTGGGCTCCGCGAGCGGCGGGCGCATGCAAGGCAACACGCGGCGGGGCGCCCGTCAACGACGCCGCGCCGGGTCCCGGTGGCCCCTCGACGGCGCGGCGAGGACGCCGACCGCGGACGCTATCCTCGCTCGCCCCGGGGGACCTGGTCTATTTCTCGGGGATGTTCCGCAGCCTCGTCGCCTCCCCGATCTCCTGGCTCCTCTCGAAAGGCATAGCGTTGCTGGCGCGCCGCGGTGCATCGCAGCCGCCGGGGCGCGGCTCCGCCCTGGCGGGGTTGGACACGACCGAGCTGCGCCAGCGCAAGGAAAGCAACGAGAGGCGCATCAGGACGATCAAGTCCGCGGAGGCCGCGAAGCGGCTCGTCCTGGAGAACGAACAGATCGAGGAGATCCTCCGGGAGCGCGCCGAGCGCCAGGAGCCGGGGTGACCGTGCTCACGGTGTCGCTCGTCCCCGGCGTGTCGCTCCTGGAAATCCCGGGGGGATGCGGGCTGCGGTGGGGCCTTCACCGCCTGGTCCTCTCCGGGGTGAGCCCGCCGGTCCTCCGCGCGCTGGAGCGTCTGCCGCAGGGGAGCGACGAGGAGGGGCTCTTCGCGTCGCTCGATAGCCTGCGGGCGCGCGTGGAGCTGCGGCACTGCGTCGAGGCGCTCGAGCGCGAGGGGCTCCTCGGGTACGGGATCCAGGCCGGGGGGCTCCAGGCCTCCCTGACCTTCCGGCGTCAGCCGGGGGTCGACGCTCCTCGGGGTGCCTTGCGCGAGGGCATGGCGGTCAAGCTCTCCCGGTTCGCGCTGGTCCGGGTCGAGGGCGGCTCGCTGTTGCTGGAGTCTCCCTGCGCTCGCGGTCGCGTCTGGCTGCAGGACCCCAAGGCGTCCGCTGCGCTGGGGCTCCTGGCCACGCCCCGGCGGGTCGATGCGGCCACCTCGCGCCCCTGGCTGGCTGCGGCTGCTTGGCGGGCCTTCCTCGAGCTGCTCTGGCGGGGAGGGTTGCTGGTCCCCCTCGGCCCGCAGGGGCAAGATCCCGAGGCTCTCGGCGCCGTGGGCCTCTGGGAATTTCACGACAGGTTGTTCCACGAGCGCAGCAGGATCAGCGATCACTTCACGGGAAAGCGTGACCTCGATTACTCGCCTCCCGCGGAGATCCCTGCGCTGGATTGCGTCGAATTTCCACCGGAAATGGTCGCTCATGACCCCCCGCTGGGGCGCGTCCTCGGGGCACGCCGCTCGACCCGTCGCTTCGACCCGGGAGCCCCGTTGACGCTGGCGCAGCTCGGGGAGCTGCTGGCCCGGAGCGTGCGGGAGGCCCCGCGCGCTGGGGGCCCTCCGCGCCCGCCCTACCCGAGCGCCGGGGGGCTCTACCCGCTGGGGGTGTACCTGCTCGTCGAGCGGTGCCAGGGGCTCGTCCCCGGGGT
>CAZSDX010000044.1:0-20716 GCA_964605685.1 uncultured Polyangiaceae bacterium
GAGGCCGCAGGCGGCGCAGAGGCCGCAGGCGGCGCAGAGGACGAGGCGGACGCAGACGCGGGCGGCGCCTCTGGGGCTGGCGAGAAAGCCGGCGGCGCGGCAGAGGGGGGAGAAGGCGGGTTCGCCGGGGGAGGGAGTCCCGCATCGAGGCGCAACCCGGCCTGGTTGAGGAACCGGAGGAGATCGCGCTCGGATTTCCTGGTGAGCGGGTGGTTCACTCCCTGGTAGCAGGCGTAGCGAACCTTCAGGAAGACCTCCTCCCAGGGGACGAAGGGCTCGAAGGGCTTGAGGTGCTCGACGCAGAGGGACTTGTCGGGCTGCCGCAGGGAGATCTTGAGTGCGGTGTCCAGCCGGACCGTGTCGAGGGCCCGGACCGCGAAGGGCTGGGAGAGCGCCGGGAGCAGCCGGAGCCCGAGCCCGGGGTCCGCGGCGAGCTCGTCCGCGAGCTGCAAGGAGCGCTGGGCCAGGGGCCTCCAGGCCCAGGGATTGGTCCGGTAGAGGACGAGGGCCTGCTCCAGGAGAGCAGCGGCCTCCTCGTGCTTCTTCTGACGGAACCGGAGGCGAGCCCGGAGCATCTGCGCTTCGAGAGGGAGGTAGGCCCCGAGGCGATCCAGCAGCGGGAGGCTTCGCTCGTCGCCGGCCTCCACCAGCGCCTCCCCGAGGAGGGCCATCTCGGTCAGATCGTCGGTCCCCTGGGCCTCCCGGCGCTGGCGGGTCCAGGCGCCGAGGGCCGCGGCGAAGTCTCCGCCGGCGTGGTGGCGCATGGCGGCGATGCGCAGCCGCTGATCGGGGGTGTGGGACGGCAAAAGCAGCGGGATCTGCTCGTGGGCGTAGAGGCGAGAGAGCTGTCTGTCCTCGACGGCTGCCCAGTCCACCCTCCCGTTGACGGTCCGGGGACGGTCCTCCCCCCGCGCCCGCGCCAGCGCCGCCAGCGCCTCGGGGGAGAACGCCTGCTGCTGACCGACGCTTCGGGCAAAGCCAAACTCGACGGGGGACAGATCGTCGGTGTTGAACGAGTCGCCTTCCTCCCGGGCGATGGCGGCGGCCAGCGCGTCGGTGGCGACGTGGTGGGCGAGGACCCCCTCCAGGTCGTTGACGCGCCAGGTCTGGGCGAGAGCCGACCGGAAAGGTTCCTGCCGGATCAGGGCGCGCAGCCGCTTCACGTCCAGGGCTCTCGGGCGTCGGCTCGCCACCAGCAGCAGGTCGTTCGGATCGAGGACCCAGGTCTCCACGTCGGGGAAGACCGAGCGCAGGGTGGCGTAGACTGTCCGGATCGTCTGGCTGGAGATCTCGTAGCCCTGGATCCACTGGAGGAAGACCCCCTCTTCCGAGAGGCGAGCGCTCGCCGCCTGGTAAAACTCCCGCGTGTAGAGGCTGGCGATGCCGGCGCGGTAGGGGTTCGACGGCTCGGAGAAGACAACATCGTAGCGGCGAGGAGTCGTCTGGAGCACCTCCCGGGCGTCGGCGAGGTGCACGCGCACCTTGGGGTTGGAAAGGACCCGCTCGTTGACCCCCTCGCAGAAGCGCGCCACGTCGAGGATGGCAGGCTCGATCTCGACCACATCGACCTGCTCCATGGTGGGCACGGCGCCCAGCCACCCGGCGGTGCTCCCGGTGCCCAGCCCGATCACCATGGCCGAGCGGGCCTCCGGGTGGAGGAGAACCCCGAGCAGACCGGACATGACCTGCGTGGCGGAGTCCACCAGCGCGTTCCCGTCGCTCTTGCCGTTGACCACGAAGCTCAACGCGTGGCTCGCCCGGAGCCCCACGCTGGATTCGACGCCGTCCTTCTCCCAGATCACCGACTGGTTGAGGTTGTTGCGCTCCTGCTCGATGTCGTTGTCGCTCGCGAGGCTCCCCTGGAAGCGGCCCGCGCCGATGCCCGAGTGGCGCCACAGGGAGGTGGGCCCCTCTGCCCCCTGGAGCACCAGCACCCCCAGCAGCACCGCCCCGGGGACCAGCAGCGACCCGCGCCTCCCCGAGCGGAGCGCCAGGGCGATGGCCGCGCCCCCCAGGGCCGCCAGCAGCCCCGCGATCAGCCGCCAGCACCCCCGGGCCCCCAGCAGCGGCAGCAGGCCAAACCCCCCCGCCAGCGAGCCGGCGATGGCGCCGGCGGTGTTCCAGGCGTAGGTCAGGCCGATCTGCCGCCCCACCTCCCGGCGCCCCCGCCCCAGCAGCGCCATCAGCATCGGGAACTGCACCCCGGAGACAAACGCCGCCGGCAACACCACCAGCGCGGTCACCAGGCCCCAGCAGAACAGGTAGCCCAAAAACCCCAGCTTTCCGACCTCCCGCAGGGTCAGCGCCAGCAGCGCCACCCGGTCCCCCAGGGCGTACGGCAGGATGATCAGCAACCCTTCCAGCAGGCAGGTCAGCGCGAAGCCCTCTAGCGTGGGCGGCTCCTTGCGGCCGACGAAGGCGTAGTAGAGCCCCCCCAGCCCGATCCCCAGCAGCGCCACCGCCAGGATCAGCCCGAAGGTGAAGACCGTCCCGCCCAGGATGGGCCCCAGCATCCGGTACCAGACCAGCTCCATCAGGAAGAAGGCGAAGCCCACCACCGCCGCCGCGCTCAGCACAAAAAGCGGCGGCGCCTGCTGCTCCATGGGGGTCTCATCCGACCCTGACTCGTCGTCGATCTCCCCCTCCTGAGGCTCGTCGACCTCCCGGGAGACGCGGATCGCCAGGACGGCCACCAGCAGGTTGACCAGGCAGGCCATCCAGAGGGTCAAGCGGGCGCCGAAGACCTCCAGCATCACGAAGTTGGCCAGCAGGCTCCCGACGACGGCGCCGGAGGTGTTGACCCCGTAGAGCAGCGCCAGGTGGTGCCGTCCGGCGTCGTGACGGCTCTCGACGGCACGCGCCGCCGCAGGCAGCGTCCCGCCCATGGCGACGGTGGGTCCCGCCAGGACCAGCACCGCCAGCAGCAGCCGCGCCGCGGTGCCGCCGGCCAGGCCCAGCGTTGTCGTCCCGCCCAGCCCGAGGTACACCTTGCGGGCCAGCCAGAGGAGCAGCGGCGTGATCGCCGCGAGCAGCGCCACCACGGCCTCCAGGCGGGCGTAGAGGAGCAACGGTTTGTCGGTGCTGTCGGCGCGCTTCCCCAACCAGACCCCCCCGACCCCGAGGCCGCCGATGAAGATGGCGAGCACCGCCGCGGACGCCGCCGTGGACGCCCCGAAGATCAGACGAAATTCCCGGGTCCAGGTGAGCTGGTAGATGAGGGCGCACATCCCCGAGCCAAAAAGCAGGGGGGCCACCCTGCGGACGCGCTGGCCGCGATCTTCCTGGTTGTCCAACGTTCCTCTCTTCTCTCGCGCCAAAGGTGGGGGAGTCGCCGGAGGGTACTTCGCCTCCGGAGCCGCCCGCACCAGGAACCGTCCGCCCTGCGCCCCGGAAGGCTCGTGAACCGCTCCCGCTGGCTCGCCGCCCCGGCGCTCCTGGCCCTCCTCACCCTCGGGCAGGCCTCCGGGGCCGCCGCGCTGATCGGAGTGCTCGCCCTGGGGGTGCTGCTCCTGGCCGCCATCGGCCCCCGCTGGGACCTGGATCGTGGCCGCCAGATCGTCGCCAGCATCATGGGCGCCGGGGCCGCCTACACCCTGGCTTCGCTCCTCTACGAGCCCCTGCCGGCTCACCTCACCGAGGGCTGGACCCGCCTGTCTGCCTGCCTGGTGATGGCCGCCGCCGCTCGCCTCGTCCAGCCTCGCCCCGGCGGCGGCCCCCCGATCACCGTCCTGCTCCTGCTCCTCGCGGTGCTCGTGGCCGGGGAGAGCCGCACCCGGGGCGGCCTCTTCCCCTGGCTGGGAACCCTCGCCTACCCCTTGCTGTCTTTCCTCTTCTTGCTCTCCGCGCTGGCGGCCCTGGGCGCCGCGGGCTCTCCTGCCCCGCGGACAGGGCGCCGAGCGCTGGCGGCCCTGCTCCTGGTGGTGTCCTCGGCGGGGCTGGCCCTCGCCCTCGGGACGGGCGTCCGGGCAGCCTACGCGCGGATCATGCAGCGCGCCCGCACCGGGAGCCACGCCCGGCAGGTCCGGGTCGGCTTCTCCGACCAGATGGAGCTGGGTGCCCTCGGCGGCATGCTCGACTCCGGCGCGGTGGTGCTCCGGGTGAAGGGGCCCCGGGTCGACTACCTCCGGGGGGCCTCCTTCGACGTCTACGAGCTGGGGCGGTGGCGCCGCTCCGACGCCATGGAAACCGAGCAGCAAGCCTCCTGGAGCGCCCCCCGCCCCCGCGGCGCCGACGTAGTGGAGATCCAGGCGCTCTCCGAGCGCGAAGAGCGCCTCTTCCTGCCCCTGGAGGCTCGCACCATCATCCCGGAGCCGGGGGGTGTAAAAATAGACCCCTTCGGGGTGGTCAAGCGCAGCGGAAAGGGCCCTCCGCTGGTGGTCCGCTTCCGGCCAGGCCCGCGGGACCGTGCCTCCCCGGCGCCGCCCCGCGGGGAGGATCGCCACCTGGCGCGGCGGGTGCGCTCCCGGCTGGAGGAGCAGGCGCTCCGGTGGACCGAGGGCGCCCGCTCCGACGAGGAGAAGCTCGACGCCATCCAGCGGCGCCTAGGCGGGTCTGAATTCCGCTACGCCCGCGCCTTCCGCCGGGACACCGATGTCGATCCGGTCCTGGATTTTTTGCTTCGGGACCGCACCGGACACTGCGAGTACTTCGCCTCGGGCATGGTGCTGGTGGCCCGCGCGGTCGGGATCCCCGCCCGGGTCGTCACGGGCTACCGGGTGGCCGAGCGCAACGCCCTCGGGGGGTACCACGTGGTCCGCGAGCGCAACGCTCACGCCTGGGTCGAGGCCTGGATCGAGGGCAAAGGATGGGTTTCCTACGACCCGACCCCGGAGGGACCGCTCTCACAGAACCAGCCCCACGAGACCGGGGTGGGGGCGGCGGTGATGGATCTGGTGCGGGTCCGCTACGACGAGGCGGTGCAGTGGCTGGGGCAGCGGACCGTGGGGCAGATCGCCGTGGCCTCGGGGGTGGGGCTGGTGGTGCTGGGGTGGCTGGTGGCCCGGGGGGTGGCGAGGCGAGAGAAGCCGAGGGCAGCGTCGCCCGACGAGGAGCCCCTGCCGTGGCTGCGCGACCTGCTGGACGCCCTCGCCCGGGAGGGGGTGGTGCACGAGCCCCACGAGGCGCTGTCGGCGCTGGCGTGCCGGGCGGGCGACCCGGAGGCGGCCTCGCTGCTACGGCGCTACGAGGCGCTCCGCTACGGGGGCGAGGGCGACGGGGCGAGCCTGGCGAGGGAGGCGGCGACCTGGGTGGCCCGGCGGAGGAGGCCCCCCGGGGCGGCGTTACGCGGGGGCGTCCTCGTCCGCGGGGGGCGTGATCTCCGGGGCGGCGGGAGGCGGCTGCGACGGGGGTGGGAGTTCCAAGGGAGGCGGGTCTTCCCCGGGGGGCTCCGGGGAAGAATCCCGGAGCCGGAGGCCCTCGATGCGGGCGTGTTCGGTGGCGAGCTTGCGCAGCTCGGAGCAGGCGAGGGCGACGCCGAGGTAAGAGGCCAGGGCAGAGGCGAAGGATTCGTCCTCGGGGGACCAGCGGCGCGGGAGGCGTGTGTGCTCGACGCAGAGGACCCCGGCGAGGTAATCCCCCTGGAGGACAGGGACCGCGAGGAAGGAGCAGAGCTCCGGGTCGACGACGCTGCGGACGACCAGCTCCACGGTGCGCGGGTCCTCGATGGCGTCGTCGGCGGCCAGGGGCATGCGGGAGGCGAGGGCAGCGAAGAAGTTGGGGAATTGCTCCGTGGGGAGGTACTCGGGGATCTCGTGGGTGCTCGACAGGCGCTGGGAGGAGGCGACCCCCTTGAGCCAGCCGGAGGCCGCCTCGAACATCCAGAGGCTGGCGCGCTCGACGTCGAGCCCCTCGACGGCGGCGGCGGCGACGGCGGTGGCGAGGGCGGCGAAGTCTCCCTGGGCGACCTGCCTGCCCCGGAGCAGATCCACCAGGACGCGGGCCTGGCGCTCCAGGGGGCGCTCGCCGGTGCCCGGGAGCGCGGGGGCGGGCAGAGGCGTCTCCTCTTCGCGGAAGGGGCGCCGCAGGGTCGGGTGCCCCGCGTCCTCGGAGAGTGGCGCGTCCGCCTCGGCGGGGCGCGGGCGGGCGGTGCGTGCTGGCCCGGAGCCGAGGCGGGCCAGGACCGGGCGTAGCTCCGCGCGCTCAAACCAGAAGATCGATCGGCCCTTCATGAGCATCCTCGCAGGTGAGTCCGAGACGTGGTTCGATCTCCATGGCGAGGCGCTCGAAGGCGCTCGCCTGGGGGGGCGGCGTTCGGGAGAGGAGCGACAGGGGCACGCCGAGGGCCCCCGCCTGGAGGAAGATGGGATCCCGGGGGATCAGCGTCTCGACCAGGAATTCTTCCGGGAACTGGGCCCATAGCTCCTGGGCGACGGCGAGGGAGGCCTCGTTACGCATCTGGATCATCACCAGCACCAGGGCCGCCAGGGAGATATCCTGCCCCTGGGCGCGGAGCGCGCCGATCATGTCGAGGAGCTGGCGCAACGAGCGGAGCGCCAGGGGCTCGGCCTGGAGCGGGGAAAGGACGTGGGTGGACTGCTCGAGAACCCGGCGGGTCACGCCTCCGAGCCCGCTGGGGGTGTCGAAGACGATGAGATCGAAGTGCTCCTCGGCGTCGACGAGGAGCCGCTCCAGGCCCTCGGGGGCGGCGAGGGAGCGGGCGAAGGCGTCGATGTCCAGCGGCGACACCTCGCCGCTCAGCAGCAGGCGGAGCTCCTGGAGCCTCGTCTTGAGGATCATGTCGCTGAGCGGCGCTCCGGCCAGGTAGCCCGACAGGCTCTGGGGTTGCTCGCCCTTGCGAGCCAGCGACAGCCCGACGGAGCCCTGCGGGTCCGTGTCGACGAGGAGCGTTCGGTGCCCGCGGCGGGCCAGGGAGAAGGCCAGGTTGAGGGCTAGGGTCGTCTTGCCGACCCCCCCTTTTTGACTTGCGACAGCGAGTCGAACCATGCGTGGGATCCTCCGGATCGAGCGCGAGTGAGGCCAGCTGCGCCTCCCAGGATGCCCCACCCGGGCCCCGCCAACAAGACGCACCCGACCCGGGAGAAACGATGCTACGCCAGGCGAGACGCATGGATGACCCACGCCCGGCCGCCCCCCCCTGGCGCCAGCCGCTGCTGGCGGCGCTGGCGGTCACCGCGCTGGTGACGGCGCTCTCCTGGCTGCTACCGGCGCGCTACGCGGCCACGGGGGTGGGGCTCGCGTTCCTCGGGGCGACCTGGTGGCTGGTGCTCCGCGGCGAGGAGGAGCAGATCCGCCGCCACGGCCTCGCCCTGGGCGGCCTCTTCGAGGGCCAGCCCCTCGACGGCCGACGGCTGCTCCGGGAAGGCGGCGCCGCGCTGGGGCTGGCGGCGCTGGCGGCGCTGATCGTCTTCCCCCCCTTCGTGGCAGGGTACCGCGCCTACTGGCACACACGCCACGACTTCCACCTCAAGATCCCGCCGACCTTCGCCGACGACCTGCCGGGGCAGCTCCTGGTGATCGCGCTGCCGGAGGAGGCCTTCTTCCGGGGCTACCTCCAGACCGCCCTGGACGGCGCCTGGCCCCCGCGCTGGCGCCTGCTGGGCGCCGCCGTGGGCCCCTCGCTGCTGGTGACCAGCGCCATCTTCGCGGTCGGGCACCTGCTCACCGAGCCCAACCCCAGCCGCCTCGCCGTGTTCTTCCCTTCCCTGCTCTTCGGGTGGATGCGCGCCCGCACCGGCGGCATCGGCGCGTCGGTGCTGTTCCACGCCGCCTGCAACCTCTTCGTGTCCTTCCTGGCCCACGGCTTCGGGCTCGCACGCTGATGACCCTCCGCGCCGCCCTCTTCGACCTCGACCGCACCCTCGTCCGCAAGGAGACCGCCAGCATGTACGTCCGGTACATGCGCTCCACCGGGCAGGCCACCTGGAAGGACAGCGCCCGCATCGCCTGGTGGGTGCTCCAGTACACCTTCGGGGTCCTGGACGCGCAGAAGGCCGCCGCGGAGGTGATCTCGTCGCTCCGGGGTTTCCCCGAGACGGCCATGGCGGCCCGGTGCGACGACTGGATCCGCCGGGACGTGCTCCGGCACGTCTCCGACGGGGCGCGGCGCGCCGTGCTGGACCACCAGCGCCGGGGGCACCTCACCGCCATCGTCACCGGCGCCTCGCCCTACGCGGCTCGCCCGGTGGCCCGGCACCTGGGCATCGACCACGTGGTGGCCACCGAGTTCGAGGTCGACGATCACCGCTTCACCGGGCGCCCCGCGCTGCCGCTCTGCTACGGCGAGGGCAAGGTGGTCAAGGCCCAGCGGCTCGCGGAGGAGCGGGGCTTCCGCCTCTCGGAGTCGATCTTCTACACCGACAGCTACACGGACCTGCCGCTGCTGCTCGCGGTGGCCGAGCCGGTGGTGGTGAACCCGGACCCGCGGCTGCTCCGGGAGGCGCGGCGTAGGCGGTGGCCGGTGCTCCGCTGGTAACTCCAGCGCCGCCGCGATGCCGGAGATGGTCTCCTTGAACTCCAGGTGGGGGAACTCGCGGCGGGCGATGTCGAGCTGCCAGTCGCCCTTGAAGAGGACGACGGGGCGCCCCCGCAGGTCGGTGAAGCCGCTGCCCGCCCGCTCCCGCTCGAAGACGGTGATGTCGATCTCCTCGCGGGAGGACGGGTCCCTCTTCTCGACCCAGCGGGCGAACTCGAAGGGAAGCGGCTCGAAGCGGGTGTCCACCTTGTACTCCTGCTCCAGGCGGTACTTGGTCACCTCGAACTGGAGCTCGCCCACGGCGCCCATCACCATGTCACCCTCCCGGTTCTGCGGCGGACGGAAGAGCTGCACCGAGCCCTCCTGCGCCAGCTCTTCGAGGCCCTTCTTGAGCTGCTTCCGCTTCATCGGGTCCAGGAGCACGATGCGGACGAAGCTCTCCGGGGCAAAATGCGGGATCTCGTCGAAGCTCAGCCTCGCACCTCCCGTCACCGTGTCGCCGATCTCGAAGATCCCCGGGTCGTAGATCCCGAGCACGTCGCCGGCGAAGCCCTCCTCGACGATGGTGCGCTCCTGGGCCATGAACTGGGTCGGGTTCGCCAGCCGGATGGTCTTGTCCGTACGGACGTGGAGCACCTTCATCCCTCGCTCGAACTTCCCGGAACAGACCCGCAAGAACGCCATCCGATCCCGGTGCGCCTTGTCCATGTTCGCCTGGATCTTGAAGACGAAGGCGGAGAACATCTCGTCGTCCGGCGGCAGCGGCCCCCGGTCCGTCAGGCGCGGGGCCGGGGGCGGGAGCATCTCCAGGAAGGCGTCGAGGAAGGGCTCCACCCCGAAGTTGTTGTAGGCGCTCCCGAAGAACATCGGCGACACCAGCCCCTTGACGAAGCGCTCCCGGTCGAAGGAGTCCCCGGCCGCCTCCAGCAGCTCCAGATCGCTCCGTAGCTGCCCGTACCCCTCCTCCCCCAGTTCGTCCAGGAGCCTCGGGTCGTCCACCCCCGTCGCCTGGATCATCGCCTGCTCGGCCCCCGTCGCCCCCTCGTTCCGGGAGAAGAGATAGATACGCTGCTCCAGCCGGTGGTAAACCCCGCGGAACTCCGCCCCCCGGAACACCGGCCAGGTGACCGGGTAGCTCCCGATCCCCAGCACGCTCTCCACCTCCCCGATCAGGTCGAAGGGGTCGCGGGCGGGGCGATCCATCTTGTTCACGAAGGTGAAGATCGGCATGCGGCGCCGGTGGCAGACGCGGAAGAGCTTCTTCGTCTGTGCCTCGACGCCCTTGGCCGCGTCCAGCAGCATCACCGCCGCGTCCGCCGCATGCAGCGTCCGGTAGGTGTCCTCGCTAAAATCCGCGTGGCCCGGCGTGTCCAGCAGGTTGATGGAGAACCCCCGGTAGGGAAACTGCAGCACGCTGGACGTGATCGAGATCCCTCGCTCCCGCTCCATGGCCATCCAGTCCGACACGGTGCCCGCCCGGCCCTTCTTCGCCTTCACGGCCCCTGCCAGGTGGATCGCCCCTCCGTAGAGCAGCAGCTTCTCCGTGAGCGTCGTCTTGCCCGCGTCGGGGTGGCTGATGATGGCAAAGGTCTTCCGCCGGAGCACTTCGGGGAGCAACGAGGACATGGCGCCCGCTTGTAGCCCAGGCCGCGGCTCAAAGGATAGCGCCAGGAAGAGCCAACAGGGTCAAAAAGACCCCATCCCCCGCCTGGCAGGCGGTTCACCGGGCCAGGACGCTCTTGGCGATGACGACCCGCTGGATCTGGCTGGTGCCCTCGTAGATCTGGAGCACCTTGGCGTCGCGCATCAGCTTCTCGACCGGGTACTCCTTGACGTAGCCGTTGCCTCCGAAGATCTGCACCGCGTCGATGGCGGTGGCCATGGCGCTATCGGCGCCAAAGGCCTTGGAGCAGGAGGAGATCAGCGGGTCGCGGACGTTGTGGTCGAGGTTCCAGGCGGCCTTTTGGTAGAGCAGGCGGGTGGCCTCGATACGGATGGCCATCTCCGCGAGCATCGCCTGGACCATCTGGTACTCGCTGATGGCCTGGCCAAAGGCCTTCCGCTCCTTGGCGTAGCTGACGCACTCGTCGAGGCAGCGGCGCATCAGCCCGGTGGCCCCTGCGGCGATGTCGGGGCGCGTCTGGTTGAAGGTCTCCATCGCCAGCTTGAAGCCCTGCCCCTCCGGCGCGAGCACGTTGGACGCCGGCACCACCACGTCGTCGAGGTGGAGCACCGCGGTGTCGCTCGCCCGCTGCCCCAGCTTGTCCTCCTTCTTCCCGGGGCGGACGCCGGGGGTGTCCCGGTCCACCAGGAAGGCGGCGATCCCCTTGTGGCGCTGCGACGGATCGCTGGTGGCGAAGACCACGTACCAGCGGGCGTAGGTGCAGTTGGTGATCCAGCACTTCTGCCCGTTGAGCACGTAGTCGTTGCCGTGCTTCTTGAAGCGGGTCTTCAGCCCCGCCACGTCGCTGCCCGCGTCCGGCTCGCTGGTGCAGTAGCTCGCCAGGATGGGCTCGCTCGTCAGCATGCCGAGGTACTTCTTCTTCTGCTCCTCCGTGCCTGCGAGCTTCACCGGCGTCAGCGCCAGCCCGTTGGCCAGCATGCTCGTCTGGATGCCCGTGCAGCCGTAGGCCAGCTCGTCCGTGATGATCGTGTTCTCGAACTCACCCAGCCCCAGCCCGCCGTACTCCGCGGGGCAGGTGGGGTTGATGAGACCCTGCTCCCAGGCCTCCTTGAAGACCTCCATCGGGAAGCGCGACTCGCGGTCGCACTCCGCCGCGATGGGGATGATCCGCTCCTTGGTGAACCTGCGGGCCGCGTCGCGGAGCGCTGCGTGCTCTTCGGAGAGTTGAAAGTCCATGGTTTCCTCCCGGCGGTCCTAGCCGAGACGCCCCCCGGCTCCAAGCTGCAACGTCGCCGCCCTCCCCGGCGCCTGCACCGCCCGGCGCGCAATTTTTTCCGCCCCCTGTCAGGGGCGCCGGGGAGGCCCGTCGTTGCCAGTCCGGATGATCCCTACTTCCCTGATCGAGCAGGCCCTCCGGCTCCCGGTATCTGCCATCGAGTACCACCTGAGCAAGGAGCTGACCGCCCTGCTGGCCGGGAAGGGTCTGCTGGAGACCTCCTGGTGGTCCTTCGACCTCGACGATTTCGCCCTCCACAGGCAGTGCACCGTCGCGCCTCTCCTCGAGCCGCACGCGGTCCTGCACCGCCGCCCCGGCGACCCCCGGGAGGATCTCGCCATCGGTCTGCGGGAGGTCCGCTGGAAGGAGGAGGTGCTCCAGGTGCTCGACGTGCAGTGGTACACCGCCTGCGGGCGGGAGCATCGCCACTGGGTCATCGCCCGCGACCAGGCCACCGCCGACGCCTTCTTCGAGGCGGTCTGCGGCTTCTGCGTCGACGCCCACGAGGAGGTCTACGTCTTCGAGGAGGGCGACTGGGAGAAGAGCAGCGAGCTGTACCAGGCCATCCAGGGGACGACCCTCGAAGGGCTGATCCTGGCCCCCGGGCTCAAGGAGGAGCTGCTCCGCGACGCCTCGACCTTCTTCGCCTCCGAGGAGACCTACCGCGCCTACCGCATCCCCTGGAGGCGCGGGCTGCTGCTCACCGGTCCCCCGGGCAACGGCAAGACCCACGCCATCAAGGGGCTGGTCAACGCCCTGGGCAAGAGCTGCCTCTACGTCCGGAGCTTCACCTGCGAGGGGCTCTCGGACCAGCGGAACATCCGGGAGGTCTTCCGGCGGGCCCGCTCCAGCGCCCCCTGCCTGCTGATCCTGGAGGATCTCGACTCGCTGATCACCGACGAGAACCGCTCCTTCTTCCTCAACGAGCTGGACGGCTTCGCCCAAAACCAGGGGATCCTGGTGCTGGCCACCACCAACCACCCCGAGCGCCTCGACCCGGCCATCGTCGAGCGCCCCAGCCGCTTCGACCGCAAGTACAGCTTCGACCTCCCCGCGCCCCCCGAGCGCCTCGCCTACCTGCGCCGCTGGAGCGGCGACCTCCACCCGGAGCTTCGCCCCTCCGGCGCCACGCTGGAGCAGGCCGCCGAGCTGACCGAGGGATTCTCCTTCGCCTACCTCAAGGAGGCCCTGGTCTCCTCCACCGTCCGCTGGGCCCAGGACAGGCCCCCGGGCGGCATGGATCCCCTCCTGATCGACACCCTCGCCCTGCTGCGCAAGCAGGTCCACGCCGCCCCTGGGGGGTGAGCGTTCAGGTGGTGTGGAACGGGCCCGTCACCTCGTAGGTCACCCCGCCACCCTTGCCCGCCACCCCGCGCTGGGAGCTGAAGTACAGGCGCGTCCCCGACGGATCAAAGGCGATCCCGGTGATCTCCGACGTCTCGTGCCCCACCACCTGCACCAGCGGCTTGAGGCTCCCGTCGGTGAGAATCGCCACCACCTGCATGTCGCCGTCGTCCTCCGCCACCAGCACGTCGCCGCAGCAAGTCACCGTCAGGTTATCCACCCCCGTCAGGACCGGGTTGTCCGCGGTCTTCGCGTCGTAGAGTATCTCCATACGAGCGTCCTCGGTATGGTAAGCCCATACACGGTCGTCGCCCTTGGTCGAGAGGTAGACCACGCCCTCGTGGAACACGATGCCCTCGCCGCCCTTGAAGCGGGTGGCCTCCGCGATCTGGTCCCTGGTCGGCGTGGTCCCCTTGAATTCCGGGTCAGGGAGGTCATGCCAGGTCACCTTCTTGTCCTCCCCGACCTGGGCTACCTGGAGCTTCCCTGCGGTGGTATCCGGGTCCCCCGAGGGGGTGAGCGCGTCCGGGACGAAGCGGTAGAAGCAGCCATCCTTCTCGTCTTCCGTCAGGTAGATGTGCTTGTTCACCGGGTCCACGGCCGCCGCCTCGTGCTTGAACACGCCGAGGGCGGGCCGCTCCACCGCCTCGACCTTGCCCAGCGGATCGCACTCGAACACCCGCCCCCGAACCACCTCCTCGCAGGAGTACCAGGTGCCCCACGGGGTCGCGCCCCCCGCGCAGTTCGCGCTGGTCTTGTCCAGGATGCGGTACGCGTCCACCAGCGCCCCGGAGCGGTCAAAGCGCAGCGCGCCGACCCCGCCGCTCAGCGGCACCTCCGAGTTGGACACGTAAACCCAGCCGCCATCCGGCTGGGCGAAGGTCGCCCCCCCGTCCGGGAAGGTGTGCCAGACGTACTCGGACCCGGCCACCGGCTTCTCGTCCGTCCGCGCCACGACGCGCCCGGTGAACCCCGGAGGCAACCGGAGCCCGTTCTCGTCCGGCTCTCCCAGGGCGCCGATGGCTGCCAGGTTCGACCTCTTCGGCGGCGCCGGACCCGGCCCGGCGGGGGCGGGCTCGCCCCCCTCCTCTTCGCTGGAGCAGCCCCCCAGGAGCGTCTGGGTCATGAGGACAGCCAGCCCGGCCAGCCCCCCTCGCAGCATCACCCGTCGTGGAAATGTTCGATTCAAAGTGACAGAATGGTATCATCCTCGTGACACAAAGGGATCCTTCGCGGGACTTATTTAGGCCCCAGCACGCCCGGCACCGAGAGGCCGATCTTCGCGAACCGGCCCGCTCCCTGCGCCTCGGCGTAGAGGAATTTCTGCACTCCCTCCGACGCGAACACCAGACCCACCATCACGCGCACAAGGATCGCCGCCCGGGGCGCATCGGTCCGGAGCGTGCGGTGGATCAGCATCGGCGGAGGATCTTACCCGATCCCCTGTATCCCCACGACCCCGCCTTCAGGTGAACCAGCCGTGGAGCAGGGCTCGCTTCAGCCGCCGGTCGCGGGTGATCCAGCCGAGGGCGCCGCTGTCGCCGTGGGTCAGCCAGACCAGCAGGTGATCCAGCCCGGGGCTGGGCGTCCCGATCTGCGTCTCGACCGCCGTCACCCGCTGCACCACGAAGGTCTGCTGCCCGATCTCCACCCTCGACCCCCGGGCGATCTTCCCGGAGACCACCACCGGGACATCCAGCACCCGCGTCGGCGGCGCCAGCGCGTCCGCGGGCCACAGCGCCACCTGCAGGGTCGGACGCTCCTGGAGCCCCGGCAACGCGGCCCCCTCGTCCGGCGAGAACAGCCCCACCCGGGAAGACCCCAGCTCCGCCGTCAGCTCCGCCACCAGCGCTTGGAGCGGCGCCTTCTCCCTCGCGCTCCCCGGCCCCTCTTGCAGCGCCGACAGGCCGCCCAGCGCCAGCCGCAGCAGCACCAGCCCCTCCGCCGGCGCGCGCTCGTCCACGCGGAAACGAAACGCCTGGATCAGATCCAGCACCCGGCGCACCGGCGACCGCAGCGCCGCGTCCACCCAGGACTCCTCCCCCGACGCCGACACCCAGAGCAGCCGGGCCTCGCGGGCTTCCTGGTGGCGACCCGCGAGGCGAGCGACCGCGCGAGCCGCCAGCCCGTGGAGCGCGAAATGCAGCGGGTCTGACCCCTGGATCGGCTCGTCCCAGCGGATCTCCTCGACGACCTCCGGCGCCAGCGCCAGCGAGACCCCCGGGTGCTGCCGCAGCGAGCGCTCCACCCGCTGGAGGAGCTCCGGCGGGAAGACCCCCAGCACCTCCGCCTCCTGCCCCGGCGCCACCACCGCCCGCGGGTTCGGACCGAAGCGCGCCAGCAGCAGCGCCACCGCCTCCCGATCCGCAACCGCCGCCCGCACCCGGTGCCCCAGCTCCTTCAGCCGCTCGCACACCTGGAGCACCAGCGGACCTTCCCCGCCCTCGCTCCCCGGCAGGTCGAGCAGCAGCGAGTCCGGCGCAAGGATCCGGTGCCCCGCCCCGACCCCGTGGAGCGCCTCCGCGAAGGTGTGCAGCATCGCCTCAACGATGTCTTTTCTGACCCCGTGAACATCCAGGGAAGGGAGCAGCTTGCGGGCTTCCTGGATGGTCTGCCCCGGGCGCACCCCGGCGCGGCGAGCCGCCGCGGTGGCGCTGTGGAGGGGAGCTTCTTTCGAGAGCGGTTGACGCCCGTCGAGGAGCACCGCCGCGAGGGGTCGATCCAGGCCGAGGGCGCCGAGCACGCCGACGCGGCTCTCCCGGGAGAAGATCGCCAGCTCGCAGGCCAGGTCGGGGAAGTGGAGGACCAGGGTCCGACGCTCCGGGGAGGGAGGCTCGGTCTCGAAGGGAAGAAGCGGACCAGGGCCCGGAGGGAGCCCGGCGCGGGTACGGAAGCGGGCGGGCGGGGTCAGGGTCACGACGCCTCGGTGGCCTGGACAGGCGCGGGGCGCCGCGGAGCCGGAAGCTGGCAGGATTGCCACTCGGAAGGGAGGCCGTAGCAGCGGCGGTGGACCCGGAGCAGCAGGCGACCGGGGCGCTCCTGGGTCAACTCGATGCGCTCCGCCACCGGCAGCGGGAGGGTCCGGCTCAGCTCCCGGGAGGTGAGCAGCAGCACCAGCCCCGGGGTCCCCTCGCTGACCGAGGCGAGGCGCCGGGACAGCGCCACCCAGGATCCGAGCGCGTCCAGCCCCGCAGAGCCCGGGATGCCGCAGGTATCCACAACCACCACCGAGAAGAGATGGCTCTGGGCAAGGCGGTGGGCGACGCGGCCCAGAGCGTCGAGCGGGGGCCGGACCAGCAACAGGCGCCGGAGATCCACCCCGCAGGCCTCGACCCCAGCCCCGTGGAGCGAGCGGGTCGGATCGACGAAGGCACACCAGGCATCCTGGCTCCCACGGCGCTGCGCCGCCGCGCAAACGGCCAGCGCCAGGCTCGTCGAGAGCCCCAGCCCCCGCGGCGCCATCAGCTCGACGACCGACCCCCAGGCCAACCCGCCCCCGGGCAGCAGCGCGTCCAGCTCCGGGAGCCCCGTCGGCAAAGGCGGGGGCATCCGGGGCGGCAGCGGCGGCTGTGGGATCAGGTACTTGGCGCCAGGGAGTGGGGGGGAAGTGCGCGGCGAGCCCATACCCCTGGCACTTAGCCAGCTCGATCCAGGCCGCAAGGCGGATAACGGACAGAAAATGTCCGCCTTGATCTCCCCGGAGCGTCCGCCCTTGCGCGGGGAGGCGGAGTTGGCTCACTCTAGCGTTGCCCATGGGTGCTGTGAGTTTTTCGCTGCTGACCACCGACGCTGCGGCGCTCGCTCGTCCCCTTCAATCCGCGGCACGCCAGGTGCAGCGGCCCGCGATGGGGGTGGTGTTTCACGCGGGGTCGCAGGACAGGGTGGGTCTGGCGAGGGAGGTGAGGCAGCGGTGGGGGGGGGTGCCGACGCTGGTGGCGCACGGGCTGGGGGTGATGACGGAGCAGGGAGAGCACGAGGGGCAAGGGGCGGTGGCGGGGCTGCTGGCGTCGGGGCAAACGGCGACGCCGGTGTGGTCGGATCCGGACGAGGAGGACGCGGAGGATTCGCTGGGGGAGAAGATCGAGCAGGCCGGGGGCGAGGGGACGCTGCTGCTCTTCCTGGAGCAGCTCCCGTGGGCGAGCCGTGTCCCCAAAAATCTGGCGCGGCTCTTCCCGAAGCTCTCGGTGGTGGGCGGCTCGGGCACCGAGGGACCACAGGGGGTGGTGGATCGGGAGGGAGAGTTCCACCAGGGGGCGGCGGTGGGGCTGCTGATCCGGCGGAACGGGCCGCGGGTGACGCTGGCGCCGGGGTGCCGGGTGCTGGGCGGTTGGAGGACGGTGACCGAGGCCCGGGAAGGGACCGTACTGCGGGTGGACGACGAGCCAGCGCTGGAGGCGCTGAGCAAGGTGGCGCGGTCGGTGGAGGGACGACCCCAGGTTCTGGTGCTGCTGCCGGATCCGGCGACGAGCGAGGAGCAGCCCCAGGAGGGAGGGCTCCGAGGGGCGAGGGTGAGGCCGATCCGGGGGGTCGATCCGGCGAGGAAGGCGGTGGTGCTGGGGGAGGCGGTGGCGCCGGGATCTCGGCTAGCCTTCGCGGTGCTGGACGGGGGCGCAGCGCGGCAGAACCTGGAGGCGGCGCTGCGGGAGCAGGCACGGGCGACGGCGGGGGCGGCGGCGAGCTTCGGCCTCTACGTCAACTGCGCTGGGCGAGGGACGGGCCTCTACGGGGTACCCAACGTCGACAGCAAGCTGATCAAGGGGAGGTTCCCCAGGGTGCCGGTGGTCGGGGTGATGAGTTCCTTCGAGATCGCGCCGTCGCCGGGGCCGGCGACGATCCATTTCTACACGGGGGTCTTCGCGCTCTTCACGGCGCCGAGCTGAGCGATGGCGGAGACGCGAGGGCAGCGGTCGCTGCTGGGGAAGCTGGGGGCCGCGGAGGTCGCGCTGGCGGTGGTGGTCATCCTGGTGGTGGCCCTGCTGGTGGTGCCCCTGCCGACGCCGCTGCTGGACGTGCTCCTGGCGGCCAACCTCTCCCTCTCGGTGGCGATCCTTCTGGTGGTGCTCTACGTGCCCGACGCCCTGGGGATCGCCACCTTCCCTACGATGCTGTTGCTGACCACGCTGTTTCGACTTGCCCTCAACGTATCTTCCAGCCGACTCATCCTGCTTCAGGCGGATGCGGGGGAGGTCATCCGGGCCTTCGGTCAGTTCGTCGTCCGGGGGAACTACGTCGTCGGAGCGGTGATCTTCCTGATCCTGACGGTGGTGCAGTTCGTGGTGATCGCCAAGGGCTCCGAGCGGGTGGCGGAGGTCGGCGCTCGCTTCACCCTCGACGCCATGCCCGGCAAGCAGATGGCCATTGACGCCGAGCTCCGCTCCGGCGGCATCGACGGCAACGAGGCCCGCCGCCGCCGCCGCCAGCTCTCCCGCGAGTCCCAGTTCTACGGCGCGATGGACGGCGCCATGAAATTCGTCAAAGGCGACGTCATCGCCTCCCTCATCATCACCGCCATCAACCTCCTCGGGGGGGTCGTCATCGGCGTCCTCCAGCGGGGCATGAGCGCGGAGATGGCCCTCAAGCGCTACGGGCTGATGACCATCGGCGACGGGCTGGTGACCCAGATCCCGGCGCTGGTGCTTTCCACCGGGGCGGGCATCCTGGTCACCCGCGTCGCCAGCGAGGAGCCGGATCGTCCTCTCGGCTCCGAGCTGGGCGCCCAGCTCTTCGGCACCCCACGCGCCCTCCTGGTGGCCGCCGCCTTCGTCGCCTTGCTCGCGTTGGTTCCGGGCTTCCCAACGCTCCCTTTCTTGCTCATCGCCGGCCTGCTCTTCGCGGTCTCCCGCTCGCGGCTCCAGAAGATGGAGATCGAGCGGGTCGACCGCTCCGCCTCCGCACCCACCCAGGTGCAACCCGCCTTCGCCCAGCGCAAGGCCCCGAGCTTCGTCCCCGTCGTCGCCCCCTGGACCGTCGAGATCTCCGCGGACCTGGAGCCGCTCCTCGACGACGAGGTGAGAGGCCAGGAGCTGCTCCGCCCCGGGATCGGCGGCGCCGTCCACCAGCTCCGCGAGCGCCTCTTCGAGGAGCTGGGCGTGCCGCTACCGGCCCCGCGCCTGCGCCTGGTCGAAGGCATGCCCGACCGCCACGTCATCCTGCTGCTCTTCGAGGTCCCGGCGCTGGTCCTGGAGCTGCCCGACGACCTCGATCCTGCCCAGGCCGCCGCCACGGTGGCCGACAACCTCCTCGAGATCCTCCGGGCGCGGGCCGCAGATTTCTTCGGGCTCCACGAGGCGCAGACGCTCCTCGATCAGCTGGAGCAGGTCACGCCCGCGCTGGTGCGCCAGGTGGTGCCGAAGCCGGTGCCTCTCCCACTGCTGGCCGACGTGCTCCGCCGGCTGATCGAGGAGAGGATCAGCGTCCGGGATCTCCGCGCCATCCTGGAGGCCCTGGCGATCCACGCCCCCCAGGAGCGCGACCCGCTGGCGCTGGCGGAGCTGCTCCGCGGGTACTTCCGCCGGGCCACCACCTTCCGCCTGACCGGCGGCGACCCGCACCTGTCGCTGTACCTGCTAGACGAGCTGATCGAGGACACGATCCGGGGCGCCATCACCCGCACCCAGGCGGGCAGCTTCCTCACGCTGTCGCCCGCGGCGGCGCGGGACATCGTGGCCAGCGTCCGGGCGACCCTGCGGGAGACCCCCCCACCGGAGGACGCCCCGCTGGTGTTCCTCACGCAGCCGGACATCCGGCGCTTCGTCCGCAAGCTGCTGGAGACCGACTTCCCGGCGGCGCAGGTGATCTCCTTCGCGGAGCTCCAGCCGGAGGTGCAGCTCCGCCCCCTGGCCCGCGTCCTCCCGAGAGAATAGCGATGTTCCTCCCGGACGAGGCGGGGTTACTCGAGGGTAAAGGTGATCTGGAAGGGCCCGCCCTTGACGCCGTTCTTGCTGTTGGTGTCCACGTACACGTAGGTCTTCGCGTTCGCCTCGACCGTGAGGGGGCTCAGGGTCTCCGCCACGCCGGGGCCCAGCAGCTCGCTGCACGCGCCCTTGCCCCCGTTGGTGTCCGAGCCCAGGAGGATCTCCTGGCACTCGTTCTTGTAGGCGTAGACCGCCACGTCCAGCTTGGGATCGAGGGGCTCCACCTTGGCGGAGAGCTTCCCGGCGCTGGCGCTGGTCACCTCGAAGACCTGATCCCGGGCGTCGTACATGGCGTTGCAGTAGCCGAGGAAGTTGTTCTTCGCTTCCGCCGTCGAGCCCGTGAGCACCAGCGGCTTCCCGGCTTCCACCTTCACCTTCACCGGATCCGCGCAGCTCTGCCCCTCCGCCACCGGGGAGCCCCCCGCCCCACCGGAGCCCCCCGCTCCCCCGGAACCACCTGCGCCCGCCGCTCCCCCCTCGCCTGCCCCCCCGCCGGCTCCTGCCGTCCCGCCGCTCCCGCCCGCTCCGCCCGCGCCGCCGGCTCCGGCGTACTGGATCGAGAGGTTGAAGACGCCGTCGGCGTCCTTCACGCCGTCGACGTACACCCAGAAAGGAGCGTCCTTGGAGACACCGACATCCAGCTCCTCGGCGCCGCCGGGGCCCGAGTAGTTGGCGCAGCTCCCGTCCTTGTTCGTCACGAACACGGTGCACTCGCCCTTGGTGACCGACAGGACCGGATCGTACCCCGAGCCGTTCGCCTCCAGCCTCACCACCACCGCCCCGTCCGCCTTCGGGACCACCTTGAACACCGTGTCCCGACCGGCGGCCCCCACCTTGTCGCAATAGGATCCGAAGTAGTTGGTGTACGTGCTGCTGTCGCCCGCGGTCTTGTAGGGAAGCTCCGGACTCACCTCCACCACAGGCGCGGTCACGCACTTGGCCTCCGGGCCTCCACCGGCCCCACCGAAGGGGTCGCCGCCGGAACCTCCCACGCCGCCGGAACCCCCGCTGCCACCTGCCCCTGCCCCGCCGCTCCCCGCCTCGCCACCGGAGCCTGCGCTCCCGCCCGCGCCGCTCCCGCCCGAACCTGCGGAGCCACCGCTGCCACCGCTGCCACCGCTGCCACC
>CAZSDX010000045.1:0-6958 GCA_964605685.1 uncultured Polyangiaceae bacterium
CGGTGCCGGAGGGCGCCGGGGCGCTGCTGATCCTGGAGGTGGACGGGGACGAGGGCGCCTGCGAGGCGAGCGCCCAGCGGGTAGGCGACGCCTGCGACCAGGCGGGGGCGCTGGCGGTGCAGGTGGCCCAGTCCGCGGCGCAGCGGGACCGGCTGTGGGAGGCGCGGCGGGAGATGTCCCCGGCGATCCGGAAGATGGCCCGCCGCAAGCTGTCGGAGGACGTGGTGGTGCCCCGCTCCAGGCTACCGGCGCTGCTGGACGAGGTGGAGCGGATCGGAGAGGCCCACCGGGTCAGGATGCTGAGCTACGGCCACGCCGGCGACGGGAACCTGCACGTGAACTTCCTCTGGGACGACGACGAGGAGATCCCCCGGGTGGAGGCGGCCATCGGAGCGCTGTTCCGATCGGTGGTAGAGCAGGGAGGGACGCTGTCCGGGGAGCACGGGATCGGGGTGCTGAAGGCGCCGTACCTGCACCTGGAGCAGAGCGAGGAGCTGATGGCAGCGCAGCGGCGGATCAAGGCGGCGCTGGACCCCAGGGGGCTGCTCAACCCGGGCAAGATCTTCTGGCCCTCCTCCCACCGCTCCTGCTGACGATGTTGGCCTTGTTCAGAAGGCCGTCCACGGGCCTGTCCACGGGTGTGGTTCCCGTCGACGAGGCCGCCGGGGTGAACCCCGGCGCCGGAACGTGTGCCTGAGGGCGACGGCAGGGAGAAGGCCGCTCAGGCGGCCTCGATTCGTGCCGAAGCGAGCCCTCGAACGAGGGCTTCCCCTCCTCGTTTCCCTTCCCCCACGTCCCGGCGCCGGGCTTCAGCCCGGCCTCGTCGGCGTGCCCGTGGTCAGCCTTCTGAACAAGGCCGACGATGTTCACGGGTTGGCGCCCGCTGCCTCCCCTGGGTTCACCGGGTTGAGCGGCTTCCCCACGGGGCACTCGCCCATCGCGGCGGCCTCCTTCTGGCAGAGGACGGAGGCGGTCTTCCCTCCTGCATCGCAGGCGAAGAGAAGGCCCTCGATGCTGGCGCAAGCCTGGAAGGATTTTAGCCCCTCGCAGTCGGATCTGATCAATGGACAATTCTCCAGACATTTCGAGAACGTCATGGAGGAAGGACACCCGGGTTTTGCCCAGGCGACGCAATAGTCCTGGCAGAACGATCCAGGCTCTGCGCTCCCTCCCGTGGGGGCCCTCCCGCCGAGTCCTTCCCCGGGTGGCGTGCTGACCTCTTCTCCAGAAGAGCCTCCTTGGGAGGCTGGCTCGGGAGAGGGTGGTCCGTCACTCCCACAAGACATGAGGATAATCGTACCGAGGAAAACGGTCTTGCAGTTCCTCATCGTGGGATATCCCTTCAAGGTTCAGGATCCATGGTCAAGAGAACCGATCTACCGATCACATGGCAATCGTCGCCTTCTTTCAATTCGATGCCGTGCAAGACGCTTGGCCTGTACCCCGACGCGGTCGCGGTTACCGTGTAAACCCCCGGTTGATCCCCTACCCCTCGGTAAGCACAGGACTCGAGATCGGGACCGTACGGCAACAACGTGATCTTCTCGTCTCTTCCGCGGCGTTGCGCGGTGACGCTTGCATCGCAAATTAGCCGACCATCTTGCGAGTTCTTGAGCGATACGGAGAGAGATGTCATGATGTAAATATCCGTGCAATCTTTTCCGCATCCTCCTGGGAAAAGGGTTATCATCACTGCCATTGCGATCCGTCCCACCAGCGATTCCATAGCTGTCCTTCCTTGCCTCGGGCAACGATGTCGATTGTATTCCCTATGGAGACTGCAGCAGGAATTTCCATCATATCCCCTCCGAGCGGTATCCATCCTACATTGGAGGGAGACCAGTTTGGTCCTCCATTCCATGTTTTTTGAAAAATCAGACCGGTCGGAGACCTGACAAAAAGATTCAAATTGTTCGGCCCCCCAGATATCGCAGTGACCCCTCCAACAACCGTTCCGAACAAATTGAAGGGCCCTGACCAACCATTTTCAGAAGTCCACGTCATCTGAAAAACGCTGGAAGACGACAAACCTCCTTGTCCTAGACCAAACAAATCGATGCGGTTTTGATCCCATGAAACAGCAGATATTTGACCTTGAAACAAACCTCCCACCGGCGTCCACCCAGTTTGAGAGGGTTCCCAACTGGAACCATTCCACCGTTTCGTCCAAACACCACCATCAAGACCGAGAACAAAGAGATCCACCGTACCGGGCAACCTGGAAATGGCCGTTACGTTCGATGTCGCACTGCCGCCGAGGTTGTTCCAGCTCGTGTTCCCCGAATTATTGATGACAATATTCTGAAATACTCGACGATCTGGGCTCACCCCGAAGAGATCAACTCTGGAGGGTGAAACTTCCACAACTGCAGGTGTATCAACGATAACTCCCCCTAGGTTTTGCCATGTGGATGTTGCTACAACAACGTTAGGCATATACTTGGTGCTCCCATCCAACGCACGAATTGCGGCAGAGACTCCTCCAGCAGAACGCCTGACAGCAGCCACAGGAGTAGCCGTCGTCACCCCACCGCGCAGGTACCACCCCCCGGGGTTGGATGGTGCAGTATGGGTTTTTGTGTAAACCTGGTTGTCTCCTCCCACTACCAGGACTTGTGTCCAATTTCCCAAACCATAAGGGGTAATCGTAGGGGGAATTTGAGTCCACCCATTCCAGGCATTCCACGGGGCCCCATTAACAATACCTGCCATGGGGAAATTGTTAGCCAAAGCGTTGGCTTGGGAAACCATGTTAACGCGTGAACTGGTGTACCGAACAGAACAGTTCAGGTGAAAAAAGCTCCAGAAATGAAAGCATTCTCCTTTGTGTGTCGAAGTTGTGTACGGAATCCCTTGAATAAAGCGGATCAACCCAGCACCACTCTGACCGCCCGCGGTATCCGTTTCGTAATACAAGAGATCACTATCGTAATCCCTCGGGACGTCGCTCATTCCGTACATGTACAAAGAAGACCTTGGATCAGGAAATGGTGCAGGCAAGTCACCAGGATAACCATAAAGAGAATAGGACAACAAAGGATTGCTCAGTGTCGTTGTTCCAGCCCAACCCGTGAGATCACCCAAGGGCCGATCCAGCGTGATTAGCCCGAAATCATACGAAGAACTCTCACTGCCTATCCAGTTACTTTGGACTTCTACCCATGTTGCATTGGCATCTCCAAATGGCATGTAATCATATTCAAGAGCAGGCATAACCCTGAATCCCGTAACCCAACCTCCGCGGTTTCCCTTGTAAAGGCAGTGCGCGGAGGTTGCGACAACACGAGGCCCAACCATCGTTCCTGTACAACCGGAGAGGCCATCCGAAAAGTTTGAAAACACCTTCACAACGACGCGATAAGGATACAACAAGTTGTCAGGGTTGCTTACGGGCCCTCTGGAATCTGCACCGATCACCACAGGACTTGATTTTTTTGCCAAGTCCTGCTCAGGATAGATCTCCCCTACCATCCCCGGGTTTGCTTCCGTATGGGCGTCTTTATCCATATTCTTTTCAAGCAAACCGTAAGAAATTTCTCCGCTATCCAAATTAAGCTTTACAACGACAGGGACCGTTCAGGGGGATGCCAAAAGCCCGAAAAATCGTTGAGTTGAGATCGTGAGAAGGTGTTGAGGCTCCAAGACGAGAAAATGACGCACCCCGGAGAGGTGGAGAGGCCCTCTGTCGGCGCCGGCTCAGCAACTTCTATCCTAAAATTTGGCTGGTTCGTGAACATCCAAAAAAGTGACCCAGGGCTCCCAGGAGTTCGTGGATGCACGCGATGCGTCATATGCCTTTTTGCCGAATTTCAGGCTCGCTTGCCTGGCTTGACCTTCTCACGATCTTTGAACGGTCCCCAACGACATATTCGTTGATTTGCGGTTTCTCATCCCCCTTCGCATCATCCGTTGCGTTCTGAACCCTCAAGAACTCTGGGGGTAGCTTCGCTTGAGGATCTTGGCGATTTAGTGGGAATCGTGTTGGATTGAGCTCCGCAGATCCAGGATTGTTGTTGCACGACACACACACAGGAGGCTGGTTGTTTTGCGCATGGCACTCATGAGAACAGAAGAAAGAAGCTTGTCAAGCGATTTGTTCCGATCGGAGGTGGAGCAGGGAGGGACGCTGTCCGGGGAGCACGGGATCGGGGTGCTGAAGGCGCCGTACCTGCACCTGGAGCAGAGCGAGGAGCTGATGGCAGCGCAGCGGCGGATGGCCTTGCACCTAACCTCGACAGAAGTAGGGGCGCAACCTGTTGCGCCCCTACACCCTCCGCATGGGTAAAAAAATAATCCCCTCCTTTGTCGAGGTTAGACACAAGGCCCGGCGGATCAAGGCGGCGCTGGACCCCAGGGGGCTGCTCAACCCGGGCAAGATCTTCTGGCCCTCCTCCCACCGCTCCTGCTGACGACAGGAACTGCCTGGAGGGAGGTACATCCGGCCAGGGCGCGCGGTTCTTGGAACGCCCCAGAGCGTAAATCGACACCCCGGTCGCCATCTACGGCCCCCCGTTTTGAACGACTCCTGCTGCGCGTCGCGGTGGCGGGGGCTTCGGTGGGGCCGGTTTTCCTTGACGGACCTGCGACCTTGACCATGCTGCGGGGGCCTTGGCTTCCCGAGAGGACACATCGACGACCCCCCCTGGCGCGGTGCCGCGGCTGCTGTTCGCGGTGGTGCGCCCGTTTCGCCGGTTCTTCCGGACCGAGGCGGCGAGCGGCATCACGCTGATGGTGGTGACCGTGGTGGCGTTGCTGTGGGCCAACTCGCGGTTCGCGGCGTCCTACGAGGGGCTGTTGCACCTGCCGGTGACCTTCTCGATGGGCGGGCAGGGGCTCTCCTGGCCGCTGCACCACTGGATCAACGACGCCCTGATGAGCGTCTTCTTCCTAGTGGTGGGGATGGAGATCAAGCGGGAGCTGCTGGTGGGAGAGCTGCGCACCGTGCGGCAGGCGACGCTGCCGGCGCTGGCGGCGCTGGGGGGGATGCTGGTGCCGGCGGCGATCCACTTCGCCTTCAACCGGGGAGGCGCGGGGCAGCCCGGCTGGGGCGTGCCGATGGCGACGGACATCGCCTTCGCCCTGGGGTGCCTGGCGCTGGTGTCGAGCCGGGTCCCGTCGTCGCTGGTGGTGTTCCTGATGGCGCTGGCGATCTTCGACGACCTGGGGGCGATCCTGGTGATCGCGTTCTTTTACGGGGGGAAGATCCACGCCGGGGCGCTGCTGACGGCGGGGGGCATCACCGGGGTGCTTGTCCTGATGGCGCGCCTGCGGGTGACGCTGCTGTGGCCCTTCCTGGTGCTGGGGGTGGCGCTCTGGGGGGCGGTGCTCAAGAGCGGGATCCACGCGACCATCGCCGGGGTGATCCTGGGGCTGTGCATCCCGGCGCAGGGGGCGAGGCGCCCCACGGAGGTGCTGGAGGACCTGGATCGGGCCGTCACCCGGCTGCGCCACAGCGCCCGGAGCCGCGACCTGGACGCCGCAGGCCCCCTGGGGGCCATCGAGCGCCACCTGGAGGCGGTGCAGCCGCCCCTGGATCGGATCGTCCACGGGCTCCACCCCTGGGTGGCCTTCGGGATCGTCCCGATCTTCGCCCTGGCCAACGCGGGCGTGGCGATCCACGGCAACATCGCCGACCTGGCGCTGTCCCCGCCGGCGCTGGGGGCGAGCCTGGGCCTCTTCCTCGGCAAGCCCACCGGGATCTTTGGCATCACCTGGCTCGCCGTGAAGCTGGGGCTGGCCCCTCGCCCGACCGGCTCCACCTGGCCGCAGCTCTTCGGCGTCTCGGTGCTGGCCGGGATAGGCTTCACCATGAGCATCTTCGTCGCCACCCTCGCCTTCCCGGGGGACCACGGGCTCCAGGACGCCTCCAAGGTGGGGGTCTTCCTGGGGTCGGCGGCCAGCGTCGCCGCGGGCCTCTTCATCCTGTCCACGATGGGCGAGAAGCAGGAGACAAAGGCCGCGGATGAGGACATCGAGATCCGCCTGGATCTCCCGCGCTTCGCCGAGGGGTTCCGGGTCGAACCCTGGGTGGCGCAGGGCCGGCTGGTGGGTCGCTCGCTCCTGGAGCTGGACCTGCGCAACCGCTGCGGCATCAGCGTCCTGGGCATCCACCGGGGAGGACGCGACTCCGGCCGCGGGCTGGAGCCGGTGGGGGCCGCCTACAAGGTCAACGAGGGCGACACGCTGCTCCTGGTCGGCTCCGAGGAGGACATCGAGCGCTTCCTCGACCTCTCGATCAACCCGAAGTCCGTGCCCGCGCCGCCGCCGGAGGAGTTCGAAGACCTGCAGGCCAGGGGAGAGGCGTGACTCGCGGAAGATCCTGCGGTTGCGCACTCGCGATGCCTTGACGTCGGGGGTGGTAACACCGCCCCTCTTCTCGCGCCCTGCGGCGTGGGCTACCAGGGCGCCATGAGCAACGAGGAGCTACCCCCCGAGGCGGTGGCGAAGCTACTGCACCTCGCCAGGCTGGACGCCACCCGGTCGGAGCAGGAGCAGATCTCCAAAAATCTCGGGAAGATCATCGGCTACGTCCGGGCCTTGCAGGAGGTCAACACCGACGGCATCGAGCCCACGGCCCACGTCCTCCTCGACCGGCTAACCTGGCGGGAGGACGCCCCGACGGCGGGGCTCGACCGGGCCGAGGCGCTGGGGCAAGCCCCGAGGCACGACGACGAGGGCTTCCGGGTGCCCACCTTCGTGGAGGATTGACGTGGACGGACAAGACGAGATCCGGCGCTGGGGCGTGGTCGAGACCGCGCGGCGCGTGGCCGCGGGGGACGTGTCCGCCGAGGAGGTGGCCCGCAGCTCGCTGGAGGCCATCGGCGCGCTGAACACGCCGCTGGGTGCGTTCCTGGCGGTGACCGCCGACGAGATGCTGGCGCAGGCTCGCGCCGTGGACGCGCGCCGGGCGCGGGGCGAGCCCACGGGCAAGCTGGCGGGCGTCCCCGTCGGGATCAAG
>CAZSDX010000045.1:7063-20565 GCA_964605685.1 uncultured Polyangiaceae bacterium
TCTGGTCCGAGGGGGCGCTGCTGGCGGGCAAGTGCAACATGGATGAGTTCGCCATGGGCTCCTCCACGGAGAACAGCGCCTTCTTCCCCGCCCGCAACCCGGCGGACCCCACCCGCACCCCCGGCGGCTCCTCCGGCGGCAGCGCCGTGGCCGTCGCCGCCCGGATGACCCCCGCCGCCCTGGGCACCGACACCGGCGGCTCCGTGCGCCAGCCCGCCGCCTACACCGGATGCGTGGGGGTCAAACCGACCTACGGACGGGTCTCACGCTTCGGCCTGATCGCCTACGCCTCCAGCCTGGACGTGGTGGGTCCGATGGCCAGCGACGTGCGGGGCGCCGCCCGGCTGCTGGAGGTGATCGCAGGGCACGACCCCCACGACGGGACCAGCCTCGACGCCCCGGTGGACGCCTACGAGGCGGCGTGCGAGCGGGGCGTGCAAGGGCTGCGGGTGGGGGTGCCGGAGGAGTACTTCGGCGCCGGGCTCCAGCCGGAGGTGAAGGAGCGGGTGGAGGCGGCCATCCGGCGCCTGGAGCGGGAGGGAGCGACGCTGATCCCGGTGCACCTGCCCCACACGCGCCACGCGGTGGCGACCTACTACGTGCTGGCGACGGCGGAGGCGTCCTCCAACCTGTCGCGCTTCGACGGCGTGCGCTTCGGCCTGCGGAACGAGCCCCCCGGGGGGGACGTGGCGGCGATGTACAGGGCGACGCGGGGGCAGGGCTTCGGCGCGGAGGTGAAGCGGCGCATCGTGCTGGGGACCTACGTGCTCTCCCACGGGTACTACGACGCCTATTACCGCAAGGCGCAGCAGGTCCGGACGCTGATCCGCCGGGATTTCGACCAGGTCTTCGGGGAGGTCGACGTGATCGCGACCCCGACGGCCCCCACGGTGGCGTTCCTGCTGGGCGAGCAGGTGGACGATCCGCTGACCATGTACCTCAACGACGTGTACACGCTACCGGCAAACCTGGCGGGGCTCCCGGCGCTCTCGGTCCCGGTGGCCCCCGCGCCCCCCGCCGGAGGGGGCCCGGCGCTCCCGGTGGGCCTCCAGCTCCTCGGCCCCTCGCTCTCGGAGGCACGCCTGTTCGCCGCCGCCGCGGTGGTCGAGGCGGGGTAACTGGACTTCTTTGCCTGCCTGTCTGCTTGACGTGATCTGTCTGCGAGCGATATCCTTCGTGGGTCAACCTGGAGGTTGCCTCATGACACGCACGCACGCACGCACGCACGCACGCACGCACGCACGCAACGTTTAGTTTCCTCTCCGCCATGGTCTTTGTTGCCTGCTCTGGCCAGGAGCAGCCCTCCGCCAACACAGAACCAGAGGAAGACCTCGGGCAAATTGCTTCCGCCAAGATCACCGACGTCATTCCCACTTCGGCCAGTTGCAACCTGGGGCATGGGCCTCTGCGTTGCCTTTATGTTCCGTTGATCAAGCCGTCTTTCCTCCGACCCCCGGAGACTCCGCCTGTTCACACCTTCCAGTTGGATGGAATACGAGACGAGAAGGAGTGGACAGGATCGGTGCAGCTCGCCTACACCAACCAGACCTCCAAGGCCAACGACGGCAAGATTTTCCTCGCGGTCCCTCAGGTCCTCACCCCTCTCGCAACGGGCGGAGTTCTGTCGCAAACGCACCTCCGTCTCTTCTTCGAGAACTTTCCGATTGATACCCGCGCGGCACCGGACGAGTTCGGTGTCGTGCGCGTTTACCTGGATTACGACCGGTTCACGGGCATCGATGAGAAGATCGGCCCCAAGGATCGCCTCTACGAGTTCAACATCATCCAGGGGGTTCCGTTGCGTCGGTTTGATGGAACGGCGGGAGGGGATTGGGCCCAACACGGGGGCAGTCCAGGGTTTCAGGTTGCCACCTCGGTGCAGAACTGCAAGCCGGATCCTTCCACAAATATCTTGCTTCGATGCAGCGCCGAGGTCCTCATCACGCTCAACACGTCGGCCATCACCAAGCCAGACCCCAATTCCTCCGTCCTCCCAGGGTTTGGTTTCCTCGTGACCGATGGGCAAAAACAGCCACTGTTGAGCGCTGTAAACTCGTATCCTCGTGGCCACAACCACCTCTCCAACAACCCAATCGGGCAAGCCGAATCAAGGAAGACCTGGCAGACGATTCTGATCGGTCGACCGAAGGGATTTCCGCTCAAGTTCATGAGCTGGAACATTCACCGCTTCAAGTCGAGTTTTTTGCAGGAAGACTTCCAGTACGTCACCAACGCAGACATCGGTCGTTTCCTGGCGCTGAACGATGTGGTGGCCATCCAGGAAGGGTGGGATAGCAAGGCGGTGGAGGAGATCCTGCAACATGCCAACGTCACGAGGAAGCAACACGGCCTTCCTCCTTTCTTCAAGTATGGGCCTCCACAGGTTGTAACTCCGGAAAAACGAAGCTTGCTCATCTACCTGGCAGGGTTGATCGGTGGGGAAGATGAGGTTCACGGAGGCACCTGGATCTTTTCTCACCTGCCTGCCAAGGCCCAGGGGCAGTGGGTCTTTCAAGAGCAAGGGGAGAAAAAGCCGTATTGCCGTGGAGACGATTGCCTGAAAGCCAAGGGCGTCCAGTGGGTTCGTCTCAACCTGAACCCGCCGGGAGGGCCTGCCTCCACCTGCAACCAGACCCCCAAGCTACCCGAGACGGTTGGGACGGGGGAAGTGGCCGCGAGCTGCCCTCCATCCCCGAGCGGGGATCATTACGTGGACGTCTTCAACACGCACATGCAGGCCAACAACTCGCCTTTGTGTACGTACCACCTGGACAAGGTGAAGGATGCCCTGGACATCTTGATCGCGGGTGCCGTCCACTCCAGCCTCGGGCTTGTGAAGTTCATGAAGAGACTCTTCGATGAGGGGATGTTTTGCTCTTACTCGCAGGAATCGGTACGGCAGGAGCAACTCCGGCAGTTCAATGCCTTCATCGAGAGCGTTGCTCCGGAACGGGATCGACCGGCGATCCTGATGGGGGACTTCAACATCGACGGTCGGGATACCAGCGACGGGGAGTACAAGACCCTGCTTCAGGAGCTACGGATTGGCCCTGAGCAATCCTCGGGGAATCCCCCCAGCGACGTGATCAACCCGTGGCAGTACGACTTCGAGCACGATTACGACCACGGCGACGTCATCCGGGAGCGGAGCGAAAGGGATACCGTCTTTCAAGGCCCTATCGGGACCCACCTCACCTCCGACGGAGGTGACTTCGTCGAGAACAACACCTCGCTTGCCAAGGATGTGGAGCTTGTCACGGGGAACGAACGCTTCGATTACATCCTGATCCGCCCGCCGTATCGGCCGGATGCTCCCAACTACAAGCAAGCTCGCTGGGTCGCCCTTCGACCGAAGAAAGACTCCGAACTTTGGTCTTCTCCCTGGCCTGGGGAGAAAAACCTCGTCGGTGCTCCTGGTCAAAAACCTCCCCCTCCCCCGGATCGTTTTTCCGACCACAAACCCGTCCTCTCCACCATCGAGTTGACGCCCCTCTCCCAGCCTCCCACCTACCACCCCACCTGGAAACACGACTGGACCTACCGGATCACGAACGCCAACGCTTCGGGGATCAAGGATTGTGCTCCGGGGCTTGGGTGGTTTTTCGAGAGTTGTAACCATGTGGATCTCTACCATCTCATGGGTTCAGCGACCGTGGTACAGACAGCCTCGGGTTATGCACTTGCCCCCGGAGAAGACAAGAATACCCGGAGCAAGGGAGCTACCGGGTTTTGCGACGAACAGAGCGAAGCAAACTGGTCTGCCCACCAGTGTACCCACGAGTGGTACCTCACCGGAAAACACACCAGCCCGTCCCAGATCTCCCACGATGGTTCCTCGGAGATGTTCGATTACGATCCCGTGAACGATGACCACCTCTCCGTGCTCCCGGACAAGGATGGATTCGGTCGTGTCCCCTGGGTGAAGACGGTCTGGGATTCACCGCTCTACAAGAATCGAGCGCAGATCATGTTCTTCATGGCCAACGGAGGGATCAATCCGACCAACTGGGAGACCTGGGCCGCTACCGTCTACCCGGAAGATAGCGCCTCCTTCGGCGCTTGTACTCCTTACGGCATCCCTTACGTCTGCATCGAAACGTCCTTCCAGGAACTTCCCCCCGGAGAGCAGTTTTGACCCCCAAGGAGCCCGCCATGCGATTCCTTCACTGGACCCTTCCTCTCTCTCTTCTTCTTGCTTGCAGCGGGAGCGGAGATGCGACCACTCGCCCTCCGCCGGGAGAATCCGCCGGGGGAAGCGCAGGCTCCGCCGGGGCCTCCAGTTCCGCAGGGGGCAATGCCTCGGCAGGACAAGGAGGAAACCCCTTCGGAGGTTCAGAAAACACCTCGGGAGCCGCCGGGGAAGCCGGTGCAGCGGGAGCCCCCCTGGACGCGGAGGGCTTGTGCCAGGGGGCTTGCGGCAGGATCCCCTCCTGCACGGACCCTTCCTACAAAGTCGATCTGGAAAAATGCCAGAAAAAGTGCGTTGAGGAGGTCACCGGAGCGGGGCTGTTGATCCAGGAGATCGCGCTCCAGTTCTATACCGGCATGCGTGACGACCCCAAGGGATGCACTTACCCGCGCAGCGGTTACAAATCGCACTACTGGGCGCAGTTTCTCACCTCGGATCCCAAGGCATTTGAGAACCTGAAGGAGCCCGAGTTGATGGTGGAGTGCGTGGAGGGATCCTGGAAGTGCTACGATGGGGAAAAGAACGACTACCTTTCCTCGTGTTTCAGTGGTCACTACCGTTACAACGCGGAGATCCGAGCCAAGAAGAGTGCTTGCCTGAAGCTGAAGTGCCCGGATAGCTACTACTGCTGGAGCGGGGCGAGCATCAGCGGCACCTTCTGGATGGATGGGATCGAGATCATCCACCAGTGATTCTCCCCTCGCTCTCGGAGGCGCGCCTGTTCGCCGCCGCCGCGGTGGTCGAGGCGGGGTAGCATGGTCGGGTGCTGACCCGAGGCTCCTTCGCCTGGAAGATCTCCGTGCTGTCGTCCCTGTACTTCGTCCAGGGGCTCCCTGCGGGGTTCCAGGCGACGGCGCTGCCCACGTACCTCCGCAAGGAGGGCGCCTCCACGGTGCTCATCGGCTTCCTCGGGGCGCTGGCGCTCCCCTGGTCGATGAAGGTGCTCTGGGCGCCCCTGGTCGACGGCTACCACTGGCCTTCCCTGGGCAAGCGGCGCTCCTGGATCCTGCCCATGCAGGGGCTCCTGCTGCTCTGCTGCGCCCTGGCGGCGCTGGTGCCCCACAACCTGCCGCTCTTCCTCGGGCTGGCGCTGCTGATGAACCTGTGCGCGGCGACCATGGATATCGCCGTGGACGGGCTGGCGGTGGACATCCTCACCCGGGAGGAGCTGGGCCACGGCAACGCCTCCCAGGTGGTCGGCTACAAGGTGGGGATGCTCACCGGCGGGGGGCTTTTGATGTGGGCCACCGGCTCGCTGGGGTTCCGGCCGCTGCTGCTGGCGATGGCGGGGCTGGTGGGCGCGGTGATGGCGTGCACGCTCCTGTGGAACGAGCGCTCGCTACAACCCCCGGAAGCCCAGGAAGAAGGCCCCTACCGGGCCGCCGCGGAAGGCGAGGCCCCGGAGGCGCCGGGGGAGAGCAAGGTGCGGCTGGCGCTGCGGTTGCTGAAGGAGTCCACCCGCAAGCCCGGGTCCGGGTGGGTCCTCTTTTATATCGCCAGCTACAAGACCGGCGAGACGCTGGTGGACGTGATGTTCAAGCCGTTCCTGGTGGACGCGGGCTACGCGGCGAAGATCGCGCTGTGGCTGGGCACCTACGGGATGGTGGCCTCGCTGCTGGGATCGCTGCTGGGCGGCTGGATGGCGTCGCGGTGGTCCCTGTGGCATGCGCTGATGCTGGCGACGGCGCTGCGGGCGGGGCCGGTGTTCGGGGAGTGGTGGCTGGCGCTGGGGAACGCGACGGACGCCTCGGTGCTGGCGGTCACCCTCGCCGAGCACTTCTTCGGCGGCGTGCTCACCACCATCGTCTTCGCCTTCATGATGGGCCAGGTCGACCCGCGGATAGGCGGCACCCACTTCACGCTGCTGGCCACCATCGAGGTGATCGGCAAGGCGCCGATGGGCCCCGTCAGCGGCATCCTCGCCCACATCCTGGGCTACGCCAACCTCTTCGCCCTCGGGTCGGCCCTCTCGCTGGCGGTGATCTTCGCGGTGATCCCGTTGCGGAGGAGGGCATCTCTGGTATAGGGAGGTTCTGGCGGGGTCGCGGGTACAACGACCCCGGACAACGACCCCGGACAAGCGGAGGAGTCATGGCGAAGAAGGCGTTGCTCGTGGGGATCAACCAGTTCCAGGGGTCGGGGGTCACCCCCCTTCGTGGATGCGTCAACGACGTGATCCACTGGGCCGACACGCTGGCGAGCAGCTACGGGTTTGCCGAGCGAGACATCGAGGTGCTGCGGGACGCGCAGGCGACCCGGCGCACGGTGCTGCGGGCCCTCGGGTCCATGCTCCAGGACGCAGCCCCCGGCGACACCGTGGCGTTCTTCGTCTCCTCCCACGGGACCCAGGTACCCGACTACGACGGGGATGAGGTCGACGACATGGACGAGGTGCTCGTCACCCACGACTTCACCTGGGACACCGCCCTCACCGACGACGAGCTCTCCGGGCACCTGGCCATGGTCCCTGCGGGCGTCGAGCTGGTGTGCGTCTTCGACACCTGCCACTCCGGCACGATGCTCGACGCCAGCTCCCCGACCTACCGCACCGGGCCCCAGCTCGGGCACGACCTCCCTCCGGGCGCCTACGCGCGCTTCCTGCCCACTCCGCCTCAGCTCCTCGACCAGCACCGTGCCCAGCGCGCCTCCCGCCCCCGGGCCTACGCCGGTTTTGGCCCCCAGGGCGGCGCCTCGGGTGGCGGCAAGCCTCGCCCCGGCGGGCGTCCCCCTGGGCTGCGCGAGGTGGTTCCGGGCCTCTCCATCTCCGCCGCAGCGGACAACGAGACCGCCGCCGACGCCGAGTTCGGAGGGACCCCCTTCGGGGCCTTCTCCTACAGCCTGATGGCGGCGCTCCGGGAGGGTTCGCCGCAGATGTCCTGGGAGCAAGCCCACCAGGAGGCCACCCGGCTGCTCCGCGCCCGCGGGTTCCGGCAGACCCCGCAGGTGCAAATTCCCCCGCCGTTCCGCGGCCAGCCGGTCTTTGGCGGACGCACGGGGCGCGCGGTCGCCCAGGTGCCGTCCGGCCTCGGGGCTCCGGGCTTCGGGGCGCCAGGCTTCGGGGCGGCGCCGCTGGCGGTCAGCCGCTCGGGGTCGCTAGCGGTCTCCAACCCGGTCGACACGGCCCTCGCCGAGTTCAAGCCGGACGACTACTCGGTGCGGCTCTGCGGCGCGCTGTTCGGGGTCGTCCCCTTCGCCGGTCCGGTGCTCCCTTACACCACCGTCGAGGGGGCCATCCAGGCGCTCTACCCACAAGCATCTCCCCAGGTCATCCAGCGGGCCCACGAGCTGGCCCAGGGCGAGGCGATCCAGGGGGCGCTGAAGGCCGCCGACATGATCGACAAGGCGGACGCGGGCATCGCCATGTACTCCGGCGTCAAGGGGGCCTTCAACCTGCTCTTCGGAGACCGCAGCCAAGCGCTGGAGACGGACCAGCAGCAGGGCGTGGACGCGGTGCTCAAGCTGCTGGGCATCGGGTACCTCATCGCGAAGATGTACCCGGGCAGCATCCAGGAGCGGGTCCAGACGTTCTACACGACCCCCGCGGGCAAGCACCTGATCGTCTACTACGCGCTCATCGAGGTGGCGCTCCCGTTCCTGGACAACGCGCTCACCGCCAGCGGAAACTTCATCGGCTCGCTGATGAGCAAGTACGGCGGCGAGGCGGCGGGGAAGCTCTCTGCGGCGGTCGGGAGCCAGGGGGCCGCCGAGGCCCAGGGGGTGATCCAGACCATGCTGAGCTGGATCGAGGGCGCGCTGACCAGCATCCTGCCCTACGCCCGCACCGCCGCCGAGAAGGCTCGCCAGTACATCCCCGGCGCCCTGTCGATGATGGACAAGGCCGCCAGCGTGGTGGCGACCGGGGCGGACGCGCTGCCGGTCTACCGCTACCTCGGCGCCCGGCTCGCCGCCGAGTCCGCGGTGTTGCTGGCGTCCCGGGGCGCCTGAGCGGCAAGGGGGTCAGTCCGCGGGGCCCGTGTCTTTGCGGCCCTCCAGGGTCTTCTGGAGCGCCTCGGGCAGATCGGGGAGGAAGTCGTAGCGAGTCGCCTTCTCGATGGCGGCCACCGTGGTCCGGTACTGGCCCCATTTTTCCCCGCGGATCCCCTCCTTGTTGGGCATGGACACGGCGATGACCCGGGTGGACTCGTTGACGTGCTCGATGCTCTGGTTGCGGTCGAGGACGACGACGATCTTGTAGGTCGCGTCAGGGACGGCGACCCCCTTGCCGATGGTCTGGGGATTCTTGGAGAAGATACCCCCGGCGACGAGGAAGAGCTCCTTGTTCTCCTTCTGGGCGAGGTGCTGGCAGTACTCCTCGAAGCGGAGCCAGGGCCCCGCGTTCAGGTCGTGGTACTGCGGCAGGATGTTGACCGTGAGGAAGGTGGCCTCGTTGTCCGCGGGGGTCCTGGTGCGCTCCTCGGAGCGGACCATGTGCCCCCGGTCGAAGCCCGAGTTGGTGTAGTCGTCGTGGCGTACCCGGTAGAACCCCGCCGGCAGGCTCTCGTCGGTGAGGAATTTCCCCTTGAAGCGGGGGACATCGCCGAAGTGCCCTGCGTCGAGGTTCCAGCTCACCCAGTTCGGGTTGTTGAGCCTCTTGTTGTACGACAGCGCGTACTGGGGCTTCACCATCAGGTGATCGTCCGAGTCGTCGCCGTCGGTGGGGATGCCCATGGTCAGGTGGACGCTCGTCGCCTTCCCCTTCCCCGGGCGAGCGGAGGGAGCGGTGGTCGCCGTCGCGGAGGGCGGCGGTCGATCCGTTTTGGGAGGCTTGCCGGTGGAGGTCGGCGTGGAACCGAACCCCGGCGTCGCCCCACCCCCGCCGGAAGGTGGCCCGGATTTGCAGCAAGCCAGCGACGAAAACCCGAGGAGGACGAGGGCGATCAGACGGAACCGCATGGAGCCTTTCTCCCCCTCGCCCGACCGGGAGAGGGGGTCGGGGGGTGAGGTCCCCACCGTGGACTTCCCGTTCAAGCCTCCCCCTTGGCCCGACCGGGTAGAGGGGGCTGGGGAGGTGAGGTCAGAGCGAGGCGTAGGCGTGGGCGATCAGGCGGCGCGCGGTGGTCTGGATGCCGGTGTGCTCGTAGTAGTTGGTGGCCATGTCGAGGATGGCCCCCACGTAGTCGAGCTTGTCGTCGGCGATGTCGACGTAGTGGCGAACCCGGTTGACCAGATCACGCTGCTCCAGCCCGCGGGACTGGATCATGTTGCCCAGGAAGCTCGACGACGCCTCCAGGTTGGCCTGGACGAGCTGCCGCTGGGCGTCGACGCTGCCCCCGGGGAGGAAGCGCTGGAGGTTCTTGAAGAGGCTGTTGTTGGCCAGCTCCCCGGACTGGACCTTGTGCACCGCGTCCAGCAGCTTGCCGATGGCGTCGGGGCCGAAGGGGATCACGCAGTCGATGGCCAGCCAGGCGGCGATGCGCATGATGTCCTCCTTGGAGTTGTCGAGGAGGGACGCGGCGAAGTCGCCCACGCTGTCGCCGGGGATGCCGTTGATCAGGCAGAAGGTGGAGAGCTCCGCGGCGAACTTGAGCGCGGCGTCCACCGCCTGGGCGTTGTCGGCCTTGGGGGTGAAGCGCTCCAGGAAGCCGAAGGACCACTTGTTCGCCAGCTTGTTCGCCAGCGCCGCGGCCCCCGCCACCTTGTCGACGCTGTCGACCATCTGGTAGATCCATACAGCGCGCTGGTACCCGCGGGACGGGTCGCCGTACAGCTCGATGGCCTTCTCGCCGATGGCCTGGATCACCGACTGGTCATCCTCGCCGGTGGTGGCGCGGATCATCTCCTCGAAGCTGGTGACGTTCTGCCACGACCCGGGGACGATGTAGTCGAGGGCGTTGAGGACCGTGACGGTGACGCCGGACTTGGGGAGCTCTTCGAGGAGCTGGTAGATGGGCTTGTCGCTCATGGGAGGTTCCTTATCAGGGGAGCGCCGAGAAGTTGAACTTGCCGATCCACGCCTTGCGCGTATCCTCGGCGATCTGCTGGGAGGAGGCGGACATCAGGTAGCAATCCTTGGCGAAGATGTTGGATTTGTTCTTGCCGAACGGCTTGTAGGGGAAGCCCGCCACCTTGTCGGATACGCCGGCGTACTCGCCCTTCTTGTCCGGATCGAACTTGATCGACAGGGTGATCTTGTCGCCCCCCTTGCTGTACTCCGCCTCCGCCAGGTCATCCTTGTCGGTCTTGAAGACCCGCTTGAAGCCGTCGGTGTTGTCGTCGGGGAACACCTTGTTCATCGCCCCGGCGCCGGGCTTCTTGCAGCTCGCCTTGTCGTCCTTCTTGTCGTCCTTGCCGGAGGGCGGCGGGGCGGTCGGCTTCGTCGCCGGGGCCTCCGTCGGCTTCGCCGTGGCCGTCGCCGAGATGGGCTTGTTCGGGTTGTTCGCGTCCCAGCGGCTCTTCTCCTCCTTGCCGCCGCAGCATGCAGAGACCGAGAGGAGGATCGGAAAAACCAGCAGACCTGCAAGATGCTTCATCGTCGGGTGAACCTCAGTGGTGTGGAGGACAGACCAGGCCCCTGTTCCGGGGCGAGGACTTGTACGCCCAGGTGTAGAGAACTTCCCCCCGGAGAATCTCCGGAACTTCTGGATAACCCAGCTCACCGCAGAATAAGAGGGAAGAGCGGTATATGTCCAGCAGCTCCTCGCGGCCGCAGGGGCGCGGGTTGGTGCGGATGCTGGCGTCCTCGGCGGCCCGGGCGGCCAGGGCGTCGAGGTCGCCCTCCGCCACGCCAACCTCCCGGAGCCCCCCGGGGAGCCCGAGGTCCGCCCGGAGCCTCCGCAGCCCCTCGCCTAGGTCGTCCACCCCCAGCGCTGCGGCCACGGCCCGGACCCGATCCGGGGCGGCGGCGGCGTTGAAGGCGGCGACCGCCGGAAGGCAGAGGGCCTTGGCCAGCCCTTGCTGGATCCCGCGGTCGTTGGCCAGGGGGTGAGCGAGGGCCTGGCCGGCGCCCAGCCCCTTCTGGAGGGCCACCGCCCCCATCATCGCGGCCTTGAGCATGGCGCCCCGCGCCGCGAGGTCGTCCGGAGCCCGGAAGGAGCGGAGCAGGCTCTCGCCGATGAGCTTCAGCCCCCCGAGGGCGATGGCGTCACAGAGCGGATGATCGCCCAGGGCCAGGTACGCCTCGACGCAGTGGGAGAGCGCGTCGAAGCCGGTGGTGGCGGTGAGCCGCGGGGGGAGCGCCGCGGTCATCTTCGGGTCCAGGATCGCGACGCTCGGCTGGAGGTGCGGCGAGGAGATGACCGTCTTGCGCCGGTTTGCCTCCAGCGTCACCACCGCGCTGCGGCTCACCTCGCTCCCGGTGCCGGCGGTGGTCGGTACGGCGATCATCGCCGGCATGCGCGGGCTGATGTGGCGCTCGCCTCCGGTCGCCTCGTCGTAGTCGAGCAGCGGACGCTCGTGCACGTCCGGCAGCGCCCTCATCCGGATGAGCTTCGCCACATCCAGCGTCGACCCACCTCCCACCGCCACCACCAGGTCCGCATGCTTGGCCCGCAGCGCCGCCACCCCCGCATGCACGCTCTTCTCCCCGGGATTCTCCTGGATATCGGAGAACAGCGAGGTCACCACCCCTGCCTCTTCCAGCGCCTCCACCACCGCGTCCACCAGCCTCGCGGACACCACGCCCGGGTCCGCCACCACCAGCGCCCGCGAGCCGCCGAGCTGGTGCGCCTCCAGGCCGATGCGCCGGATGGCCCCCTCGCCGAACAGGATGCGCGTCGGAAACGTCCAGGTGACAGGGTTCATCGATCCCACCTCTTCCTTGTTTCGGGGCTCATCGCCACCAAAGAATCCCTCAGGCAGCCATCTTCGCTTCGGCTTCGTCCAGGATGCGCAGGCACCCCTCCAGGCTATCGCAGAACAGGAGCGTGCGTCTCAGGGAGGACGCCCCCGAGAGGCCCCGCAGGTAACCGGACAGGTGTCGGCGGGTCACCCGAACCCCGAAGGGCTCGCCGCGGGCTTCCACGTTGGCTCGCAGGTGCTCCTTGCAAAACTCCAGCCGCTCTTCCGCGGTGGGTGAGGGGAGCTCCACCCCGCGATCCAGGAGGGAGCGAGCTTCCCGGAAGATCCAGGGGTGATCGATGGCGGCGCGCCCCACCATCACGCCGGCGCACCCGGTCTCCGCCAGCGCGCGGACTGCGTCCTGGCCGGTCTTGATGTCGCCGTTGACGATGACCGGGATCTGCACCACCTCCCGCGCCTTCGCCGCCCAGCGCCAGTCGGCGGCCCCCGAGTGCCCCATCTGGGCGGTGCGGCAGTGGATCGTCAGCGCCGCCACCCCGGCGTCCTCCAGGCGACGGGCCAGGTCGACGATGGGCATCTCGGACTCGGGGCCCCAGCCGATCCGGGTCTTGACCGTCACCGGCAGATCGGTGCTGGTGACGACCATCCGGGCCATCGCCACCATCGCCGCGGGATCCCGGAGCCAGCCCGCCCCGGCCCCCCGCCCCGCGATCTTGGGCACCCAGCAGCCACAATTGATGTCGAGGAACAGCGGCCGGGCCTCGGAGGCCACCCGGGCGGCCTCCGCCAGCCGCTCCGGATCGGAGCCGTAGATCTGGATCGCCGTGGGTCGGTCGTCCTCCGGAAGCTGGATCTTGCGCCGGGCGTTGCGGCACCCCCGCAGCAGCCCCTCCACGTTGACGAACTCGGTCACGCACAGCTCGGCCCCCACCAGGCGGCACATGCGGCGGAACACCACGTCCGAGACATCCTCCATGGGGGCCAGGATCACCGGGCGGCTGGCCATCACCTTCCGAAACGTTTCGCGGCTCACGACGGACGCCGTTAAAGCACGCCCGCGTCAAAAAAGCATGTCACGTTCCTGGTGGATGGCCGACACTTCAGGCGTGCGCTCCCACCCAGGCGCCCCGGCGCTGTACCCCACCGAGCTGGCCGACCCCGAGCTGCGACGCTCTCTGACCCGGATGGCACGCCGCGGGGTCCCTCCCCAGGAGGTCGAGGACATCGTCCAGGAGGCGCTCACCGAGGCCCTCTCGGCGCGGGTCGAGCTGCGGGAACCTCGCCACCTCCGGGGGTGGCTGGGCGGGGTGATCCGGCACAAGGTCGTCGATTTTCACCGGCGCAACAGCCGCGAAACCCTCGACAATCCCCCCGACCCGACCCTGCCGCCGGACGAGGGTACGGCCCCTGACCTGCTCCGCTGGGCCGAGGGCAACCTGCCCGGAGGCAAGAGCGACCAGCAGACCTTCGAGTGGCTCCTGCGGGAGGGCGACGGCGAGCGCCTGGAGGAGATCGCCCGCAGCGAGGCCATGCCCGCCGAGCGAGTGCGGCAGCGGGTGGCCAGGCTACGGCGCCA
>CAZSDX010000046.1:0-20406 GCA_964605685.1 uncultured Polyangiaceae bacterium
CGCCGCCCTCGCCGCCTCCGCCGCCTTGACCGGAGCCACCTGCGCTGGTTCCGGCCTGGTTGGCCCCGGCGGAGCCGGCGAGCCCGGAGGATGGCGTCGTGGATTCGTCGCCGTCGCAGGCAGCGAGACAGAGCGCAAGGAGGGAGGCAAGGAGGAGGCGAGGGGTCATGGAAGAGGGGGGAGGGGACTTGGAAATTATCGGGGATGGTAGGCCTTGTTCCCAAGGTCGGCCACGGCCATGTTCAGAAGGCTGTCCACGGTCCTGTCCACGGGGAGGGTTCCCGTCGACGAGGCCGCCGGGCTCAAGCCCGGTGCCGGAACGGGTGCAGGAGGCGACGGCAGGGAGAAGGCCGCTGTGGCGGCCTCGATTCGTCCCCAACCGAGCCCTCGAAGGAGGGCTTTCCCTCCCCGTTTCCCTTCCTCCACGTCCCGGCGCCGGGGTTCACCCCGGCGGCCTCGTCGGCGGGCCCACGGTTGGCCTTCTGAACAAGGCCTCGGCCACGACCACGTGGACGGGCTTCGTGGACGGGCTTCGTGGACGGGGCTGTGGACGAGAAACGTAGACGGGGCTTTGAACAAGGCCAGATGGTACACGGAAACCTTCACACAGAGGTCAGGCGATGACTAGGCGATCGGTGCTGCGGCAGGGCCCCGGGCTGAAGGAGGCGCTGGAGCGGGTGGTGGCGACGGTGGACCGGAGCGCCCGGGTGGCCGCCGATCCGGTCTCCGTCGTCCGGGAGCAGGCGACCCCCGAGGACGCGGAGCTGGCCGGGCTGCTGGCCTCCTGCCTGGCGCTGGGGAGCGCGACCATCGCCCGGGACAAGAGCCGGGAGGCGCTCCACCGGATCGGGTCACCACTCACCCTCATGCTGGAGGCCCCTCGACCGGAGGTGGTGGAAAACCTGCGGGGATGGAGGCACCGCTTCTACACCGGCGAAGACGTGGCGGGGTTGCTGGTGGGGGCGAGGGCGGTGCAGCGGCGGTGGGGGGGGCTGGGGAGGCGCTTCGGGGCGCTGCTGGAGGAGGTCGGGACGCTGGAGGGCGCGGCGGCGCGGTGGATCGGGGAGATCCAGCAGGAGGGGTGGGGCGAGGGAGGCCCCGGGAAGATGGCAAGGCACCTGCTGCCGGTGCCGGGGGAAGGAGGGAGCGCGAGCAAGCGGCTGATGCTGTACCTACGGTGGATGGCAAGGCCGGAGGACGGGGTGGATCTGGGGCTGTGGGGGCGGTGGGTGAGCCCGGCGGCGCTGGTGATCCCGGTGGACGTGCACATCGCGAGGCTGGCGAGGAACGTGGGGCTGACGGGGCGGGCCGGGGCGGACTGGAAGGCCGCGCGGGAGATCACCGGGAGGCTGGCGGAGTTTCGACCCGGCGACCCGGTGGCGTACGATTTTGCGCTGTGCCACCTGGGGATGGTGCAAGGGTGCCCTTCCCGGCGGGACGAGGAGCGGTGCGAGGGGTGCGGGGTGAGGCCGGTGTGCCTGCACTGGAGCCGGGCCGCTTCCAGCGGGGGCGCAAAGGGGCTAAAGGGGAGGTAAGCATGGCCTTCTGGAACCGCGCCACCAAGGCGCAGACCTTCTCCCTGGATGCCGTCCGGACGGACGGGTGGTTCGAGCGCATCGGCGAGGGGATCGCCAGCTTCCAGGCGCTCTGCGAGATCGTGGGGGAGAGGTTCGTGGCGTTCTCGCTGATCACGGGGGCGCGGATCACGGCGCTGTCGGTGGACCGGCGGATGCTGGACAACTCGCTGGTGGACTTCGTGGTGGGGGGCGAGGGAGAGGAGACCCCCGAGGAAGAGACCCAGCGGCTGACGCTGGGGGAGTTCCGGCGGAGGCTGGTGGCGGCGCTGCTGGCGGACGAGCCCCACGGCCCGCTGCCGCAGCGGGAGACGGACATCGAGGCGCTGCAGATCCACATCGGGGTGAGGTACCTGCTGCTGGCGCCGCTCTACGGCTACAGCCTGAGGACGCTCAAGGCGGAGGGGGGGAAGTCGGTGGTGCTGCTGCTCCACGACGGGGTAGAGCTCTCGCTGGACCTGGACACGCTGCGGCTGAGGCTGAGGGCCCACATCCGGGAGGAGCTGGACCGGGTCTCCAGCGGCAACCGCGGGGTGATCGACCTGTCGCGGGTGGCGGAGGCCGAAGCGGCCACGGAGCGGAAGGATTTTGCGCGGGTGAAGCAGCTGCTGGGGGCGTGGCCCGCGCCGCTGGCGATCTTCCTCAGGACGCCGGACGGGCAGATGCTGGCGCCGGAGGCGCGGTCGTCCATCGCCCGGGGGCTGGCGCTGCTGGGGAGCGCCTGCTCGCACCTGGGCGAGGGGGAGATGGCGGAGGAGGTGTTCCGGCTGGCGGTGCAGTACGCGCAGGACGGGGGCATGGCGGGGGAGGTATTCCGGAGGATGGGGGAGGCGCTCTTGAGCCAGGGGAGGCCCGGCGAGTCCATCGCGGCGCTGCGGCGGGCGATCAACCTGGGGGCGCCGGGGGGGACGACCTGGCCCCTTCTGGCGCGGGCGTTCCTGGAGCGAAAGCGGTACGTCGCGGCGCTGACCTGCGTGAGGGAAGCGCTGAACCACGGGGCGACGGAGGCGAGCCTGCAGGAGGAGCAGCGGGCGCTGGAGGCGGCGCTGGGGCCGGCGCTGGGGGCGTTTCGGGCGCGGGTCGGGGCGAAGTGACCCCCCCGGTGGGGCGGGTTCGCCGCGTTGACGCGGGCGAGGGCTGCGACTAGGGACGGGGGAGGAAGGCGCGGTGGGCATCCAGGCTCGCCGCAGACAATCCCATGGTCGCTACCTACGCGCCGATCGTACTTCTGTTTCTCCTGGCCGGGGTCGTCACGCTGGTGATGTTCTCGGCGGGGCATTTTCTGGGGACCAAGAACCCGACCGCGGAGAAGATGATGCCCTTCGAGTGCGGCGCCGACAGCGAAGGCGCCAAGCACACGAAGCTGAGCGTGAAGTTTTACCTGACGGCGATCCTGTTCGTGGTCTTCGACATCGAGGCGATCTTCGTCTACCCGTGGGCGGTGACGTTCCGGGAGCTGGGCTGGGTCGGGTTCTTGACGATGCTCAGCTTCTTGGCGGTGCTGGTGGTTGGCCTTGTCTACTGCTGGAAGAAGGGAGCCCTCGAATGGGAGCGGTGACGACGACCAAGGTGCTCGACGGGGCCGAGCAGGGCTTCGCGACGACGAAGTTCAACGATCTGCTGAGGTGGGCGCAGAAGTACTCGCTCTTCCAGTACCCGTTCGTGACGGCCTGCTGCGGCATGGAGTTCATGTCCTTCGCGGGGCCGCGCTTCGACATGGCGCGCTTCGGGGCGGAGGCGCCCCGGTTCTCGCCCAGGCAGGCGGATCTCCTCTGGGTGGTGGGCACCATCAGCCAGCGGCAGGCGCCGGTGCTGCGGCGCGTCTACGAGCAGATGTGCGAACCGAAGTGGGTGCTGGCCTTCGGTACCTGCGCGAGCTGCGGCGGATTCTACGACAACTACGCGACGGTCCCGGGGATCGACAAGATCATCCCCGTGGACGTGTACGTCCCCGGGTGCCCGCCGAGGCCCGAGGCGGTGATCGACGGGCTGCTGCTGCTCCAGGACAAGATCGCCAGCGGCAACCGCGAGCCCGCGGTGGTCAAGCCCCGGGTCGACCCGCAGCAAGGGCAGCTCATCACCCTGTCGAGCCGCCGCCCCGCCCAGGAGGAGCCGTGAGCAAGGCCCTGATCGAGCTGGTCAAGAAGCAATTCGGCCCCGCGGTGCTGGGCGCCCACAGCCAGTTCGGCGACGACACGGTGGTGGTGGAGGCCGGGCGCTGGGTCGATGTTCACCGGTTCTTGCGGGACGACCCGGCGGCGCAGATGGCGATGCTGATCGACCTGTGCGCCGTCGACTACCCGGATCGGGAGCCCCGCTTCGAGGTGGTCACCCACCTGATGTCGATCACCAAGAAGCACCGGCTGCGGGTGAAGACCCTGGTGGGAAACAGCGAGGGCGAGGGGGCAGAGGTGGGGACGCTGGTCGAGCTCTGGGGCGCAGCCAACTGGTTCGAGCGGGAGACCTGGGACATGATGGGGATCAAGTTCCTCGGGCACCCCGATCCGCGCCGGATCCTCACCTACCCCGAGTTCGAGGGGCACCCGCTGCGCAAGGATTACCCCGCGAACCGGACGCAGCCCCTGGTGCCCTACCGGGAGGGCCCGGACATCCTCGACAAGCTGGCGCCCTTCGGCTTCGACGAGGGGATGCCCTTCGGTCGCCAGACCCACACCAACAACCGCCCCTCGTTAGCCGCAGGCCACCATGGAACCGATCGATCAAGACCTGGAAGAGTCCGAGCTGGAGCTGCCCTCCGAGCCGATGAAGCTGAACATGGGCCCGGCGCACCCGGCCATGCACGGCACCGTGCGGATCGTCCTGGAGCTCTCCGGCGAGACGGTGAACAAGGCGGATGTGCAGGTGGGGTACCTGCACCGGGGCTTCGAGAAGATGTGCGAGCGGGGCACGTGGACCCAGTGTTTCCCGTACATCGACCGGCTCAACTACGTGTCACCGATGCTCAACAACAACGGCTTCGCCATGGCGGTGGAGAAGCTCCTGGGCATCAAGGTGCCAGATCGCTGCGAGTACTACCGGGTGATCCTCGGGGAGCTGGCCCGCATCAGCGACCACCTCACCTGCAACGGCGCCTCGGCCATGGAGCTCGGGGCGTTCACGCCGTTCCTGTGGTTCATCAAGGGCCGGGATCTGCTCTGGGACATCTTCGAGGAGGAGACCGGCGCACGGCTCACCCACTCCTTCGGGCGCGTGGGGGGCATGGCGAAGCCCCCGACCGCGCATTTCAAGGACCACGTGAGGGCGGCGCTGAAGACGGTGCTGCGGCTGGTGATGGAGGGGGAGTCGCTGATCCTCAAGAACCGGATCTTCCTCGACCGGCTGGAGGGAGTGGGGCGGGTTACGCCAGAGCTGGCGATCTCTCACGCGTGGACAGGCCCTTGCCTGCGCTCCACGGGGGTCGCCTACGACGTGCGGAAGGCGCACCCGTACAGCGTCTACGACCGGTTTGACTTCGACGTGCCGGTGGGTACCACCGGCGACAACTACGATCGGTTCATGGTGAGGCTCGAGGAGATCCGCCAGTCCGCCCGGATCGTCGAGCAGGCGCTGGAGCAGATGCCAGACGAGGGGCCCATCAACGTCGAGGATCCCCGGGTGATCCTGCCTCCGAAGGAGGAGGTCTACACGACCATCGAGGCGACCATCCAGCACTTCAAGATCGTGATGGAGGGCATCAAGGTGCCCGCGGGCGAGTGCTACAGCTACTCGGAGGGAGGCAACGGCGAGCTGGGGTTCTACCTGGTGAGCGACGGCTCGGGGACGCCCTACCGGGTGCGGATCCGCCCCCCTTCGTTCATCATCACCAGCGCGCTGCACCACATGATCGAGGGAGGGATGATCGCCGATATTGTCCCGACCTTTGGCTCCGTCAACATGATCGGCGGAGAGTGCGATCACTGAGACAGGGGCGCCGTGTGGAGCGCCCCTCCCCCTGGTTTCCCCGGGGCCTGGCCTGCCGATGCTTGCGGCGGGTCGGGTTCCGTGGTCTCTGACCCGATAGCGGCGAGGGCCGCAGGGCGAATCGAGCGAGAGACGAGCGATGCCGAGCATCAAGATTGACGGCCGAGAGGTACCCTTCGAGCCTGGCGACACGATCATCAAGGCGGCGCACCGCGCCGGCATTGATATCCCCCACTACTGCTGGCACCCGGGGCTCTCCGTGGCCGCCAATTGCCGGATGTGCCTGGTCGAGGTGGTCCCGGCGCCCGGCAAGGGCAACGTGATGCGCCTGGACGTGCTCCAGTGGGACGCAGCGGCGGGGAAGTACGTCGCAACCAAGAAGCCCAAGCTCCAGCCGGCGTGCCAGTGGAGCTGCGACGACGGGATGCAGGTGTTCAGCGAGAGCTCACCCCATGTGAGCGAGGCCCGCAAAGCGGTGCAGGAGCTGCTGCTGCTCAACCACCCGGTGGACTGCCCGATCTGCGATCAGGCGGGCGAGTGCAGGCTGCAGGATTACTGGCTCCAGCACGGGCGCTACCGCAAGCGGATGACCGACGAGATCATCCACAAACCGAAGGCGGTGAGCTTCGGTCCCACCATCGTGTACGACGCGGAGCGGTGCATCGTGTGCACCCGCTGTGTACGCTTCGTCGAGGAGGTCGCCAAGGACCCGGTGCTGGAGAAGCGGGAGCGGGGCAACCTGGGGGAGATCTTCGTGGCTCAGGGGCGCAAGCTGGACAACAACTACACGCTGATGACCGAGCACGTGTGCCCGGTCGGCGCGCTCACGGCGAAGGACTTCCGGTTCAAGGCCCGGGTGTGGTTCCTCCGGTCGGCGCGGACGGTCTGCCAGGGGTGCGCGACCGGCTGCAACGCTTACCTGGACTACGATCCCCGGTCGATGAGGGTGTACCGGCATCGCCCCCGGGAGAACGCCCAGGTGAACCAGTACTGGATGTGCGACAAGGGCATGCTCTCCTACTCGGAGGCCCACGAAGGGCGGGCGACCCAGGCGCAGGTCGGCGGCGCGAAGGCGACCCGCAAGGAGGCGCTGGAGGAAGCGAAGGCGCTGCTGGACGGGGTGAAGGGAGACAAGATCGCCTTCGTGCTGTCGGCGCGGCACAGCAACGAGGACAACTTCGCGCTGGTGGCGCTGGCGAAGGGCGCGCTGGGCAGCGCGAACTTCTACCTGGGCGGGCGGGCGTCTGGTGAAGCGGACGGGGTGCTGATGGTCGAGGACCGGAACCCGAACACGGCGGGGGCGGTCCAGGTGGCGACCACCACGCCGCCGCGTCCCTTCGCCGAGCTGCTGGAGGCGGTGAAGAACGGGCGCTACACCCACGTGATCGCGCTGGGGGCAGAGGTCCCGGTGGACGCGAAGGCGCTCGCCGGGATCGAGCGCCTGAAGACCGTGGTGATCGCGGCCCACGAGGGCCCGCTGGCGAGGGGGGCAAAGGTGCTCTTGCCGGCCTGCTCCTGGGCGGAGGCGGAGGGGACCTACGTGAACAACAAGGGGCTGGCGCAGCGGAGCGAGCGGGCGATCCCGCCGCAGGGAGACAGCCAGCCGGGCTGGCAGTGGGTGGTGGAGATCGCCCAGGCGCTGGGCCACAAGATCGGGTTTGGCAAGCTGAGCGAGCTACGCAAGAGCCTCTCCGGTGCGCCCGCGGCGGCCACCAGCGCGAGCCTCTGAGGGACTTCGATGGCCAAGATCATCGGCGAATATCACTGGTTGTTCTTCGGGCTGATCAAGTGCGCGATCATGCTCGGCTTCTTCATCAACGCGGGCGGCCTGCTCACCATCGTCGAGCGGCGGCAGATGGCGGTCATCCAGGATCGCATCGGACCCAACCGGGCGGTGGTGAACGTGCCCGGGGTCGCCCTCAAGGGGCTGCTTGCGTTGCCGCCGCTGCTGGCGGCGGGGCTGATCGCGGCGATCTCCTACGCGCTCTGGCCGCCGACGCTGGTGCGGGTGGAGGGGGTCGGGGGGGTGTTGACCGGGGTGGCCCGCGGCTTCTGGATGTTTCAGGGGGCGGTGCTGTTCGCCTGGACCCACGCGCTGCTGCTGGCCACCTACGTGCGCCGCAACGAGAGCGCCAACCCGCTGGAGGGCTGGCTGGCCGAGCTGGATGACCCACGGTGGATCTTCTACACCGGGCTGGCGGGGCACCTGGCGCTGTTCGCGGTCTACAGCTCCGCGAGCGCGCCGCCGGTGGCACAGGCGCTGGCTTACGGCGGCCCCGCGGCGCTCGCGGCCATGCTGGCGACGGTGGGTGGGTACGCGGGCTACCGCATCCCGTCGGGGACCGTCGGGCTGCGCTTCGCCGGGCTGCTGCACCCGGCGGCCGACGGGCTGAAGTTCGCCTTCAAGGAGGACTTCATCCCCCCCGGCTCGGACAAGCTCCTGCACTCCCTGGCCCCGATCATCTCGCTGTTCCCGGCGCTGGTGATCTTCGCGGTGATCCCGTTCGGCGACCGGCTGTGCTTCGAGAAGACCGCCGAGGGGCTCCTGGACATCACCAAGGGGCCGCTGCTGGAGCTGGCCCGCGACGGGGCCTGCGCCGGGGTCGAGGTGCCGCTGCAGGTGGCGGACGTGAACGTGGGGATCCTGTTCATGTTCGCCATCGCCGGCACCGGGATCGTCGGGGCGGCGATCGCGGGCTGGTCCAGCGACAACAAGTGGAGCCTGCTGGGCGGGCTCCGGGCGGCGAGCCAGATGGTCTCCTACGAGGTGGCCATGGGGCTGAGCCTGGCCGGCGCGTTCATGATCTACGGGACGCCGCGCCTCAACGAGATGGTGAAGTGGCAGAGCGAGAACACCTGGGGCATCTTCGTGCAGCCGCTGGCGTTCTTCCTGTTCTTCGCCGCGGCGATCGCCGAGCAGAAGCGCACGCCCTTCGACGCCCCGGAGGGCGAGAGCGAGATCGTCGCGGGCTACATGGTCGAGTACTCGTCCTTCAAGTTCGCGATGTTCATGACCGGCGAGTACATCGAGATCGCGGTGCACAGCGCGCTGCTGGTGACCATCTTCCTCGGCGGCTGGAGCCTCCCCTTCATCCACCCGGACGGGATCACCATCACCTTCGGGGACACGGTGCTCTTCAAGAGCCCGATGACCCACCTCGGGGTGACCATCCTGCAGGTGGCCACCTTCTACCTGAAGTCCATCGCGCTGATGCTGCTCCAGATCACCATCCGCTGGACGCTGCTTCGCTTCCGTTACGACCAGATCATGGCGTTCGGCTGGAAGTTCCTCCTGCCCGCCACCCTCGGCAACCTCGTGATCACCGGGCTGGCGGTGCTGGTGATCGCCCAGACGGGGCCCGCGGTGGCCTCGGCGCTCCGCATGATGGCGGACGCGGCCAACTTCGTCATCCTCCTCGTCGGGGCGGTGCTGGTGGTGCGCTTCTTCCAGCTGCTGCTCTCCCCGGTGGAGCGCAAGCGTTTCCTCCGCTCGACCGCGGCCATGCGCGCGGCCCGGTTTGGCGGCACCAAGCACGAGGCGATGCAGGCCTGAACCTGGAGAACCCCCATGGGAAGTGGAATCGTCGGAAAGCCCATCCAGCGCCCCCAGCGCAACGCCACGGTGAACTCGTACCTCCCCGCCATCGTGTCGGGGCTCGGCGTGACGCTCAAGCGCTTCTTCAAGAACACCAAGGAGATGGCCTTCGGTCAGCGGAACGATCCGGTGCTCGAGGCCTTCGACGACGGCATCACCACCATCAGCTACCCGGAGCAGAAGCGCCCCTACCCGGAGCGCTTCCGGGGGCTCCACCGGCTCACGCTCCGCGAGGACGGCTCGCCCCGCTGCGTCGCCTGCCTCTGCTGCTCCACGGCCTGCCCCGCCCAGTGCATCCACATCGAGGCCGGCGAGTACCCGGAGGGCGACCCGAAGCGCGGCTACGAGCGTTACCCGGTGAAGTTCGTCATCGACGAGCTGCGGTGCATCTTCTGCGGCTTCTGCGTGGAGGCCTGCCCCTGCGACGCGATCCGCATGGATACGGCGCAGCATGCGGTCCCTTACGACTCCCGCGATCAGTTCATCTACCACAAGGATCTGCTGATGAGCTTCTCCGACCCCAACGGGAAGCAGCTCACGGAGAACCCTCGCCACGAGCCCCCCGAGGGCTGGACGCCCACCCGCAAGCTGATGCATCACTGACCCCGGGCGGCCCGTCTCTCGCGCGAGCGACCGTGACGCGCCGCCAATTTGGCCCTCGCCGGCGGTCCCTGGTATCGCCGGCCCATGGTCAAGGGCATCCGACACAAAGCACGGGTGGCGGCGATGGTCGGGGGAATTCCGCTCGTGCTGTGGTCCTGCGGGAAAGTGGACGGAGCAGCCCCGGCGCTCTCCAAGTCGGCCGCGGTGGTGGCGCCCCAGGCGCCGACGTTCCTGAGCTCCGCGTCGCCCGGGGTGGTCCCCTGCGGGAGCGCGGCCTGCCCGGTGACCAAGTCGGCCCGAAAGGTGTGCTGCAACGCCCCCGGCGTGCCGCCCATGTGCCGCTCGGCGGACCGGTGCGGCCAGGCGAGCAAGTTCCGCTACTCGGGGATGCTCTCGTGCAACGAAACCGCCGACTGCAAGGGGACGGACCCGGGGCGAGACGTGGTGTGCTGCATCACCGACGACGGGTTCCGGGCAGAGGGGGTCCCCGGGCCCTACAACCGCGCCGGGTGCGTGCCCCGGGCGGCCTGCGCCGGCAAGGATGTGCTCGCCTGCACCTCCGACGCGGAGTGCCCCCGTGGGACGCGGTGCCGGTCGATCCCCATGGGAACCGGGGTGGAGATCGGCGGCTGCCTGCCGTGACGGCGGGATCCCTGTTCCCTGCCGGCCGGGAAGGTTGCATGGTCCGGGGACGTACCGCCGTCTAACGCTGCGCCCATGCTGCCCAGGAGGCTCCCGATGCAACGTTCCGTGATCCCCGCCCTCGTCGTCACCGGCCTTTTCTCCGCCGCGGCGCTCGGTGGCGGCTGTGTGATCGTCACCCAGCCCGGCCCCAACAACGGGGCTTCCAGCGCCAACCCGCCCGCCAACAACCAGGGGGGGAGCGGGCGCGGTCTCCCGGTGCTCCGCACGGGGCAGCCTGCGCCCACGCAGACGGCGGCCCCCACCGCCGCCCCGACGACCCCGGCCTCGACCGGCACGGCCCCGGCGGGCCCGCCGGGGCCCAAGGTGACCGTCGACGGGAAGGAGTACACCACGCTGTCCAAGGCGGTGGCCTTCGGCGGCCCGGAGAACAAGCCGGGGACGTTCCGCGGGTTCGTGCACTTCCTGCCGCCGACCACCACCCAGCTCCCCAACTTCGACGCGGCGCCCCCCGCGGGCGTGCTCTTCACCCCCGGCTTCGCGGTGAGCACGCCGAACTATACCGAGGGCTTCCCCGGGCTGGACGCGGGGCGGGTCGAGTATTTCGGGATCCGCTACGAGGGCGATTTTGCCGTCACGGCGCCGGGCGACTACGTCTTCAAGCTCGAATCGGACGACGGCGCCCGGCTCTCCATCGACAGCCTCCCCCTCGTCGTCCTCGACGGCGTCCACACGGCCCAGACCAAGACCGGGACGGTCAAGCTCGCGCCGGGGCCCCACCGGCTGCGCCTCGACTACTTCCAGGCGGCCCGGGGCGCCGCGGCCCTCCGGCTCTCGGTGACCCCGCCCAGCGGCGCCGAGAAGCCCTTCTCCGCGGTGCTGTTACTCGCCCCGGCGCGCTTGAGGGGTGAGCGCGCGCCGCGATTTCGCTAAGGTGGGGGGCGATGGCGTCGATCAACCCCCTGGCGCGGGAGCTGGTGCTCAAGATCGTCTTCTACGGGCCCGGGCTCGGCGGCAAGACGACCACGCTCCAGCACATCCACGACATGGCCAGGCCCGAGCACCGGGGGAAGATGGTCAGCCTGGCCACGGCGGTCGACCGCACCCTCTACTTCGACTTCTTGCCGCTGCGGGTGCCGAAGCCTCGCGGGCTGGGCATCCGCCTCCAGCTCTTCACCGTCCCGGGGCAGGTCTACTACAACTCGACCCGCAAGCTGGTGCTCACCGGCGCCGACGGGCTGGTCTTCGTCGCCGACTCCCAGGCGGCGCGCCACGACGCCAACCTGGAGAGCCTGGAGAACCTCGTCGAGAACCTCAAGGAGCAGAAGCGAGAGCTGAGCGGGCTGCCCCACGTGTTCCTCTACAACAAGCGCGACCTCGACGACATCCTGCCGGTGGAGGAGATGGAGCGGGAGCTGAACCACCACCAGGCGCCCTCCTTCGCCACCGTGGCCACCCGGGGGACCGGCGTCTTCGAGGGGCTCGCCCGGATCATCAAGGCCAGCCTCGCCGGGCTCCAGCGGACGCTCCCGCCGGACAGCGGTACCTCCGACCTCTCCGCGGAGTTCCCCGAGGAGATGATCCCCTGGGCGCTGCGAGGCGAGCAGCCGATCCCCTCCGCCCGAGGCGTCGCCATCGTCTCCCAGAACGTCCTGGAGGCCCCCGAACCCCGCTGGTCCGACGCTCCCCCGTCGCCTCCCTCCAACGAGGTTCCCCTGACGGTGATCGGCGCCGCACCCCCGTCGGCCTCCGCCCGCGTCGGCCTCTCCTTCGCGGCCCTCTGGCCCGAGAACGACCAGGAGGCCATCCGCGAGATCGAGGCCCACCTCGCCAGCGGCGAGTTCCCTCGCGCGCTCGAAGGAATGGATGTCCTCCTGTCGCGCGTCTTCGCCAGCGCGGGCGCCCTGCTCCGCACCAGCGACGCCCCCCGGGAGCCCGCGATCATCCCGCTGCTCCTGGGCCTCGGCGGGAGCCGCTACCTCGCCTTCCGTGCCCTCCTCCGCGAGGCAAGGTCGGGGGTGACCCCCGAGGAACGCAGCGTGCTGGCTGCCTACGCCTTCGTCATCGAGGCGCGCCTCGCCCGGGATCGGCTGTCTCTCGCATGATCCCTCCGCGCTGCGTCCTCCTCGCCCTGCCGCTGCTGCTCCTTGCCTGCTCCCCGCGGCCCCGGAGGTCCCCGGAGCCCTCCCCCCTCATCCTCCCGGAGCCCTCCCCTGCCCCTGCGGCGACCCGGAGCGCCACCTCACCCGCACCGTCGTCCCCTCCCCCGAGCGCGTCGCCTCCGGATCTTCGCCTCTTGCCGCCGAAACGATGCGATCGCAGGGGCGGCCGGACCTCCTCCGAGATCCCGGAGAACGGGCGCTACGCCGCCAGCAGCTTCGGCTGCCGCTTCCGAGCGGATGGAACCCTCCACCGGGATCCAGACGACAACTGCGCGTTCGCCTGCGGCCACCGCCGCCTCTGCGACCCAGCATGGGATGGCCCCACCTGCCAGGCCAACCTCAAGTGGTTCGCTGCCGACGCGGACCGCTACGGCTGCGGCGCCCGCATCCGGGTCACCAACCCGGAGAACCAGCGGAGCGTCGTCCTGGCCTCCCTCGACCGGGGCCCGAGCTGCAAGGACGTCGAGCAGAGGTATGGAGTCTCTGTGCTCGACATGTCCCGCGACGCGATGACCTACCTCTTCGAGGGGGAGACCCACGGCGGCAGCGATAGGAAACCCGTCCAGGTCGAGCGAGTCGGTGACGACACTCCTCTCGGCCCGGTGCGCGAGGGCGTCACGCCTCGGTGAGCAGCGCGCGGGTGGCCGGGTGGGCGGGCGAACCCAGCACCTCGCGGGGGTCCCCCTCCTCGACGACGCGCCCCTGATCGAGCACATGAACACGCCGGGCCAGCCTCCGGACCAGCGGCAGCGCGTGGGTCACCAGCAGCAGGGTCAACCCGTCGCTGGCGAGCCGCTCGAAGAGGGAAGCCAGCTCCTGCACCCGGGCCGGGTCGAGGGCGCTGGTGGGCTCGTCGAGGAGCAGCACCGAGGGGTCGACCATCAGGGCGCGGGCGACGGCGACCCGCTGCTGCTGTCCCCCGGAGAGCCGGGCCGGGTAGGCACCCTCCTTGCCGTGGAGGCCGACGCGGGCGAGCTGCGCCCGGGCGCGTTCCTCGGCTTGCTCGCGGGGGACGCCGTGGGACCGGATCGGCGCGAGGGTGAGGTTCTCCAGGGCCGTGAGGTGCGGGAACAGGTGGTACTGCTGGAAGACCAAGCCCGCGCGGCGCCGGACCTCCCGAAGCAGCGCCCCGTCGCGCCGCTCGTCAACCCGGGGAGGGAGGCGGAGCTCGCCGAGCTGTACCTCGCCTTCGTCGAAGGGTTCCAGCCCCACGAGGCACCGGAGCAGCGTGCTCTTCCCGCCCCCCGAGGCCCCCACCAGCGCCGCCGTCGAGCCCCGCTCCACCACGAGGTCCAGCCCGTCCAGCACCGGGGAAGAGCCGTGGAGCTTCCGGATGCCTCGGACCAGGATCATCGCTGCTCCTCCGGGCGGAGGCGGGCCTCGAGGTGCCTGGAAAGAAGGGCCAGCGGGTAGCTCATGAGCAGGTAGAGCAGGGCCGTGAGGGCCATCAGCTCCAGGGTGGCCTGGGTGCTCTGGGAGAGGACACTGAAGCGCTTGGTCAGCTCGACCAAGGTGATCACGGAGCAGACACTGGTGTCCTTGAAGAGCGCGATGAAGTCGCTGACCACCGGGGGGATCACCGTCCGGATCGCCTGGGGCAGCACCACCCACCGGATCGCCTGGGCGCGGGACATCCCCAGGGCCAGCGCCGCATCCACCTGCCCCTGGGGGACCGCCTGGAGTCCCGCCCGGTAGATCTCCGCCTCGTAGGCGGAATAATTCACCGCGAGCCCCAGGACGCCGGTCCAGAACGCCGGGATCACCACCCCCACCTCCGGCAGCACGAAGAAGACGAAGTAGAGCTGGAGCATCAGCGGCGTGCCACGGAGAAGCTCCACCCAGGCCCCCAGCCCCCACCGCAGCGGCCTCGGACCGTAGCGCCTCCCCAGCGCAACCAGCAGCCCCATCCCGACCGCCAGCGGGAACGACAGCAGCGACAGCGCCACCGTCAGCCCCGCCGAGCGCAGCAGCACCCCCCCGTAGGCCTCCACCACCGCCCACCCGCGCCTGCGCTCCCCGATGCGGATCACGCCTTCCGGGGCCACCGCCGGAGCCGGAGCGGAGACCGACCCGGCAGCCGGAACAGCCGCCACAGCAGAAGCGGTGGCCGATGCGGAAGCGGTGGCCGATGAAGCAGCCGCAGGCGGCGTCTCCCCCGCGAGCCCGTAGGCCCGGAGGATGCGCTCCAGCGATCCGTCGCGCCGGGCCTCGTCGAGGGCACCGTCGAGGGCCTCGATGAGCCTGCGCTGCCCCTTGCGGGCGTAGGTGACGTAGCTCCCCGGGGCGACGGGCTCCCCGACGGAGACCAGCCTCGGGAAGCGGGGGGCGTAGAAGGAGACGATGGGGGTATCCTGGAGGGTGGCGTCGAGCTTCCCGGTCTCGACCTCCCGCATCGCGTCGGTACTTCCGTCGTAGGAGGAGACACGACACCGATCGGCGCAGAAGCGCTTGAGGTAGCCCTCCGCGGCGGAGCCGGTGAGGGCGCCGACGTGCCCGCGGGCGGAGCGGAGATCCTCCCAGGCGTGGACGGGGCCGCCACGCCGCGCGAGGAGCTGGAGCCCGTAGCCGAGGTAAGGTTGCCCGGCCTCCATGGCCGCGGCGTGGGAAGGGGTCAGCTCGTAGCCGTTGAGAATGATATGGATTTTCCGAACTCGGAGGAGATCGGGGAGGCGATCCCAGGGGCCCTGGACGAACTCGGCACGGGCGCCGAGGCGGCGCGCGAGGTCGGCGGCGAGGTCGACCTCGAAGCCGGTGACGACGGAGGGCTGATCGTCGCGGGGGAAGATGTAAGGGCCGCCGCCCTCCTGGTCGCCGCCCCACCGGAGCACGCCGCCGCGGCGGACCTCGTCCAGGTCATCGGCGTGGGCGGCTGCGGGGGCGAGGAGCGACGCGAGGAGGAGGACGGAAGAGAGCGGGAGGCGGGGCACGGCGAGGGGATCACGGCATGGAGCCGACCTCGGAGAAGAGGGGGTAGATGGGGCCTTCCTTGAGGGTGACGGTGGTGCTCTGGCCGGGGCCGTGGCTGAATTCGATCTCGACCCCCTCGGTGCGCTGGGCGTTGAAGAAGCCCTGGATCTCTCCGGCCTTCATGCCCCTGGTGGGGTTGCCGTTGACGGAGACGATCTGGTCGCCGACCTTCATGCCAGCGCGGGCGGCGGGGGACTCCTCGAACACGCGGGAGACGTGGACGTTCTCGGTACGGAGCTCGTAATAGAAGCCGTAGCCGATGCGGGCGTGGGCTGGCTCCCAGGCGAGGTTGATCTCGGCGCCGCCCTCGCAGTTCAGGTGGATCTTCCTGGCTTCGACCCAGTCGTCGGTGTCGCCGCCGACGTTCTTGACGCAGATGGGGGTCCTGACGAGCGCCTCGTGCCACATCTCCACCCGGAGCTTGTCCCCGCGCTGGACGCGGAAGTTCCCCCGAGGAGAGTCGGGCCAGGTGGGGCTGAGGGTGTTGGACTGGGGGTTGGTCCGCAGGAATTCTTTCCCGTTGAGGAAGAGCACCACGTAGGGGTCCGGCAGCTTGCCGCCGAGCTCCTGCCAGGTCCGGCCATCGCGGGTCCGCTCGGGGGCGACGCCGTCGCGCACGGCGATCCAGAAGACATCCGGGGGCGGAGGCGGGTCGATCTGCTGGGCAGCGACGGGCATGCGCAGCGGCGTGGTCAGCTCGGGATAGACGGCGCCGCAGGCGGCGAGGCCGAAGGCCAGCGCGAGCGACGCCGCACCGCGAAGCAGCGCGTTTCTCATGGCAAGGGAAGCTAGCACCGGCGGGCCGGAGCGGGCGAAACTCCTGTGCGCACGAGGGGCGGGTGCGCTAGAAAAAAGGACGATGGCGTTCGTGATCGAGGAGCGTTCCGTGGTGGTCCCGGGCGGAGAGCGCTGGACAGGTCCCGTCGCCGGGGCCCTGCGCATGGGCTACCTGGCGGGGGCCTGCGTGGTCGGCGCGGCCCGGGTCGAGGTGGCCTTTCGCCGCGGAGGTCGCCAGGGTGCATCGGAAAAATTCCGGCAAATTGCCGGAGAATTTTGCGAGATCTTCGGGGTCCGGGTGGAGGTCCTGGGGCACCTCGATCCGCAGGCCCGGGAGGTCCGGATCGCCAACCACACCAGCTACCTCGACATCCTGGCGCTGAACGCCGCCGGAGCCGGGCGCTTCCTGTCGATGAAGCAGGTGCGGAGCTGGCCCCTGGTCGGCGTCGTCGCGGACCGCATCGGCACGGTCTTTGTTGACCGGGACTCCACCGACGGACGAGCCCAGGGGCTCAAGGCGCTCCACCGGGCGGCGGTCGAGCCCGGGGCGCCCGTCGTGGTCTTCCCCGAGGGGCGCACCTCGAAGCAAGGGGTCCGCCCCTTCGCCCGCGGGGCCTTCTCCGCCGCGCGCAGCGCCCGGGTGGCGATCCGCCCCCTCGCCCTCGTCTACAGCGACCGGGGCGCGGCGGCCTGGGTCGACCAGATGCCGCTGCTCGACCACGTCTGGCGGCGCCTCTGCGGCCCGGAGATCCGCTGCGTCATCCGGGTCCTCGACGCCATCGAGACCGGGGACAGCAGCTCGGAGGAGCTGGCCGTGGAAGCCCACCGCCGCGTCGCCCGCGAGCTGGCCGCTCACGCCCCGAGCTGACGCCTCGCCGCCTCCCCCAGCGCCACGAAGCGGTAGCCCGCGCGCCGCAGCAGCTCGATCGCCTCCGCCAGCCTGTCCAGCTTGGCCGCGGGGTGGATCCGCACGTCCGGCTGGCGACCTCGCAGCGCGTCCAGGCCGTCGCCTTCGCCCAGCACGTCGATCCCGTGGAGCTCCAGGTTGATCAGCGGCTGCCCCACGCAGGAGCGCAGGAGCCCCAGCGCGACGGACGCAGGCGCCAGCGTCAGCGCCGTGCCGATCACCGGCAGCCTGAGCCCCGGTGTCACCTGGATCGGGAGCTCAAGGAAGGGATCGGCGCCGCCCGCCTTCCAGTAGGGAATCCCCGGAGGGTACGGCCAGGTCGGGGCGAGCGCGACCCCGGGGTCTCCGGCGATGGACGCGCTGGGGCGGCGGCGCAGGCGCATCCAGGCGAGCACGGCGCTCCTGGCGAGCAGGTACGGAGCGCAGGGGAAGACGGAGGAGTCGTAGCGATGCCCGGTCGCCCGGATCACGGAGAGCAGCGCGTCGCTCATCGTGTAGCCCGGCGCGCGGAAACCCTCGACAGAGGAGCCGGTGGCCCCCCTGAGCACCTCGCGGCCAACGCCGACCTGACGGCGCTGCTCGTCGGGAGGAAGACGCACCAGATCGTAGCGGTGATCGAGGGAGTGATTGCCGATCTCGTGGCCGAGGGAGGCGAGGCGACGGAGGCGCTCCGCGTTGCCCGGGGTGGCCATGTCGGCCCCCACCACGAAGAAGGTGAGCGGGATCTGGCAGCAGCGGGCGAGGACATCGAGGCGATCGAGGGCGAGGCGGTAGACGGCGTGGGCCGCCTCGCCCTCCGGCGGGGCGAGGCCGTGGATCGCGTGGTAGTGGCCGATCTCATCGAGATCGACGGAGATCGCGCAGAGCACCCTCCCCCCGGGCGAGGCTCAGGCGCCGGCCATCTTGGCGACTTCGGCGGCGAAGTCGTCGGACTTCTTGGCGATGCCCTCGCCGCGCTCGAAGCGGACGAAGCGCCGGATGGAGACGGGAGAGCCGACCTCCTTGCTGAGCTGCTCGACGAGCTTGCCGACGCTGGTGCCGGGGACAAGGATCGACTCCTGCTCCAGCAGGCAGACCTCGGTGCACCACTTGGCCTTCTTGCCCTCGATGATCTTGGGCCACGAAGCCTCGGGGGCCTTGAGGGTGCCTTCCTCCTTCTCCTTCTGCATCAGCGCAAGGAAGATCTCGCCCTGCTTGTCCAGGGTCTCGGCGGGCACCTGGGAGCGGTCGAGGAACTGGGCGGACATGGCGGCGATCTGCATGGCGGTGTCGTCGGCGAAGCGCTTGACCGCCTCGTGGGCGGCGGCCTCGGTGCCGATCTCGACCAGAACGCCGATCTTGCCGCCCATGTGGACGTAGGAGTGCACCAGGCCGGGGCCCTGGAGGTCGAAGCGCTCCCAGCGGCGGACCTGAATGTTCTCGCCGATGGTGCCGGACAGCTCCGCGCGGGTCTCCTCGACGGTCTTGCCGGAGGGCATCTTCTGCTCCAGGAGGTTGGCGCCGGCGGGGGTCTCCGAGGCCAGCCTGAGCAGGTCACCCACGAAGGCCACGAAGCCTTCGTTGCGGGCCACGAAGTCCGTCTGGCTGTTGACCTCGACCATCACGCCGGCCTTGCCCTCGGCGAACACAAGGGCGCGGACCTCGCCCTCGGTGGCGGCGGCGCCGGCCCGCTTGACGCTCTTGGCCAGGCCCTTCTTCTGGATGATCTCGATGGCCTTCTCCATGTCGCCTTCGGCCTCCACGAGCGCTGACTTGCAGTCGCTCATGCCGGCCTGGGTGCGCTCACGAAGTTCCTTGACCATCTGTGCCGTAACTTGCGCCATGATTCGTCTCCGTTGGTGGGTCGCACGGGGCGACCGTTGTGCGCCGCCAGGGGCGCACAGGGGGCGGCGCCGTTTAGCGCACGCCGCCCCGGAACGCAACGCAACGACGCGCCGGAGTCTGCTCTCCAGACAGCCGGCGCGTCGGTAGGGTCACCTTTCCGGGAGAAAGCCCGGAGCCCGGGAGAGTCCGCTCAGTTGCGGCCCTCTTGCCCCCGATCTCCACGACCGCGGCTGCGCTCCCTGGTGTTGATGATCTCGGTCTTGCTCTTGCTTGCAGGCCCCTGGGAGGCCGGCGGCGCCTCGCGGCCGGCGAGGGCGTCCTTGCGCTGGGCGAGGCCCTCGACGCAGGCGTCGGCGATCCGGGAGGTGATCAGCCGGATGGAACGGATCGCATCGTCGTTGCCGGGGATCAGGTAGTCGACCAGATCCGGATCGCAGTTGGTGTCGGTGATGGCGATGACCGGGATCTGGAGCCGGCGGGCCTCCGCCACCGCGATGGTCTCCTGGTGCGGGTCGATGACGAACATGGCGCTGGGGAGCTGGCCCATGTTCTTCAGCCCGCCGAGGTACTTCTCGAAGCGCTCCCGCTCCTTCTCCAGCCGGATGACTTCCTTCTTGGGGAGCTGCTCGTAGGTCCCGTCTTCCTTCATGCGCTCCAGGGTACGCAGCCGCTCCAGGCCGCCCTTGATGGTGCGGAAGTTGGTCAGCGTGCCGCCCAGCCACCGGTTGGTCACGAAGAACATGGAGGCACGGGTTGCCTCCTCGATGATGATGTCCTGGGCCTGGCGCTTGGTGCCCACGAACAGCAGGTGCCCGCCCCGGGCCACCGTGTGGACGACGAAATCGTAGGCCCGCTGGAACATCCGCGCGGTCTGGTCTAGGTCGACGATGTGTACCCCGTTGCGGGCCCCGTAGATGTACGGGCGCATCTTCGGGTTCCACCGCTTGGTCTGGTGGCCAAAATGGACGCCAGCGTCCAGCAGCGCACGCACGGACAGCGGAGGACCAGCAGGAGCAACGGGGGCGGGCGTTTCAAGGATCTCGGACATGTCTTCAGGTACCTTTCGGTTGGTGCCTCCGCACCCCGCCGGACACCAACCCCTCGCGGAGCACCGGGTGCCGGCTTGACCTCGAAGGTCCGGGATGCGTGTGGATTTCCCCCGAGAAATTCAGGGGGGCGCACGCTTACCAGGCGCCCCTACCCCCGTCAAGCCCCTTTGTTGTCTTTCACGGCGCGATGTACGCGCAGCGGAACCCAACGTTTGTGTTGGTGTAGGTGGGTGCCCAGTATCCACGCGCAGCTGCCCTCAGCATCGCCGGAGGATCCTTGTACCCTCCCCCGCGAACGACCCGGTTCAACCCCTTGTTCGTATTGGCGCAGTAGTAGGTGTTGTCCTGGCACCCCCCCGGAGAGTACTGGACGTACCACGTCTCA
>CAZSDX010000047.1:0-20397 GCA_964605685.1 uncultured Polyangiaceae bacterium
GCGCAGCTGGCGAAGAGCGTGGCGGAGAAGACGCCGGAGCTTGTGGGAGAGATCGTGGAAGCCCTTCCCGCCGAGCAGCGGCTGGCGGGGCTGGCGCCGGAGCAGGTGTTGCCCCACTTCGCCCCCGAGCAGCGACTGGCAGGGCTGACGCCGGAGCAGGTGTTGCCCCGCTTCGCCCCCGAGCAGCGGCTGGCAGGGCTCGCGCCGGAGCAGCGATTGGTAGATCTGGGCGACCGGGCGATCCTGGCGATGCCCGACCACCTCCTCAAGATGCTTCCCGACGAAGCCTTCACCACCCTGCCTGCCGACGTCCGCGACGCCATCCGCAAGCGCATCGGTCGCTGAACCAACTCCCCGTGGGCGTACTCGTCCTCGTGGCCGTACTCGTTCGTGCTCCCTTGTGCGCTGGCGGGTGAGGCCCCTTCGCTCAGATCTTCCAGGACCACTTCTTCACGACGGGAGCCTTCTTCGTCCTCTCGGGCGTGGTCTTTTTCGCCGCCGGAGCCTTCTTCGCCGGAGCAGGTTTCTTCGCGGGCTTCTCCGGGGCCTTCTTCGCCGCCGGAGCCTTCTTCGCCGCAGGGGCCTTCTTCACCGCAGGGGCCTTCGGAGGAGCCGCAGCCTTCCGGGGACGGACGGTGCTGGAGGCGGCGAGGGACGAGGGAGGAGCCACCGACAGCGGGGAAACGTCGCCGTCCAGATCGGCGCCGAAGATCTCGGAGAGGTCGCCTTCGAGCTCCTGGTAGCCGGCGGCCCTGGAGGCGACCCGGGGCGCGGAGGTCAGCAGCTCCCCGGGGTCGACGCCCCGGAGCTCGAAAAGCTGCTCGGGACGGGTGTCGAGGCGGTTGCCGATGGCGTAGAGCACCGCGGCCAGGTGCTTGCACATCCAGGCGCCGTCGGGGCACGAGCAGGAGAGCTTCATCTCGCCGGACCTCGGGAACAGCCCGTCCTCCGGGTGGGCGACGACCTCCATGACCCCGCGGGAGATCTTCCCCTGGAGCAGCTCGACCATGGACCCGATCTTCCCCGAGCAGGCCTCGACCACCTTGCGCCACCGCTCCTGGGGGAGCTGGGCGAAGTCGATGCGCACATGGTAAAGCTCGGTCCCCTGCACCAGCGCCCGGACCTCCCGCCCCTTGAGCTGGAGATCGATGACGCAGTTGTGGCGCACGTAGGAGCGCCCTCGCCCGAGACGGTTCGCCAGATCGGCCTGGGCTTCGAGGGCCTTGCACCAGGCTTTCCCCCAGACCGTGGAGGCGATGGTGCGCCCCTCGATCACCACCGGGGCCACCTTGTGCCCCTGCTTGGCCATCTTCGCCACCTGGGCCACCGCCCGGGCCTTCCGCTCCGCCACCGGGATGTACTCGGGCCACGGGGAAAAACCACTGTACCTGCTGGAAGAGCGGGAGCGACTCCGGGACCACATGGCGCTCAAGCGTCTCCCGAAACGGCCGCCAGGTCCAGGGCCACCAGCGCCAGGATCTCCTGATCGGGCAGCTCGGTCAGGGCCGCCACCGCCGACTCCCCCACCAGATCCCGGGCAAGCTCCTTCTTTTCCTGGATCATCCGGTCAATCCGCTCGTCGAGCGTCCCGCGGCACATCATCTTGTGCACCAGCACGTGGCGCCGCTGCCCGATCCGGTGCGCCCGGTCCGTGGCCTGATCCTCCACCGCCGGGTTCCACCACCGATCCACGTGGATCACATGGGAGGCCCCGGTCAGGGTCAAACCCACCCCCCCCGCCTTCAGCGACAGGACGAAGAACGGAGGACCGTCGTCCTGCTGGAAGGCGTCGACCAGCCGCTTGCGCTGGGGTGCCGGGGTGCTCCCGTCCAGGGTCAGCCCCGGAGCGCCGAAGATCCGGGCGAGGAAGGCGGCGAGCGGCGCCACCATCTCCCGGAACTGGGTGAAGATCAGCGCTCGCTCCTGGCGCTGGGCGATCTCGTCCGCCAGGACGGCGAGGCGCTCCAGCTTCCCGCTGTGCTCCGGCTCGAAGGCGCCGTCGCCCAGCACCAGCGAGGGGTGATCGCAGAGCTGCTTGAGCCGGGTCATCGCCGCCAGGATGGCGCCGCGGCGGCGCATCTCGTCCTGGTTCTCTTCGAGGGCCAAGGCAAGGGCCTCGACCTCCCGCTGGTAGAGGGCGATCTGCCGCTTGCTCAGCGGGCACCAGGCGGGCACCTCGGTCTTATCCGGGAGGTCCGCCGCCACCGCGGGGTCACTCTTCAGGCGTCGCAGGAGGTAAGGACGCACCAGCCCCCGGATCCTGGCCAGGCTGGCCTCACCCCGGAGCCCCTTGCGGACAAAGGCGCCAAAATCCTTGCTCGATCCCAGCAGCCCCGGGTTGAGAAAATCAAAGAGGGACCACAGGTCCTCCGGGCGGTTCTCCACCGGCGTCCCGGTGACTGCCACCCGCGCCTCCCCCTGGAGCGAACGGGCCAGCTTCGACTGGCGGGAGGTGGGGTTCTTGATGTGCTGGGCCTCGTCCAGCACCACCATCCCCCAGCGTCGCTCCTTGAGCCACGGGAGCCGCGCGAGCATCCCGTAGGAGGTCAGCACCACGTCCTTGCCCTCCTCGGGCTCGCGCTCCCCGAGGGTCGGGTGCGCCACCTGCACCCGGAGCTCCGGGGCGAAGCGCTCGATCTCCGCGCTCCAGTTGGCCAGCAGCGAGGTGGGCGCCACCACCAGGTTCACCTCCCCTGCCCTCCTCCGGCGGCGCGCCAGCATCGCCCCGATCACCTGGATCGTCTTCCCCAGCCCCATGTCGTCCGCCAGGCAGGCCCCCAGCCCCAGCTCTCCCAGCAGATCCAGCCACCGGACGCCTTCCGCCTGGTAAGGGCGCAGCGTCCCTCGCAGCCCCGGGGGAGGCTCCGCGGCCCCCGGCGCCCTCATGCGCCGCAGCGCCTCCTCCAGCCAGGGCCCCGGCTCCACCCGCGTCCAGGAGCGCACCTCCTCCGGCTGCGGGGCAAGCTCCTCCCGCTGCAACCCCATCGAAAGACGCATCGCCTCCGCGAAGGAGAGGCCATTCTTCGCCAGTTTTTCCGCCTTCTTCCAGTGGGCGAGGGCCTGGGCCAGCCGCTCGGGGTCGACCTCGACCCATTTGCCACGGAGCTGCACCAGGCCCGCCTCGGAGCGGAGCAGGAGCTGGATTTCCTCCTCGGAGAGCGCCTCGTCGCCGAGGACGACGCGGAGATCGAAGTCGAGGAGGCCGCCGGCGCCGATGGATCCCGGGGCCTTGCTGCCGATCGTGACGTGGGCGACGGGGCGAGGGCGGGAGCGCCACCAGTCGGGGATCTTGACGCGGACGCCGGCGGCCTCGACGGCGGGGGCGTCCCGGAGCAAGGCGAGGGCCTCGCGGGGGGAGAGGGCGAGGGGGCGGTAGACGGCGTGGCTCTCGACGAGCTGGGCCACGAAGGGGGAGGCGGCGGCGGCGCGCTCCAGCGGGGCCATCAGCCGGAGGAGGCGGTCCTTTTGCCCGGAGGCTCCGTAGAGCTCGAGGGCGCGGAGGAGCGGGAGCTGCTGGACGGCGCCGTGGTCGCTGAGCTGGTGGGCGAAGGTGGCGAGGAAGGCGAAGGGGGAGGCCGGGTCGCGGCGGTTCTCGGCGAGGACGAAGGTGACGCGCCCGACGCGGCGCCAGAGGGGAGCGCGAGCCTCCAGGAAGGCGCCGAAGGAAGGGAAGGAGGAGGCAAGGTCGACCGCGACGCGGTCGAGGGAGCGCCACAGGGCAAGGAGGACATCGAGGGAGAAGTACTCGGCGCCTTCGAAGGGAGGGACGCGGTCGAGGAGAGGTCCGAGCGAGCCGGGATCCGGCTCGACACCCGGCGCGGGGGGGGCCTCGTCGAGGTCGGGGCGCGCACAGAGGCGCTCGAGGAACATCCTGGCGATGTCGCGGAGGAAGGCCAAGGGCTCGGGGAGCGGCGAGGTGAGAGCGTCGACGGCAAGAAACCAGAGTCCCTCCCCGGGGGAGCGGGCAAAGGCGGCGGCGAAGGCAGCGGGGGCCTCGCCTCGATGCTGCGAGGAGAGGGTGAGACGGCGCGCAGGGGAGCAGCGGAGAGCGGGCCAGAGGAGGTCCACGACGGCCATGGTAAGGGAGCGATAGCGAAGGCCCCCGCGCGAGACCAGGTTCCGGTATCCTGCGGGGCCTGGCATGAGCAAGACCGCCCACGATCCCCTGTGGTTCCTCCCGCCCAACCGGGAGATCGGACCGTTTCGCTTCTCCTCGGTGCTGGGGGTCGGAGGCAAGACGCTCCTGCTCTCGGTGGTGGATCAGGAAGGGCGCCCCTTCGGGATGAAGATCCCGGTGCAGGAGAGCTACCAGGATTCCACCTGGCGGGGACGCTTCGACCGGGAGGTGCAGATCCTGAGGCAGCTCGCGGGGCCGGCGTTCCCGATGCTCCGGGCCTTTGGCCGTTACAACGCGGGCGACCACAGGAACATCCCGTACATCGTCACGGCGCTGCCCATCGGGCCGACGCTGCGGGAGGTCATCGCCCAGCGGCGGGCGACGGCGGTGCGGCCCGACATCCACGGAGCCCCCTTCCTCCTTCGGTCGCTGGCGGAGGCGCTCTCCGAGGCCCACGAGCGCGGCATCATCCACCGCAACCTGAGGCCCGACAAGATCGCCATCAGCGGCCAGCAGGTGCAGATCCTCGACTTCCTGCTGGGCCTCGCCCACCAGGACGACGACGAGGACGGCGAGGAGCTCGGGGCCAACTTCGGCGGGGACCTGACCCGGGACAAGGACTTCCTCGGGACGCCGGACTACATCGCCCCGGAGCAGGCCCGCTCCCCGCACAACGTCGATGCCCGGGCGGACCTCTACAGTCTCGGCCTCATCCTCTTCGAGTACCTCACCTACGACCGACCCTTCGGCCAGAGCCAGAGCGTCCTGGACGCCCTCTCGCAGCACCTGACCCGGGACGTCCCCCCGCCCTCCTCACGGATCGGCGAGATCCCCCGGGACCTCGACCAGATCATCCTCAAGCTCACCCGACGACGCCCTGACGAGCGTTACCAGAGCGCCGACGAGGTGATCCGCGCCGTGGACGACATGATGCAGGCGCGGCGCGGGGCCACCGTGACCCACGTCTGCTACGCCCCCGCGAGCGGCAAGCTGGGCCCCTACCGCATCCGGGAGGCGACGGCGGTCACCGGCAAGACGGCCCTCCTCCGGGCGGAGGACAGCCGGGGGCGCTCCTTCGTCGCCAAGGTGCCGACCCAGAGCGGCGCCAAGAGCCCCTCGTACCTCGAGCACTTCCGCCGGGAGGTCGACATCCTCCACGAGGTCGCCGGGCCCCTGTTCCCCGTGCTCCGGGCCTCGGGTACCTACGACACCGCCGACTACCAGGGGCTCCCTTTCCTGGTGGTGGATACCCCCTCGGGGCTCACCATCCGAGAGGTCATCGACCAGCGCCGCACCCGGAGCGTCGGCCCCGACATCGAGGGGGCTCCGCGCCTCCTTCGCAAGCTCGCGCTTCTGCTCGGCGAGGTCCACGCCAAGGGAATCTTCCCCTGCCACGTTCGCCCCGACAGCGTCGCCGTCCACGAGGGCAACGTGCAGCTCCTCGAATTTGTCCTGGCCCAGGGCGCCGACAACGAGAGCGTCTCCGCCGCAGGGGCCACCTCCGCTCTGGCCAGCTACGCCGCCCCGGAGCAGCTCGCCCGAGACCAGGTCCTCGACGAGCGCGTCGACCTCTTCGCCCTGGGCGTGCTCCTCTACGAGTACCTCACCTTCGAGCTCCCTTACGGCCTGGTCACCAGCCGTCAGGAAGCCCTCCTGCGGCTGATGTCCCAGACCCCCCTCCTCCCTTCCGCCCGCAACCCGGCCATCCCTCCCGCCCTCGAAGCCCTGGTGATGCGCCTGCTGGCCCGCAACCGCGACGACCGCCCCCACGGCGCCTACGCCGTCGCCCGGGAGGCCCTCGCCCTCTGACTCGACGTTCGCCGTTCTGTTCAAGGTGTTGTCGAGAGGATCCAGAGGCAGCCGGGGTGAACCCCGGCGCCGGAACGTGTGTTTTCTGAGGTCGGGGAGGTCAAGGCCGCCAGGGCGGCCTCGATGGGTCGTCTCCTGGCGAGCCCTCCTTGGAGGGCTTTTTCCCTCCGTTTCCCCCAGCACTCGTTCCGGCGCCGGGGTTCACCCCGGCTCCCGAACGCTCTCGAACCAAACGGCGAACGTCGAGTCTGAATCCCGTCTCAAATCCGCTCGCGCGAGCCTCCGCGACACCGGAGAGAGTCTCCCCGGAGGCTCGCCCGAACCGATTTCTTCCGCCTGGGGGTGTCCGCGAGGCTCGCCCGAACCGATTTCTTCCGCCTGGGGGTATCTGGGAGGCTCGCCCGAACCGATTTCTTCCGCCCGGGGGTATCTGGGAGGCTCGCCCGAACCGATTTCTTCCGCCCGGGGGTATCCGGGAGGCTCGCCCGAACCGATTTGACTCGGGTCACAGTCCCCCTTCCCTTTCCCACTGCCGGGGATCTCCCCCTCCCCACGGGAGATGGGGAGGGGGCCGGGGGGAGAGGTCCTCGCTCAGAAATCGTCTTCTTCCGGCTCGCCGCCGACCACCAGCACGGCGTCCCCCAGGGCGTCCTGCTCGACGGACCAGGGCCAGAGGCGCATCCCCAGGCAGGGGCCGAGGACGCAGCGCCCCTCGGTGGGCTCGAAGACCGCGCCGTGGTGGTGGCACCGGAGCTGATCTCCATCCATCACCGAGCCGTCGCCCAGATCGAGGGGAATGGCGAGGTGGCGGCACACGTTGGCATAGGCCCGCAGCTCGCCGTCGACCCGGCCCACCAGCGCCGAGCGGGCCGTGGTTCCATCCGGGAGCCGGTGGGGCGGCAGCACCGGGACCACCACGAACCCCCGCGACGGCAGGAAGGAAGCGGGGCCCAGCGGGACGCGACGGAGCGCCATGCTCAGCGGCTCCCGAACCAGCGACGGAGCGCGTCGACGCTGTGGAGCACCGAGCCCCGGTCGCAGATCGGAGGCACCGGCTGCCCCGGGTCGAGGACCATCGCCGTGAGGGAGCCTCCGTAGACGCAGCCGGTGTCGATGCCGGTGGCGAAGGGGTGGAGCTGGGGGCGCGGCTGGGCGTGGTGGCCGAAGACGACGTGGGCAGGTCCGAGGTAGCGGCACCCCCAGGGAATGGACCCCGCCCGCACCAGGGGCTCACCGAGCTCGCCGATGGAGCGCATGGTGAGCAGAGCACGCCGGGGCTGCTGGGCCAGCGGCACGCCGGGGAGCACCCCTGCGTGGACGACCCAGAGGCCGTGCTCGGGCAGCTCGCAGGAGAGCGGGGTCGCCTCCAGGAACGCCCAGTCCTCCTCCGTCAGCTCCCGGGCGACCTGGAGGTGCAGCGGACCGACGGCCTCGCACCCATCGTCGTGGGACGTCCTCCCCTGGCGCCACCGGAGCAGCTTCTCCTCGTGGTTGCCCCGGACCACCGTGGCACCGAGGCGGCGGCAGAGGGCGACGACGCCCGCGCTCCGGGGGCCTCGGGCCACCAGATCGCCCACGAAGATCAGCCGGTCGGCCGAGGCGTAGGCCACCCGATCGAGGAGCCGCTGGAGCTCCGCGAGGCACCCGTGCACGTCGCCGACGAGGATCGTCCGTCCCATGTTACCCGGGGAGCTTGGAGCGCTTGGGGACGACGACGATCCCCTTGTCGCTCACGTGAAAGCGCTGGCGATCGCGCTCCAGGTCGTAGCCGATGTCCGTCCCAGGGGGGATGTCGACGTCCTTGTCGATGATGCAGCGCCGGAGCCGGGCGTAGCGGCCGATGTTGACGTTCTCGAAGATCACCGAGTCGGTGATCTCGGCGAAGGAATTGACCCGCACCCTCGACGACAGCACCGTCCGGTGGAGGCGCCCGCCGGAGATGATGACCCCCTGGGAGACCAGGCTATCGGTGGCGATGCCGACGCGGGCGCTCTGCTCGTCGCGGAAGACGAACTTCGCCGGCGGGTCGTGGCTGAAGATCGATCGGATGGGCCAGCGCTGGTTGTAGAGGTTGAACTGGGGCTGGATGGCCACCAGATCCATCTGCGCCTCCCAGTAGGCGTCGACGGTCCCGATGTCCCGCCAGTAGCCGTTGGTGGTCTCCCCGGGGACCGCGTTGGTGGCGAAGTCGTAGACCCAAACCTTCCGCCCCTTCTGCACCATCGACGGCACGATGTCGCGGCCAAAATCGTGATGCGAATCCTCCTTGGCGGCGTCGGTGTTGATCTCCTCCAGCAGCGGCCCTGTCGAGAAGATGTAGTTCCCCATGCTGGCCAGGCACCGGGTCGGATCCCCCGGCATCGTCGGCGGATCGGCCACCTTCTCGTGAAACGCCAGGATACGCCCCTCCCCGTCCACCTCGATCACCCCGAAGGCCCTCGCCTCCTCCCTGGACACCGGGATCGCCGCCACCGTCAGATCAGCACCCCGGCGCAGGTGCGCCTGGAGCATCTGCCGCACATCCATCTTGTAGACGTGATCGCCCCCGAAGATGCACACCAGATCCGGCTTCTCGTCGTCGATCACGTGCTGCGACTGGTACACCGCGTCCGCGCTGCCCTTGAACCACGACTTCCCGGTGCGCTGCTGCGCGGGGATCGTCTCGACGTACTGATCCAGCATCGGCGAGAGCCGCCACGCCCGGGCGATGTGCTCCTCGAGGCTCGCGCTCTTGTACTGCGTCAGCACCTTGATCCGGTGAAGCCCCGAATTGACGAAGTTCGACAGGACGATATCGATGATCCGGTAGCGTCCTCCGAAGGGGACCGCCGGCTTCGCCCGGTCCACCGTCAGCGGCCCCAGCCTCCTGCCCTCGCCCCCCGCGAGGATCATCACCAGGCACCGGTAACCCGAGAACGGCGCGTCGAGGATCGTCTCATCCATGATCCGGCACTCTACACCAAGCCCCCCCCCCCCACAGCACCCCCCGCCGTCATCCCTCGTCGATCAGCACCCCCGGGTTCAGCACCCCCGCGGGATCCAGCGCCCTCTTCGCCCCCCGCAGCGCCGCCGCGAACAGCCCGGGGCGCTCCCGATCGTACCAGGGCCGGTGGAGCTTCCCCACCGCGTGGTGGTGCGTGATCGTCGCCCCGTGCGCAAGGAGCGCGTCGCTCACCGCCCCCTTCACCTCCGCCCAGGCGTCCAGCAGGTCGACCCCGGCGAGGCCCCCCACCACGAAGGTGTAGTAGGGCGCCGGACCGTCCGGGTACACGTGGGTGAACCGGCAAGACAGCACCCCCCGGCCCCCCAGGCGCTCGAAGGCTCCCCGCGCCGCCTCCCCCAGCGCCCCGTGGAGCGCCGGGAAATCCCGCCAGGTGCAGCAGGTCTCGAAGGTGTCCGCCAGCACCCCCAGCGCGATCAGCGCCCCCTGGCGGTAAGGACCGTCGAAGAACGCCTGGCGCCACGCCTCCGCGGTGGCATCGCCCCCGCGCCCCTGCGCCCCGGGCCCGTCGTCCCGGATCGTCGGAGGCCGCGTGAGCGCCCCTCCGCACGCCTCCGCCAGCTCCACCGCTCGCCGCAGCTTCGCCTCCGGGGAGTGATCCGACGACTCGAACCCCAGCAACAGCACCGCGCCGCCGTCGGCGGGCACCCCGTTCATCACCGCCTCCAGCGGATCCAGCAGCCGGCAGTTGGACGGGTACAGGTGGCTCTGCGCCACCGCCCGCGCCGCCGCCACCCCGCCGGAGAAATCCGCGAAACGCACGCTCGCCGACCCGCGGTGGCGGGGCCTCTCCTGCACCCGCATCCACGCCTCGGTGATCACCCCCAGGATCCCTTCCGACCCCAGCAGCAGCCGCTCCGGGCTCGGACCCGCCCCGGACGCCGGCAGCCTCCTGGTCGCCATCACCCCCCGCGGCGTCACCACCCGGAGCGACTCCACCAGCTCATCGATGTGGGTGTACAGCGTGGCGAAGTGCCCTCCTGCTCGGGTCGCTATCCACCCGCCGAGGGTCGAGAACTCGAAGCTCTGCGGGTAGTGCCTCAGCGTCAGCCCGTGCTCGGCGAGCTGCCGCTCCAGCGACGGCCCCTTCGCCCCTGCCTGGATCCTCGCCGCGCGGCTCTCCGCGTCCACCTCCAGCACCCGGTCCATGGCCTCCAGGTCCAGGCTGACCGCCCGCCGATCTCCCCCGGGCGCCTCCACGCCGCCCACCACGCTGGTCCCTCCGCCGAAGGGGATGACCGCGACCCCTTCCGCCTCCGCCCACGCCAGCACCGCCCCCACCTCGTCTTCGGTCCGGGGCCTGGCCACCAGGTCCGGCGCCACGGAAAAATCTCCCCGGAACGCCCGCACCTGATCCCGGAACGCCTTGCCGTAGGTGTGCATGGCCCGGTCCCTCCGGTCCGTGGAGCAGATGCCCCGGAGGTCTTTGGGGATCTCCAGGCGACGCTCGGGCATCACGAGCCGGTCGAGGGAGGCGGCGGGGGTGGGCGGGCCCACCGGGACGCCGAGGAGCCCGCTGACCAGGCCGCGCAGATCCTCCGGGTCTGGCCGTCGATCTTCGTACCCCCAGGCCCACAGGCTGCGCTCACCGCTCACGACGCCCCCCCGAGGAAGTCGCGGACGACCTCGAAGAAGACCCGCGTCCCCCAGCGGAAGCCGTCGATGGGGATGCGCTCGTTGTGGCCGTGGTACATCCGGGTGAAGTTGAGGTCGGGGCCCAGGCGCACCGGGGAGAAACCGTAGCAGATGGCCCCCAGCTTGCCGTAGGCGAAGGAGTCGGTGAACCCCGGGATCATGTAGGGCACCGGGAGGCTCCCCGGGTCATGGCGCTCGACGCCGCGGCAGATCGCCTCGTAGAGCGGCGTGGTCGAGGGGAACACGGTGCCATCGTGCTGGGTCAGCACGTTGATCTTCCACGCGCGGCCGATCACCTGCTGCACCTCCCGCAGGAAATCCTCCACGCTCTGCCCGGGGATCGTCCTCCCGTCGACCTGCGCCCGCGCCGTCGAGGGGATCACGTTCACCTTGTGCCCGGCCTCCAGCATCGTGGGCGAGGTGGTGTTGCGGAGCATCGCGTTGAGGGCCATGGCCCGCGCAGGATCCTGCCGCTCGATGAGCGACAGCAGGTGCCCCGCCAGCCGGGGCTGGAGCAGCAGCGGCATGAGCTGGCGCTGGGGCGGCGGCGCGTGGGCGGCCATGGTCCGGAGGAAGTTCTCCACCACCGGCGTCACGTGGAGCGGCATCTTCTTCGACCCCAGCGCCGCCACCGCCTTCGCCAGCTTGACCACGGCGTTGTTCGGGTGGGGCATCGACCCGTGGCCGGGCTCCCCCTCGGCCACCAGCTCGAACCAGCAGATCCCCTTCTCGGAGACCTGGATCGGGTAGATCCGCGCCGATCCCGAGTGGAGCGTGTAGCCCCCCACCTCGTTGAGCACGTACTCGCAACGGACCAGCTCCGGGTGCCTGTCCACCAGGTGCAGCGCGCCCTTCGTGGACCCCGCCTCCTCGTCGGCCACCGCGGCGAAGATCAAGTCCCTATCCAGCCTCGCCCCGGTGCGCTTGAGCAGCAGCATGGTCATCAGCGACATCGCCACCATGTTCTTCATGTCGATGGCACCGCGGCCCCAGATGCAGCCCTCCGCCTCCTCCGCGGCGAAGGGGTCATGGAGCCACTGATCCCGGTCCACCGGCACCACGTCCAGGTGGCCGTTGAGCAGCAGCGGCCCCTTCCCCCCGGAGCCCTTCAGCCTCGCCACCAGGCTCGCCCGCCCCGGCTCGCACTCGATGAGCTGCGCCTCGATCCCTTCTCGGGCCAGCACCCGCGCCAGGTACTCCGCCGCGGGCCGCTCGTTCCCCGGTGGATTCACCGTCTCGAACCGGAGCAGATCCTTGAAGTACCCGATGGCCTCGTCGCTCGCCGCCTGCCAGTCGATCATGTCCCGGCGACGCTACCCCGCCTGCCCCGGAGCCGGAAGCCCTCCCGGCCTACCCGCTCCCCTCGAACATCGGGACGAAGCGCCGCGGAGCCCGCCGCTTGCGCATGCACCGGGTCGACGCGCTCAGGTAGCAGGCGGTCAGCCCGCGCCTCGGGGCGTCGGTGCGGTTGGTCCCGGAGCGGTGCCACAGATAGTTGTGGATCAGGATCACCTCCCCGGCCCGCGCCGGCACCGGCACCACCCGCGCCTCGGCGCCGGCCCGCTCCACCAGCTCCCTCGGGACCAGCCCCCCCAGCGGCGTCGCCAGCCCTCCCCGGTGCGACCCGGGGACCACCTCCAGTCCTCCCGCCTCCTCCGGCGCGTCGTCCAGGGCGGTCCAGAGCTGCACCTCCGGGTCGCGATCCAGCCCCCAGAGCGCGCCGCCGTCCTGGTGGAACGGCAGCACCGTCCCTCCCCTCGCCCGCTTGTGGAACAGCGTCGCCCGGTAGAGCGCCACCGGCCCCGGGATCAGCGCCCGCACCACCCGCTCGAAGGCCGGATTCTCGATCCAGGCCCGGAAGATCGGATCCAGCTCCAGCTTCTCCAGCTTCCGGTAGTTGAGGCTCGGCCCCTGCCACCCCAGCCCGTAGGAAAGATCCTCGTAGCGCCCACTCTCCGTGTCGATCTGGAAGAACAACCCCGGGTAGCTCACCTCCCCCAGCATCAGCTCCACGCTCCGCCGGCGCATCTGCTCCAGTGCGTCTGGCGACGCCAGCCTCCCCAGGCGCGCGTACCCCTCCTCGCGGAACCGCTCGATCACCGGCCCCAGCGGGAAATCCATCACCCCCGGCGCCAGCAGGCTCATCGCGCGTAGCTCGTGTCGGTGCCGCTCCACCGCAGGAACGCCTCGTCCACCTGCCGGGCCACCTCCCCGGGCAGCGGCTCTTGCAGCGCATCCAGCGCATCCAGCAGGTGCTGCTCCGTGGCGGGCCCCACCAGCACCGAGTCCACCACCTCGCGCCTCAGCAGCCACCGGTACGACAGCGCCACCAGCGACAGGGACGACGCCCGGGCGATCCCGTGGAGCTCCTCCGCCAGCTCCAGCATCCGCGGGCTCCAGTAGCGCCGCTGGTACATGGCGTTCTTGTCGAAGCGCGACCCCGGAACCACGGCGCTCCCCACGGTGTAGCGCCCCGACAGCAGCCCTCCCGCCAGCGGGTTGTAGACCGTCGAGTGGAGCCGGTAGCGCGCCCGGAACCGGGCATACTCCAGGTCGAGCTGCCGCAGGAGGGGGTTGTAAAGGACCTGGGAGAGCACCGGGCGAGGGGCGGCCCCGTGGTCGCAGAGCTGGAACATCTCCAGGATCTGCCAGGAGGCGAAGTTGGAGACCCCCCAGGCCCGGGTCTTCCCCTCCCGCACCAGGGCGTCGACGGCCTGGAGCGTGTCCTCGATGGGGGTCTGGTGATCCGGGGCGTGGAGGTAGAAGAGGTCGACGTGGTCGGTGCCGAGGCGGACGAGGGATGCCTCCAGGGCCGCCCGGAGCGCCGCCGGGGCGAGCCCCTCCGGGCGCCCTCCGACCCGCAGGAGTCCCGCCTTGGTCGCGAGCAACACCCGGCCACGGCGCCCGGCGAGCGCCCGGCCCACGATCTGCTCGGAGACGCCGTCGTTGTAGAGGTTGGCGGTATCCAGCAGGGTGATACCCCGGTCGAGGGCCAGGTCGAGGATACGGCGTGCCTCGGGCTCCGGGGTACGGCCGCCAAAGTTCATGGTCCCGAGGGCGACCCGGGGGGCACCCGGCAGAGCGCGGAGGGAACACCAGTCCGCCAGAGAGGGCTCGGTCATGGGGGCGGTTTTGGCCCACGCCACCGGAGAAGGACAGGGAATTCAGCGACGCCGTGCAAGCGCCCGAGCCGCCGCTTCGAGCTGGCGAGCGGTGGTGGCCTCCAGCACCTCGGAGGAGGCGCGGGCGTAGCGGGGCATGGCGCTGTCGCCGGTCCCCCACCGGGACGCGGGCTCGGGGCAGAGCCAGAGCAGGGCCCGGGAGCGCTCGCGAAGGCGCTCCACGGCCTCCACCGCGGCCTCGCCGTAGTTGGTCCGCCCGTCGCCGACGATGACGACGGTGCTGCGCCGGTCGATCTCTCGCCCGAATCGCTCCTCGAAATCCCGGAGCGCCCGCCCGTAATTGGAGTTCTTCGCGACGCTCACCGCCCCTCCTCCGAGCACGGCTGCCAGCGCCTGCTCCAGGGGGCGCTCGGCGAAGATCTTGGTGGTCTCCGCCACCTCGCTGACGAAGACGAAGGTGCGGGTGCGCTCGAAGAGCTCCTGGGCGACGGCGACAAACTCCAGGAGGAACACCGAGGCCGCCCGCACCGAGTCGCTCACGTCGCAGAGCACCCAGAGCCGCGGCCTGCGCCTGGCCCGCCTCCTCCGCAGCAGCCGCATCGGGACGCCTCCCCACCGCGTCGACGCCCGGAGCGTCCTGCGCGCGTCCACCCGCCCCTGCCGCCTGCGTCGCTCCCGGACCCGGGCGGCCCCCCGGAGCTTCTCCCCCAGCGCCCGAACCGCCCTCCGCACCTCCTCCACCTCGCCCGCGTCCAGCCCCTCGAAGGATCGCCCCTGCCCCGACGCCTCTTCCCGCTCCCGGGCGGCTTCCTCCACCGCCAGCCGCACCTCGCTCCGGCACCGATCCAGCTCCCCCCGGAGCAGCTCCACCAGCAGCGCCCCCCGCTCTTCCCCGAATTCCGCCTCCAGCAGCGCCCGGAGCTGGGCGAGCTGCCCCGCGGCCCGGTCCAGCCCCAGCACCGCCAGCATCCGCTGGGCGAAGAAGCCCACCTGGCGCCGGCTGGTGAGCCCGGAGAGCGCCGCCTTGGCTCCGGCGCTGGCCATCCTCCCGTCCAGTTCTTCCGGGGCCAGCCCCAGCAGCGCCCGCGCCGCCTCTCCGGCGGCCCCGGGCTCCCCCGCTAGCGCCCCCAGCAGCGCCCGGAGCTTCTCGCTCTCCTCCTCCGAGGCGCCCCGGTCGGTGAGGCGCCGGAACAGATCCCGGGCGTGGGCCTTCTCGGCCCGGAAGAAGGCGTCGAAGAGTCCATCGAAGCGGGGACGTTCCGAGTTCCGCCTCAGCAGCACCAGCGCCAGCGCCTCCCGGAGCTGCCACCGGTCCTCCCAGCCCACCAGCGCCGCGGCCCGGGCGGCGTCCGCGGCCTGCGCCGGACCGAAGGAGAAGCCGTGGCGCCGAAGCGTCCACAAAAATTCCTCCAGCGGGCGGATCACGGCGCCTTCTCGTCGAGCAGTTCCACGAGCAGCCTCTCCACGCGCCCCAGGTTCTCCCGGCGGAAGCCGACCTCCACGGCCCTCACCACGCCCTTGCGATCCAGCACGTACAGCGTGGGCAGCGACGTGGCTCCGTAGGCGGCGAACGCGCTCTCCCCCTGGTCGACGGCCACCGGGTAGCGGATCCCGAAGGAAGCCACCCCGCGGGCAGCGGCCCCGAAGGTGTCATTTGAGACCCCGAGCACCACCACGCCCTGGGCTTCCAGCCGCTCGTGCCAGCGGTTGAGGAGCGGCGCGGTCTTGCGGCACACCTCGCACCAGGACGCCCAGAAGTCGAGGACCACCACCCTGCCCCGGAGCCCCGCCAGCGTCAGGGGTGCGGTCCCCTGCACGGCCACGAGCCCGGAGAGCTCCGGGGCGGCGGCCCCCACCCGGTCCCGCCGGAGCGCCTCCTCCACCCCCGGGAAGGGCTCCAGCTTCACCGCCACCCGGAGCGGATTCCCCTTGCGCTCCACGATGACCTCGACCACCTCCCCGGGGCGCTTCGTTCGCAGCGCGGAGCTGACCTCCCCCGGGTGGTTGACGGGTTTGCCTTCCACCCCCCGCAGCACATCTCCCGCCACCAGCCCGGCCTCATCGGCGGGGGAAGTCCGGTACACCCGCTTGACCACCACCCCTTCCTGCCCGGCTTCTGGCTCGGCCATCCCGATCCCGATCCAGGGCCGCTCCTCGGTCGGAGCCGGGGCCGGAGGAGGGGTGAGCACGCTTGTTGCGACGCAGCCCGACAGCGCCACGCCCATGCCCACCATGCCCAGGCAAACCCAGCCCTTCATCCGGTCAACATCCTCTTCGGGCGGCTCTCCAGGTCTCTCCCGGAGGCCGCTGACACTATGGCACGCCCTGGCGGTTGCGGGGGGGTGGGTCCTTTCTGCCTGCTCTTCCGGCGCGGCCTGGCGCCCGGGCACCTCGGAGCAACCCCACGTCCTCTCCGAGCGCCAACGCACACCTTCCAGGGCCTCGGCGGATCCCTGGCCCCCCATGGCATCGGTGTCATCCTTCCACACCGCGGATGATCGACGCCTACCTTCGTCAGGTCACAATCCACCCTACTGGTCCGGCGAGGTGCGGGTGAACGGGGCGCTCTGGGCTCTCTACCCGAAGCTGTCCCCCGACGCGGTGGCCCCGGAGGGGTCGATCGCCCTGGAATTTCACCACGACCTCGCGGGCAACCCCCAGCAGATCTACGCCATGGAGAAGCGGGCGGCGGGGTTTGATCCGGGGGGAGGCGACTGGGAGTACCTGGTGATCAACCCCGAGGGGGTGGTGGAGACCCGGGGCCTCCTCCCCTTCTGTTCCCGCTGCCACGCGGAAGCCCCCCACGATCACCTGTTTGGCCCCCGGCTCTCGGCGAAGCGCCACATCCTGCAGAGCGGTGCCTCGGAAGAGCCCCCCACCGAGGTGGACGAGGACGGAGCGGTGGCTCCCGACGAGGACACGACGCCATCCGGGGGGAGCAAGAAGCAGGATCGGCCCCGGAAAAAACGGCGAAAGTGAACCAGACGAGCCCTGGATCTTAAAAGGGCAACGGCGCGCCGGTTGGTCAGGGCGCGCCGTCAGGAATTTTCGGGCAGGGGAAGCGGGTTGGGAAGGAAGTGACTAGGTAAGCTGTCCAACAAGCCGTTCAATAAGCGCGGGATCAAGCGGTGAGGAAGGAAGGGCAAGTTGAGGCAAGGAGAAGCGAGGCAACCAGGACAAGGACCGCGGGGAGCAAGGGGTAAGGGGACCGCGGCAAGTCAAGTTGGCAAGGATGCTCCCTCGTGAGCACGCCGCGTGCCACTTTGACAACCCGACCGATCTTGCAGGTTTTTGCGAAGATCCACACCTACCGCGGGCTCCCACCCCTGACATTCGTGTCACACCTCCCCACGGGTCAGCGCTTGCTGGCCCCGGGATCTTTTTTCCTTGACGAAGGGGGGTTCGGTGACGATAGTTCGGCCCACCTCAGCGCCCGTAGCTCAGCTGGATAGAGCACCGGTCTACGGAACCGGTTGTCGCACGTTCGAATCGTGCCGGGCGCGCAACCTTCACCCCCTGAAGAGCTGGGGTTTCCCAGGGTCCAGGAGGAATCAGAGCCCCAGACCACCGATGGAGCGGTGCTGGGCGGCGAGGGCCTGCCGGACCTGGGCGATGAGGGGATCGCGGTCCTCGTAGCGGAGACCGCGGGTGGGGATGGGTTTGCCGATGGCGACGCGGATGACGCCGGGACGGACGCGGAAGCCGCCGCGAGGGAGCACGCGCTGGGCGCCCTCGATGGCGACCGGGACGATGGGGACCTGGGCCTCGATGGCGACGACGAAGGCGCCCTTCTTGAACTCGTGGATCTTCCCGTCGAGGGAGCGGGTCCCCTCGGGGAAGGCGAGGACGCTGGCACCGGAGCGGACCCGCTCGCCGGCAAGGCGGATGCTCTGGCGAGCCTTGGTCCCCTCGCCGCGTGCGACGAAGATCATCCCGGTGGCGCGCATGTACCAGCCGAGGAACGGCACGTGGGCCAGTTCCTGCTTGGCGATGAAGCGCAGATCGCAGGGCAACGCCATGAAGGCGGTGGGGATGTCGATCATCGACTGATGGTTGCAGACAAAGAGGGCGGGAGCGTCCCAGTCGATGTCGCCACCGCCCTGGACGATCAGCCGGGCACCGGCGCCGCGGAGCAGCCCGGGAGCCCAGATGGTGCGGGCCATGGTGAGCGCCTGGTGGGGCGAGCGGGTGACGAGGGTGACCCCGAGGGCGGCGCTGATCCAGAAGGCGGACCAGCCGATGGTGAAGGCAGCCTGGGCGGTGTTGAAGGTTGTCCAGAAGGCCCGCTTCAGCGGGGGTTCGGCGGGGTCCTTGAGTTCGGGGGCGTCGCCGAGGAGATCCACGAGCGGCGAACCCACCACGGGGGATTCCTCTTGCACCAGCGGCAGCCTAGCACAGATGCATCAACCTGGCTGGTGTTTCCCGGAACGACGCCTCTTTCGACCCAGGGAAGCCCCCAGCGCTGCCAGCAGCCCGACCGCCGCAGCGACGCCGCCTTGCGAGGCGCCGACGGAGCACCCAGCGCAGCCTCCGCCCTTGGTGCCGGGGGGCCCTCCGGGGCCGCTCAGTTCGGGAGAGAGCGGAGGATCCTTGCCGCCCGGCGTGATGTTCAGCTCGGGGATGGGCTCGCGCACGATGGAGGAGAGCTTGACGGTGCCGCGGGGAGCGAAGGCCAGCTCGGTGGCCGCCTGGGGCCCGTGGGCGACCTCCTTGACCGTCGGCGGCGGCCCCCCCCAGATCCCACGGCGTGGGTTTTTGCATGTGATGGGGCCGGTCCAGGGGTGACGGATGGCGTAGCGCGCCTGAAAATTGTTCATCCCGTCCTTGCGGGCGCCCTTCTCCAGCTTGCCGTCCACGGGCACCTCGCGCCCACCGGCGATGGGCTCGGCGGCGCGGAACACCAGGTCTTCCCCCAGAGTGTTCTTGCCGTAGCGCAGGTGGATCCGGGTGATGACGAAGCCTCCGCCCCCGAACCACACGGGAGCAACAGGCATCCCCCCCGGAGGCCCCATCCCCGGCGGACCGGGCAGGATCGGCGAGGATCCCGGGCTGGCCCCCGGGAGCGCGTCGGCCCCCAGGGTGGCCAGCTCGGAGGGGTCGAGGGCAGGCCCCGGACAGGGGTCGCAGGTGGAGGCATCCCAGGCGTACTCGGTGATCGCGGCGCCCGGGTTCTGGCTCGCGGTCTGGTCGAAGAGCGCCGTGTAGAAGGCGCCGAACTTGTCGCGGGCGTCCTCCTTGACGTCGAGGTTGGTGGGGATGGTGACGTTCCTGTAGTTGGCGACCTCGTAGCGCTTGCCCCGGGCGAGGATGTGGATGAGCAGATCCTGCTTGCCGGACGAGTTGAGCAGCCCCAGCCGCACCGGCAGCTCGAACTTCTCGCTGTCGTAGTGGAAGCGAAGCGGGGACAGCATGGTCCTGTTCCCCTCCTTCTTCACCTTGGCGATGTTCACCTTGGCGACGAAGAACTTCATGCCCGCCTGGACGTAGGGCTTGAGCACCGGTTCCGCTCCCCGGGGGATGTTGTACTTCTCCTGGCGAAGCCAGGTATCCAGCCCCATCGAGTTCTCCGCCGACAGGATCACCACCTCGTACTCCCCCACGGCGAACTGCGCCTCGATCTTCACCCCCAGCGAGGCCGGAGCGCCCCCCGCCGGGGCCGGAGCGGCCATCGGCATCGAGGGCACAGGGACATACTGCATCGGGGGAGGGACGTAACAAGGATCCTGCTCCCAGTACTCGACCAGCCGGGGTGCCGTGAGCTGATCCAGCTTCTTGAAGAGCCCCTGCGGCAGGGTCTTGACGTTCTCCTTCTGCAAGATGACCGGCACGGGGACCACCATGGCGAAGTCGCTGGGCGGCCCCTGGTAGTTGTTGGCCATGCTCAGCACCGTGCGCGTCCCCTCGCGCATCAGCGCCACCTGGGTCGCGTTGTTGAACAGCTCGGCGTCCGCGCCCCCCACGTAGAACCCGCAGAACGCCGCCGCCGGCGTGGGCGGCAGGGCCATCAGGCATGCCGCCAGGCACGCCGCGATCTTTCTCTTCATGGTGCCCCCAACAGAGTTGACGCTCGCCAGCTTACATCTTGAAAGTCGGTCGCCTCCACGATGCGCGTTCTTTTTGTCTCCAAGCCCATCGCCCCGCCCTACCACGACGGGACGCGGTGCTTCGTCCGGGACCTGACGACGCACCTCCCCTCCGCCTCCCCCACGGTCCTCGCTCCCCCGGGCGCCCCGCCTCCGGGCCCCACCGTCGCCGTCGAGCCGGTCTACGCCGCGCCTGGCTCCTTCGCCCCGGCCCTCGCGGACAACGCCCGGGTGCTCCGCCGCCTGCTCCTCGGTCCTCGCCACGACCTCTGGCACTTCGTCTTCGCCCCCAACCCGCCGTCCTCCGCCGCCGCCCGCCTCGCGGTCTCCGTCCGCCGGGTCCCGGCGCTCCAGACCGTGGCCTCGGTCCCTCGCTCCTTCGACGGAGCGCCTCGCCTCCTCTTCGGCGACCTCGTGGCCTGCCAGAGCCGCTCCACCCTGGATCGCCTGGTCGCCGCGGGCGCCTCCCCGGCCCGCCTGGAGGTCATCCTGCCGCCGCTCCGCGCCCCGGAGCCCCCCACCGACCAGGAGCGCCGCGCCGCCCTGGACCTCCTCGGCATCCCGCAGGACCACGGCCCCCTGCTGGTGTACCCGGGCGACCTGGAATTCTCCGGCGGGGCCCGGGCGGTG
>CAZSDX010000048.1:0-20371 GCA_964605685.1 uncultured Polyangiaceae bacterium
CGGTGCGGGCAACGGCGGCGCGGCGGGGAGCGAGGCGGGGCAAGGCGGCACCGCAGGGAGCGGAGGAGGCGCCAGCGGGGGAGCAGGGCAAGGCGGGGACGGGGGCAGCGCGGGGCAGGGCGGGACGGTGGGGTCCGGGATCGTGTGGAGCGCCGGTGCGGCGGACGACTCGGGGAACATCGAGGCGGTGGCGGCGACGGAGACGGAGGTCTACTGGGTGCGGAGCGGCAAGCTGTTCCGGGCGCCGGTGGCGGGAGGAGCGGCGAAGGAGCTCGCCGGCGGGATCAACGCCCCGCGGGAGATGCTGGCGGATCAGGGGCACCTCTTCCTCGCGGAGGAGGGGAAGATCTCGGGCTGCTCTCTGCCGGACTGCGCGGATTTGACGGCGCTGGTCACCAACGTCAAGCCGCTGGGGCTCGCCCTGGACGCGACCTCGATGTTCTGGGTCGAGGAGGGAACGAGCCCGGATTTCACCGACGGGACGGTCCACCGCTGCGGACGCTTCGGCTGCGCGTCGCCCACGCTGATGACGCCGGAAAAGAACGAGTACCGGCCCGGCGCCGTCGCCGTCGGGGAGGGCTCCGTGTTCTGGATCAACCGCGGGGATCTCTCCGCGAGCAACGGGCTGCTGGAGCGGCTGGACGCGGGGGGCTCCGGGGGCAAGGGAGAGGAGCTGGCCAAGCTGCTCAAGGCGCCCTCCCGCCTCGCGTTCCACGGCGGCCGGCTGTTCTGGATGGAGGAGGGCCTCTCCTCGCCGCTACGCTCCTGCCAGGCGTCTTCCTGCGCCCCCGCGGCGGCGCTGGGGCCCCCCTCCGCGTACCCGATCCAGGGGGTCCGGGTGCTGCGGGCCGACGCCGACGGGATCTACTGGGTCAACGACACCGGCTCGCCCCTTTCGTCGACGGCGATGGGGTGCCCCTTCCCGGCCTGCACCGAGGCGCCCACGCTCCTGTGGGAGAAGCTTCGCAAGCCGGGCGTGCTCGCCACCAGCAGCACCTTTCTCTTCCTTGGCGACGCTTCTGCCGGGGGCACCGTCTACCGGGTAAAGAAGCCCTGATGCCGCGCGAGCTTCCGTCGCACTCCCGGCTCACCATCCGACGGATGGCCTCCTCCAGCGGCTCTCCGACCACGACCCGGACGTAGGTGGCCCCCCGACGCCGGGCGAAGGAGCGGAGCTCGTCGCAGAGCCCGGCGAAGCGGCGCGTGTAGGCCTCCAGGGCGTCGGCGTCGGCGGTCATCTCCACGGTCTCGCCGGTCTCCACGTCCTCCAGGAGCAGGTCGCCCTCCAGCGACGGGGACTGCTCCTCGGGGGACACCACCTGGAGCAGCGCCACGTCATGGCCCGCCGCCCGGGCCCTGCCGAGCGCCCCCAGGACCGGCCCTGCGTCGAAGAAGTCGCTGAGCACCACCAGCAACCCGGGCCTTGCGCTCTGGCGCACGACGCTGTCGATGGCCTTCGCCAGATCGACGGCGCCCTCGGCCTCCAGGGCGCCCAGGGAGCGGAGCAGCCCCGACAGCGACGCCCGGCCTCGCACCGCCGGACGCGCCAGGGTGCGCTCCGGGGCGGCCTCGACGAGCTGAGCGCGCTCGAGGCGGGCCAGCGACAGGTAGCCCACCGCCGCAGCGAGCCTCCGGGCGACTTGGAGCTTGCTGGGCTCGCCGAACCCCATGGAGGCGCTCCGGTCCACCAGCAGCCGCGCCACCACGTCCTCCTCGGCACGGAACAGCTTGATCATCGGCTCGCCGGAGCGCGCGTAGGCCATCCAGTCGATGCGCCGTGGGTCGTCGCCGGGCGCGTAAGGCCGGTGCTCCTGGAACTCGACGGAGCTGCCGCGGCGGCTGGCGAGGCGCTCGCCAGCGGCGCCGCTGCGGGCGCGGATCTCCAGGCGCCTCCGCAGCGCCTCCAGCTCCCGGAGGAAGGCGGGGTCGAGGAGGTCGTCGGCCACGCTCAGGCCCGGGACCGGATCTCGATGTCGAGGTTCTCGCGGTCCGCCAGGGCGTCGAGGGCGTCGCGGAGCGCCCGGAGCGGCTTGCCGGGAGGAACATCGACGGTCGCCTCCAGGCGGAACAGGGTGCCGCCGGAGAAAGGGGCCGCAAACGAGCTGGTCTCCAGGTCGACGATGTTGAGGTCGAGGCGACGAAGCTCCTCGGCCAGGGCGTGGACGATGCCCTCCCGGTCGATGGCTTCGAGGCGGATCTCGTGGGGAATGGCCTTGGCGGGGCGCTGCTCCCGCGGGTCGCGGGTGGGGCGAGTGAGGAGCTGGAGGCCCAGAGAGGACGCGATCGACGTGCCCTCGGCGGCGATGCGCTCGCAGGCGGCGGCGGAGCCCGAGAGGAGCATCATCACGCCGAATTCGGCGCCGAGGGTCACCATGCGGCTCTCCTCAACGTTGGCCCCCTGCTTCACGAGGAACTGCGTCAGCTCCGCCACCAGGCCGGGGCGATCGGTCCCGAGGGCGGAGAGCACCAGGAAATGATCCATGGCGGGATGGTACCAGGGTTCGACGAAGACGGCGCCGGACATGCCGGTGTCCCCGGACGTGCCCCCTCAGGCTGGAGCCGCCAGGGGCAAATGCACCCGCCCGTTCTCCGCGTCTTCCTCGTGCTCCTCGATCATCTCGCGGATCACGCCGCGGCAAGCTCCGCAGTCCGTTCCCGCCCCGCACCCGAGCCCTACCTGTTGCACCGTCCGGGCCCCCTTCTGGAGACACGCCCGCACCGCTCGCTCGGAAACCCCTTTGCAAAGGCATACGTACATGACGACGGGTTGTTGATTATCGCTTTCAGTAACCTCCCGCAAAGGGTCATTTTTTACCCAGTCTGGTCAGGAACCTGGGTCTGGGCCACAGCGGCCGAGGTTGTGGGCAGCGGCGATGGCGGCGGCGAGGGAGGCGACGGAGAGCCAGGGGGCGAGGAGGGAGGCGAGGTCGCGCCAGGGGCCGAGGAGGGCGCCGCGGGTGGCGGTGAGGAGGATACCGAGGAGGAGGCCCGCGGAGGCGAAGGAGGCCCAGCGCTTGGCGCGGAGGAAGGCGAGGTGATCGACGCCGGGGGCTGGGCCCCGGGGGCTGGGGGGGCGAGGCATGGGGATCGGGGTCATTCCCAGCCCTGGACGCCGGCCTGGACGAGGAAGTCGGTGACGTCGCGCTCGATGGCGCTCTCGGCGGTGATCATGGTCTGCTCGTGGTCCTCGCCGACCTGGTCGTCGTAGAGGTAATCGCGCTCGAAGAGGACGAGGACCTTGAGGCCGGTGTCTTCCTTGTTGACGGCGTCGACGACGACGAGGGCGTTGGGGCGCTTGGGATCCTTCTTGGGGAGGGGCTCGGCGTTTTCCTGGGTGAGGTCGTTGGCGGTGAGGAAGGCGATGCCCCACTTGTGCTCCTGGAGGATCACGTCGGCGCGGAGCTTGCCGCCGAGCTGGGTGGTGATCTCGTGGCCCTCGACGGGGGTCATCTTCTTCTTGCGGACGGCGCGGCCGATGATCTCGAGGGCGCGGCGTTCGGGCACGGGCTTGGTCGGGTTCGCGCTCCGAGGGGGCGGCGTGGAGCAGCCCGGGCCGAGGGGGAGGAGGGAGAGCGCGAAGGCAGCGATCAAGGAGCGTAGCATAGCGAGGAGAGCCTAGCGAAGAGCGGGCGGCGAGGGCAACGCTCCATCGATCACGAGGATGTCACCAAGTCGCGGTTGGCGGTGAGGAGAGACGGCGCTAGGGTCCGCGCCGCATGGCCCGGTTTGCTGCCATAGATGTGGGTTCCAACGCGATGAGGCTCCGGATCGTGGAGGCGGATCGCGGCACCCTGACGACCCCGGCGGCCTCGCTCGTCTGGCGCGAGATCACGACCCTGCGAGCGCCGGTGAGGCTGGGGCGGGAGGTGTTCCTGACCGGGACGCTGACCAACCAGGCGATCTCTTCGGCGACGGAGGCCTTGCGCCAGTTCCGGGAGGCGATGGACGAGAGCAAGGTCGATCAGTACCGGGCGGTGGCGACGAGCGCGGTGCGGGAGGCGGACAACGCGGAGGCGCTGGTGGAGCGTGCCTACCGGGAGGCGGGGGTCCACGTCGAGGTGATCGAGGGCGTGGAGGAGGCGAGGCTGGTGCAGCTCGCCGTGCGGCGCCGCCTCTCCCCGGAGCAAGGCAACGCGCTGCTCATCGACATCGGCGGCGGGTCCACCGAGCTGACGCTCCTGGAGCAGGGGGAGCCGAAGGCATCCCAGTCGCTGCCGCTGGGGACCGTGCGGCTGCTGGAGGCCTTCCTGGAGACGGACGCGCCGGTGGACGCCCGGCATGCGGAGCTGGTGGACGAGTACGTCGAGCGGGTGCTCGCCGAGGTCCAGGCGGAGCTGGCGCGGGGGCGCCCGGATGTCCTCGTCGCCACCGGAGGCACCACCGAGACGCTCCTCCAGCTCTGCCCCGACACGGCGGCGGGGATGATCTCCCTGGACGCGGTGGAGAGGCTGACCGCCGACCTGGCGGCGCTCCCGGTGAACGAGCGGATCCGCCGCTACAACCTCCGCACCGACCGCGCCGACACCATCGTCCCGGCGGCGCAGATCCTGCTGCACGTGGCCCGCCGCACGGGGCACCGGCAGATCCTGGTGCCGGGGGTGGGCCTCAAGGAAGGCATCCTGGAGGACATGATCGACCGGCGCTTCGCCCGCTGGAGCGCGATCGCCGAGGAGGACGCCCTCACCAAGACCTGCCTCCGCCTGGGCCGCCGCTACCAGTTCGACGAGAGCCACGGGCTGCTGGTGGCCACGCTGGCGACGCGGCTCTTCGACGACCTGAAGCTGCTCCACCGGCTGAACGAGCGCCACCGGCTGCTGCTCAAGGCGGCGGCCCTCCTCCACGACGTGGGCGATTTCATCCGCTACGAGGGCCACCACAAGCACAGCTTCTACATCATCGAGAACTCGGACCTCATGGGCATCACCCCCGCCGAGCGGAAGGTGGTGGCCAACATCGCCCGCTACCACCGCAAGAGCTTCCCGGACCCGAGCCACCCGAACTTCCGCGAGCTCTCCCGGGAGGAGCGGGCGGCGGTGCGCTCGCTGGCGTCCATCCTGCGGCTGGCGGACGCCCTCGACCGGGAGCACCTGGGCAAGGTGAGCGACGTGCAGGCCACCATCACCCGCGGCCGCCTCCGGCTGGACGTGCGCGCCGCCCCCGACCACGAGCTGGAGCTCTGGACCGTCGAGCAGAAATCCGCGCTCTTCCGCGAGACCTTCGCCCTCGACGTCGAGGTGTACGACCGCCCCGTGGACTCGGGGCGCCGCTCTGCCCCTCCGGTGTGACCCCTCGACGTTGCGCCCCCTCCCTGGGCGCCCCCGAATCAGGCCTTCTTGCCGCCGTTCTTCTTCTTGATCGCGCCGCGGACGGTCACGAACCCGTTGCGCGACCCGGGGATCCCGCCCTCGATCAGCAGCACGCCCTCGTCGTTCATGATCCGGGCGATCTTCAGGTTCAGGACGCTCACGGTCTCGTTGCCGTACTGCCCGGGCATCTTCAGGTTGGGCAGCGTGCGGCCGGGGGTCATGTTGGTGCCGATGGAACCGCCGTGGCGGCGGTACTCGTGGGTGCCGTGGGTCTGCACGAAGCCCGCGAAGCTCCAGCGGCGCACGACGCCGCTGAACCCGCGGCCCCGGGTCACCCCCTGCACGTCCACGAACTGCCCCTCCTCGAAGACCTCGCTCAGCGGAACCTTGGCCCCGATCTCGAACTTCGCCGCGAACTCCGGCGCGCAGCGGAGCTCACGCACCTCCTTCTTCAGCGGAGCCCCCGCCTTCTTGAACGAGGTCGCTGCCGCCTTCGACAGGTGCTTCTCCTTGGCGTCGCCGTAGCCGAGCACCAGCGCCGAGTAGCCGTCCCGCTCCATCGTCCGCTTGCCCACCACCACCGTATTCGCGTCGATGACGCTGCACCGCGCCACCGAACCGTCCGCGCGGAAGAACTGGGTCATGCCGATCTTCTTGCCGAAGATCCCGGGGTTGCTGTTCATGTCACGCTCTCTTCGTCGCCCGTCGAGGTTGTTCTCTTCACCGTCACTCGCCGCAGGATCACCGTCGTAGGCAGGTCGCGGGCGGATCGACCGGGGCACCCCGAAGGCGCCTGGCCCTGGCAGCGAGGGGGGCGCTCTCTAGCCCGCTCCACCCCGCCCGTCAAGCACAGCCCCCTCGATCACAGCCCGAAGCTCTCCAGGTACAGCGGATCGCTCGCCAGCAGCGCCAGGAACGCCACCCCCAGCACCCCCAGCACCCCCAGCACCCCCAGCGCCGCTCGCCTCCCCGCGGTCTCCCCCACCGCTTCCCTCCCCACCGCCACGCTCCGGTCCACCAGCCACACCCCCGCCCCCAGCAGCACAAAGGGACGAAGGCTCAGGGCCTCGTCGTAAGCGCATGTCAAAAAAGACCCTCCTCCCACCAGCAAGGCGACGGTGATCAGGCTGGTCGGCGCCAGGAGTAGCCTCGCCACCCTCCCCAGGCGACCCCGGAGCCTCCCGAGGGAGAGCAACAGCACCCCCCCCAGCGCCACGAGCACCCCCCCCGCGGCGATGGAGAGGCGCTGGCGGCGCTGCTCCGTGGCCAGGCGCTGCTCCAGGGCCGGCGTGAGCCCCGGGAATTCCGCCAGGACCGCCGCCGCCTGCGCCCGCTGGCCGAGGGCGAGGTGGGCCTCCACCAGCAGCCCCAGCGCGTGAGCGCGGAGCGGGCGATCCACCGTCGCGTCGCGGACCAGCAGGGAGGCCGGCGCCAGGACCCGCTCCGGGCTGCGGACCCGCTGGCCAAACCCCTCGGCCACCAGCAGCAGCGCGTCGGCCCGGACCCTCCCGGGAGGAAACCGCTGTGCCTCCTCGAAGAGCGCGGCGAGCGCCGCCGGATCCGAGGCCCGCTGTGGCGAGCGACGAACCTCCTCCAGCCGCCGCAGCGGGACGTACCCTCCCTCGGCGTGGGCGCGCAGATCGTCGAGGCGGATACGCGCCCGGTGGGCGAAGGACGCGGAAGGACGCAGCTCGAGAACCCGCGCGTAGGCGGCCTCGGCGGCTGCAAAATCCAGGGATTGCTCCGCCTGGGTCGCCCTTGACATCAGATCGCTGGCCTCATCTGCCCACCCGGGCGAGGAGAGGGTCATCAGGGACAGCACGAGGAGCCACCGGAGCGAGGTCATGGGGCTCCATCTTCCTGCACGCCGGTCTGCCGGGGGCAGGCGGACTCGATGGCCTCCAGCCAGCGTACCACCTGGGCGCCGTCGGAGAAGGGGGTACGAGGGGTGATCCTGCGGGCAACGCAGTCGAGGAAATGGTCGAGCTCGCGGGCGAGCGGTTCGGCGGGCTCGACGGTCAGGGGGGGACCGTCGTCCAGCCACCGGCCTCCGCGGAGACGCTGGAGGCGCAGGGGAGCGGCCAGGTCCAGGTCGTCGAAGAGGAGGGCTCCCTCGGTGCCGAAGAGGGCGAGGCGGCGCTGCTTGGTCGGGTGGCACCGGGAGAGCAGGAGCTGAACAGAGAGGCCCGCCGCGGACTCCAGGCGCACCGACGCCTGCTCGGAGGAGAGGCGAGCCGAGCGCACGGAGAGGGGGCCGCCGTCGAGGGCCAGGAGCAGGGAGATGTCGTGGGGAGCCAGGGCCCAGAGCGCGCTCACGTCCGAGGGACGCCCCGGCGGCGAGCGGCGCCAGGAGAGCAGATCCCGGGGGGCGCCGATGGTTCCCTGGCGCACCTCCGCGAGCAACCGCTCGATCGCCGGGTGGTAGCGCAGCAGGTGGCCCACCATCGCCACGCGCCCCTCCTGCTGCGCCCGCCGCGCGAGCGCCGCCGCCTCCGGGCCGAGGACCGTCAGGGGCTTCTCCACCAGCAGGTCGAGCCGCGCGTCCAGCGCCGCCGCCGCCAGGGCACCGTGGGTGCGGGCCGGCGACGCGATGAGGACCGCGTCCAGGGAGATCCGCGCCAGCGCCAGCGCTCCGAAGGAAGGGAACCGAGGGATCCGTGAGTCCACCCGGGCCACCCGGTCGAGGGCGCGCTCGTCCGGGTCCACGACGGCGGCGAGGACGCCGCGAGCGAGGGCAAGGCGGAGCAGGTTCTGCCCCCAGGCTCCGGCGCCGATCAGGGCGAGGCGCGTCACGAGGCGAAGGCGCCGATGGCGCGGAATTTCCGGTAGCGGTCGTCCCGGAGCTCCTGGGGGGAGAGCGGGAGCAGGGCGTCGAGGTGCGCCTGGAGGGCGTCGCCCAGCCGCTGGGCCATCCGTGCGTGGTCCTGGTGGGCGCCGCCGGGAGGCTCGTCGATCACCTCGTCGACGATGCCGAAGGAGAACAGATCCGGCGCCGTGATCCGGAGGCGCTCGGCGGCCTCGGCGGAGCGGGTGCCGTCCTTCCAGAGAATGGCGGCGCAGCCCTCCGGGGAGATGACCGAGTAGCACCCGAACTCGAGCATCAGCACCCGGTTGGCGAGCCCCAGCGCCAGGGCGCCGCCGGAGCCGCCCTCGCCGATGATGGTGGCGATCACCGGGGCGCCGACGTTGCTCAGGGCGGCGAGGCAGGCGCCGATGGCCTCGCTCTGGCCCCGCTCCTCGGCGCCGATGCCGGGGTAGGCGCCCGGCGTGTCGATGAAGGTGAGCAGCGGCAGCCGGAAGCGGTCGGCCATCTCGTAGAGCCGGATCGCCTTGCGGTAGCCCTCCGGGTGGGGCATCCCGAAGTTGCGCACCACGTTCTCCTTGGTGGAGCGTCCCTTTTGGTGGCCCACCACCGCGACGCTCCGCCCCTGGAAGGTGGCGAGCCCCGCCACGATGCTCCGGTCGTCGGCGAAGCGCCGATCGCCCCGGAGCTCGACCCAGTCGGAGAAGAGGAGCTGGATGTAGTCGAGGGTGTAGGGGCGCTGCGGGTGCCGGGAGAGCTGCACCTTCTGGATGGGCGAGAGCTGGCTGAACAGCTCCCGGGCCACCCGGCAGGTCGACGCCTCCAGGGCCGCCAACTCCGCCGCCACGCTCGGATCCGTCGCCGCGAGCTGCTTCAACTCGCGGACGCGCTCCAGGAGGTGAACCACCGGGGTCTCGAAGGGCAACACGGCGCCGGCCATACCCGGGCACCTAGCGCAAGCGCGCCCCGGATTCCATTCCGGCAAGCTCCGCGGCCAAATCTCGCGCCCCCCCGGGAGTCGAGGTACCCTGGAGGCGCGTGCCTCTCCTCCTCGCGCCGCTTGTCCTCCCCGGGCTGCTAGCGGGGCCTCCCGCGGCTCCCCGGCTGGACCTGTCCCCGCCCCCCGTCGTCGAGAAGCGCACCATCGAGTCCTCGCCGCCAGGGGCCCGCATCCAGGAGACCCTGCGCATCGACCTCTTCGAGCCCTGGCTGCTGGGAGGGGTTCTCGCCGCGCGGAACCTGACCACCCGGAGCTGGGGCTTCGGCGGCGAGCTTCGCCTCGCGCTCCCGGTCCGGATCTATGGCCGGAGGCGCACGGGCTTCGGCTTCGCTCCGACCGCCGCCGCGACCTCCCTGGGCTCCTTCCGGGATCACGCGGCCCTCGGCGGCGCCGTGGGGTTCTTCGAGGATCGGAGGGACAGAAGAACCTCCCCTTCCGCCCTGACGCTCTCCTTCGAGGGGGTCCGCCCGTTCCGCGGGGAAGGCTCTGGCTGGGGCTGGTCGTCCTCGCTCCTGTTCATGGCGCGGGGGCCCTGGGTGGCCCTCGGCTACACCCGGATCCCGGAGGTCCAGGGGCCCAGCAGCGCCCTCACCCTCCGGATCGGTCTCCATTTCGTGGAGGCCTTCCTGTGACGCGCGCGGCCCTCCTGCCCCTGGCGCTGACCCTGCAAGGCTGTATGCCCTCGTTCCCTCACCTGATGGAGCACCGGCGCTACGCGGACGCGCTCTGCCGCGCTCGATCGCCCTCGGAAGCGGAGGCGCTGGTGGCGGCGGTGGAGCGAGACGTCGAGCTCCGGGTCCACCTGCACACGGTCCGCGAGGAAGAGCTGCAAAGGGCCCTGGGAGAGCAGGGTAAGGCCATCGCCGAGAAGGTGACGCTGGTGCGAGCCCACCTCTTCTCCAACACCATCCCGCTGAGCGGCTTCCCCTCCGTGAACCTCCAGATCGGCGAGGAGCGAGCGCGGAACCTCACCGGGGAGTATTCCCCTTCCGGAGAGCAGGCCGCCGTTCTCTTCGCGCTGACCGGCGAGACGATACCCGGCCCTTCCACGGCGGTGGACACGAGGGCGCTCGCCCGGGAGCTGGCCTGGGGGGTCGTCACCCTCGGGATGAAGCAGCTCCTCTTCGGCTCGGAGAAGCTGACCCACAAGGTGAGCCCCGGGCGCAGCGATTTCCTGGACAAGGGGCCCCGGGCGATGGCCCTCTTCGACGGGCTGAACAGCCCCGAGGGAGCCCGTGCGTTCCTCCTCCCGGCGCGTCCCGCGTCGCCGGTGGACCTCCAGATCTCCTACAGCACCACGGAGAGCGACGAGGACAGCCGCTCCTGCTCGCTTCACCTCGACTACACGGTGCGCCTTGCGGAGGTCGGTACCCCGCTGTCTCGGTCGACCGAGCAGCGCTTCGGAGCGCGAGCCCCCCTGGTCACCGAGCTGGGAGCGACCCGGACCTTCTCCGTCTCCAACCCCTCCGGGAGCTGGCACGCCCCGTGAGCCCGGCAGGGCAGCGCCCGGGGTCCCTCCCGACGGCGAGGTGCGCTAGGAAGCCCCATGGACCGAGACCGCCGGGCCTGGATCGGGGCCGCCCTCCTCGCCGGGAGCGCCTACGCGACCTCGGCGATGCTCCTGCGGGTCGCCGGCTTTGACAGCCTCTCCGACGACGACCACGCCCGGGTGGTGATCGCCCAGTCCTTCGCCGCTTCCCCTCGCCTCGACCCCACCGGGACGAGCTGGCTACCGGCCCCCTTCTGGCTCCAGGGCGCCGCCATGGCGCTCCTGGGCTCCTCGCTGGCGGTCGCCCGGGCGCTGGCGGTCGCCGCCGCCGGAGCCTCCGGGGCGCTGCTAGTCGCCGCTGCGGCCTCCGCGGGCCTCGACCCGCGCGGCGCCCTCCTCGCCGCCGCCCTCGCCCTGTTCCTGCCGCTGGTCTCCTTCCTCGGTGCCGCTCCCGTCCCCGAGCTGCCCGCCGCCGCCGCCGTCGCCTTCGCCCTCCTCCATCTTGCCTCTGCCCCGAAGGCGCCTCCCTGGCGCTGGTTCCTCGCCGCTGCCTCCCTCGCCCTGGCCTCCCTCAGCCGCTACGAGGCGTGGCTCCCGGCGGCCTTCTTCGCCCTCCTCGCCGCCTGGAACGCGCGCCACCGACCGGCCCTCCTCGCCGCCGCCCTCCTCGCTGCCTCCGGACCGCTCCTGTGGACCCTGTGGAACCTCCACGCCCACGGCCACCCCCTCGCGTTTGCCCGCAAGGTGGCGGCGTACCGGGCGGGCCTGGGGGTGGAGCCAAGCGGGCTCCTGCTGTACCCGGGAACCCTGCTCCGGGAGGCGCCGTGGGCCCTCGCCCTAGGGCTCTGGGCGACCTTCCGTGTCCCGTCGATGAGGTTGCCCGTCGCGGGGGCCGGGGCGCTGGTGGCCGCGCTTGCCCTGGCGGAGCTCCGCGGAGGCGCCCCCACCCACCACCCGGAGCGCGCCCTGCTGGGCCCGATCTTCGTCCTGATCGTGGCCAGCGTGGCGGCCACGAGGACCGTCCTCGGGCGAGGAATCAGGCCCTGGGTGCTGCTGGTAGCGCTCGCGGGCTGGTCCGGCGCGCACCGCTGGAAGCCCACCCGCGAGGGCCTCGGAGCGAGCCGCAGCCAGGAGGTCGCCCTGGGCCTCGCGCTCCGTGGCGCCCTGCCCCCCGGAGAGCGTGCCCTGCTGGTCGCCGACTCCTACGGTTTCCTGGCGGTGCAGGCGGCGCTGGCGAGGCCCGGCGCGCTCCAGGCCATCGTTCCGCGGAGGATCGATCCCCGGTCGAAGGTCGAGGGCGATCCGCTGGAAAACAGCGAGACCTTTCGAGCGTTCATCGAGACCCACGCGGGGGTCGAATGGCTCGTGCTGCGTCCGGGGCAGGCGCCGTGGCTCCCAGAGCAACCCGGCGAGCGAAGGCTACCGGGAGGGCGGCTGCTCCCCTGGCCCGCGCGGTGAAATCACTCGCAGGTCTCGCTGGAGATCTCGTAGCAGCAGCGGGTGATCCCGGTGATGACGTTGATGTCGGTGATGGGGCCCGACTTCAGGATCGCCGGGAAGGGACAGTTGGGGAACAGGGATGGGAGCAGCGGGTCGGAGAGCGGCAAGCAAGCCCCCGTCGGACGACCATCCTTGCCGGGGGTGTAGCAATCCTCCAGGAGAGGCCCCGGAGTCGTCGAAGACCCTCCTGCCCCGCCGCCTCCGCTGGCCCCTGCGGCCCCTGGGCGGGCCTGGGCGCGCTCCTCCTCTTCGAGCACGTCGAGGCCCTCGAACCCCCCCGGGATCGAGGTCTTCGCTCCACAACCCACCGACAGCACCGCGCCCACCAGCAACCAGGTCCGAAGGAGGAGCATGAACCAAGAGTGTCCCGGCTCGGGGAAGGCGGCTCAGGAAAAATCGAAAATTCTACCCAGGAGCCGCCGTCTGGGGAACAAGGCTTCCCCCCTTCTCCGTCTCCCACGGAGACAGGAGAGACAGAGAGGGGGGCCGGGGAGCAAGCTCTCCCTCCGCCCTCCGGCCTTTTCTGGCTTCCCTGGCCCCGGCGCGGGCCCCACGGTCATCAGGATGCCTTCGAGGAGAGCCCGAGGAGGTCATCCACGGACCACTGATCGTCCGCGTGGTCCCCGTACTTGCAAGCGACGATGACCCCCCGCTGGTCGATGAGAAAATCGGCGGGCAAGCCCAGGTGGCCACCTTCTCCGGTCAACATGCCCGCACCGCGGGAGGCGACCACGCCACGCAGAAGCCCCCCCCAAGCGCGGGGATCCACGATGGAGGCGACCCCCTGCTCGACCCCGAATTGCTGGTAGAGCTTCTTCTCGGGATCCGCGACGACCGGGAAAGGGAGATCCCCTTGAAAGGGAAGCATGCTCTGGGCGGTGGAGTGGAAGATGGCCACCTCCTGGATGCCGGCGCTCCTGAGTTCGTCGTGGCGCTTGGCGATGGAGCGCAGGTGAAGGTTGCAGATCGGGCAACCCGCGAAGCGGCGAAATTGAAGGTGAAGGAGGGGCGTCTGGGTCGGGGGGATCGGGATGGGCTCGTGGCGGATGGATTGGAGCGTCTGGCTGGGGAGCACGAGTCCGTTTGTCAGTCGAGGCATGGCGTCTCTCGGGTGGTTCTCCGCACATCAGTACGCCGCAGGCGCCAGGTCGTTTCTGACAAACAGGGGCGTCGTCGACCACCGCTAGCCGCTGCTGTCGTACCGCACAGGCTCACGCCTCGTCTTCCGGGAGACCGCGCCGGGCGTTGCGGGTGAGGGAGACGTAGACCGCAGGAACCAGGAAGAGGGTGAAGAAGGTGGAGACGGTGAGGCCGCCGATGACGGCGCGGGCCAGGGGGAGGTTGGCCTCGCTGCCCTCGCCGATGCCCAGGGCCATGGGGACGAGCCCGACGACGGTGGCCAGGGTGGTCATCAGGATGGGCCGGAGCCGGGTGCGACCGGCCTCGATGGTGGCCTCCTCGGCGGGCCTGCCGCGGCCCCGGAGCACGTTGGCGAAGTCGATGAGGAGCACGCCGTTGGAGACGACGATGCCGACCATCATGATGATCCCCATGAAGCTGTTGACGCTCAGGGTGGTCTTCGTGAAGAACAGCATCAGGAAGACGCCGGAGACGCCCAGGGGCACGCTCATCATGATCACCAGCGGGTCGAGGAGCGACTTGAACTGGGACGCGAGCACCATGTAGACCAGCACCACCGCCAGCGCCCCGGCGAACCCGAGCCCCTCGAAGGCCTCCTTCTGCGCCTGCGACTGGCCCCCGAGGCGCACCGAGAAGCCATCCGGGGGCCGGAGCCCGTCGAGGGCCTTCTCCACCGCGGCGGTGGCGGTCCCGAGGTCGAGGCCGGGGGCGACGTTGGCGGTCACGTCCACGATCCGCTGGAGGTACTTCCGGTTGATGAGCACGGGGCCGCTGGAGCGCTCGACCCGGGCCACGGTGCGGAGCGCCACCACGCCGCCGGATGGCCCCCGGAGCAGCACGTCCCCCAGGTCCTCGATGCGGGAGCGGTGCCGGTCGTCGAGGCGCACGTTGATCGCGTAGTTGTTGCCGGTCTTCGGGTCCCGGAGCTGCATCGGCGCGAACTGGGAGCTCCCCACCAGGCTCGCCAGCACCGACTGGGCCACCTGCTGCTCGGTCAGCCCCAGGATGCCCGCCTTCTCCCGGTCCACCTCGATGTCGAGCTGCGGGTAGTTCTCCTCGCGGGAGATCTGGATATCGGTCAGCAAAGGGCCGCCGTCCGGGGCCCTCAGCCCCCGCATCGCCTGCTGGACCAGCTCCGCGTGGGCGGCGCCGGCCTCCAGGTCGTAGCCCAGGATCTCCACGTCGATGGGGGCGCCGGAGCCGAAGTTGAGGATGCGCTTGACGATGCCTCCGTTGGAGAAGAACACCCGGGTCCCCGGCAGCGCGTCCCGGGCCTGCTTGCGCACCAGCTCCATGGCCTCCACGTCGGAGAAGGGCCGCTGGTCCCGGGGGACGAGCCGCACCTGGATGTTGCCGGAGTGGGGCCCGGTGTTGCTGGTGAAGATGGCGGTGCGGTTGGCCGGCAGGCCCACGCTGGAGATCACCGTCTCGTAGAGGGAGGTCTCCCCCTTCCTCAGGGCCTTCCCCATGTCCTCCTCGATGCGCTCGGCGATCTGCTCGGAGCGCTCGACCCGGGTCCCGATCGGAGCCCGGAAGACCGCCGTGAACTGGCTCTCGTCCGAGTCGGGGAAGAACTCGGTCCCCACGTACCGGAAGACCGTCATCGACGCCCCCGCCGCCAGCAGGATGCCCGCGATGGTCTTCTTGCGGTGGCGGAGCGCCCCCCGGAGCGCCGCGGCGTAGGCGTCGTCCAGCCGCCCCAGGGACCCGAGCAGCCACCGCTCCACCCTGCCTTCGCCGTGCCCGCCGCGCATCATCTTCAGGCACAGCAGCGGCGTCACCGTGCGGGAGACGAAGAAGCTGACGATCAGCGAGAAGGAGATGGTCAGCGCCAGCGGGAGGAAGATGTTGCGGGCGACCCCGGTGAGGAACAGCACCGGGAAGAAGACCACGATGGTCGTGATGGTGGAGACCAGGATGGGCATCGCCACCTCCTCGGCGGCGTCCAGCACCGCCTGCCTCGGGGGCTTCCCCAGGGAGAGGTGCCGGTGGATGTTCTCCAGCTCCACGATCGAGTCATCCACCAGCCTCCCCACCGCCAGCGCCAGCCCGCCGAGGGTGAAGACGTTCAGCGTCTGGCCGGCGAAGTAGAGCAGCGCGAAGGTGGCCACGATCGACAGCGGGATCGCCACGGTGACGATGCCCGTCGCCCGGAAGCTCGCCAAAAACAGCAGGATCACGATCACCGCAAGCGCTCCCCCCTGGATCGCCTCGTGCTCCAGCGCCTTGATCGCCGACCGGATGTAGGTCGACTGATCGAAGGAGATCGCAAGCTCCACCCCCGGCGGCAGCCCCCGGAGCCGCGGCAGCGCCGCCCGCAGCCCGTTCACCACCGCGATGGTGTTCGCCCCGGGCTGCTTGAGCACCCGCAGGTACACCCCGCGGCGCCCGTTGATCCGGACGATCTCGCTCTGATCCGCGGTCCCGTCCTCGACCTCCGCCACGTCCGACACCCGCACCGGGGCCCCCTGCCCCGGCGTCGACCGGATCACCACGTCCCGGATCCCCCGCGGATCCTCGAACTGGGTGTTGGCGAAGACGTTGTAGTCCCGGTCCCCCTCCCGCAGTATGCCGCTCGGTAGCAGCAGGTTCGACCCCCGCACTGCGCCCACCACGTCCAGGATCCCGAGGCCCCTCGCCCGCAGCGCGTCCCGGCTCGCCTTCACCTCGATCTCCCGCGTCTGCCCCCCGCCCACCGTGGCGCTCGCCACCCCCTGGATCCGCTCCAGTTGCGGCTCGATCACGTTGTACGCCAGGTCGTAGAGCTGCCGCTCGTCCAGCCCCTCCGCGGACACCGCCACCTGCGCCACCGGGATGTTGGTGATGTCAAACTTGATGAGGAACGGCTGCTGGATCCCCGGCGGCAGCGCGTTGAGGATCTGCGCCACCCGCTGCGACGTCTCGAACTGCGCGTTGTCCAGGTTCGTCCCGTAGGCGAACCACACGCTCACCACCGACACCCCCTGCTTGGAGAAGCTCTCCACCCGGTCCACCCCCGGCGTGGCGCTCACCGCGCGCTCCACCGGCTCGGTGATGGCCTTCTCGATGTCCACGGGGCCCGCCCCCGGGTAAAACGTCGCCACCCGGATCACCGGGATGGTGATCTCCGGGAACAGATCCACCGACAGCCGCTGGAGCGATACCCCCCCCAGCACCATCACCATCAGCGAGACCATCAGGATCAGCACCGGGTTGCGCAGCGCCAGTCGCGTCAGCCACATCGGGTCACTTCTCCGGCTTCCCTGCGCCCGGTTTGCCCTCGTCGGGTTTGCCTGTGTATGGATTGATCCCCCTCGACACCCGGACCTTCATCCCGTCGGCGAGCCCGTCGGCGCCGGCCACCACCACCTCCTCCCCGGGCTTTACCCCGGAGACGATCTCCAGCCAGGTTCCCCCGTCCACGCCGACCTCCACCGCGCGTTTCTGGACTTTCTCCCCCGCGATCACGAAGGCGAAGCGCTGCTGGCTGCTGATCTGCACCGCCGTCGCCGGCACCACCGCGGCGCCTGCATGCACCGCCAGGCGCACGAAGGCCCGGCCGTACATCCCCGGGCGGAGCGCCTGCCCCGGGTTCGGCAGGTGCACCTCCGCGTCCAGGGTGCGGCTCGCCGGGTCAAAGGACGGGGCCAGCCGCGCCACCTGCCCCTCGAAGCTCCTCCCTGGCAGCGCGTCCACCGCCACCCGGGCCGGCTGCCCCACCGCCAGCCCCGCCGCGTCCCGCTCCGTCACCGAGACGAAGACCCGCAGCGTGTCCACCCGCACCACCGTCAGCACGGACCCGGTGGTGGGCCCCACCAGGGCCCCGGGATCCAGCCTCCTCGCCGCCACCACCCCGTCCATCGGCGCCACCAGCCTCGTCTCCCCCAGCCGCGTCGCCAGCGCCCCGATCTGCGCCTTCGACGCCCGCTCCACCGCCTCCGCCACCGCCAGCGCCGAGGTGGTGCTCTGGAGCTCCGCCTGGGTCGCCAGCCCCTCCTGCGCCAGCTTCTGCGCCCGCTCCAGGTTGATCCGGGCCAGCGTCACCTGCGCCTGGGACTGCGCCAGCGTCCCCCGGGCGGCGGCCAGCTGATCCGGCAGATCGCTCGGCCTCACCACCGCCACCGTCTGCCCTGCCTTCACCGCGTCTCCCCGGTCCACCAGCACCGCGTCCAGGTAGCCGACGGTCTTCGACACCGCGTCTGCCTGGGATAGCGGGCGGAGATCCACCGGCGCCTGCACCTCCACCGGCACATCCCGGACCTCCACTTTCTCCACGGCCACCAGCGGCGGCGGCCTTCCCTTGGCCACGGACCCGGCGGCCTCCTTGCGGGTGCACCCGGCCAGCGCCACCAGCGCCAGCGACGCCCACAGGATCCACACAGCCCGCCACCAGCACAGGGTTCTTGTTGACCCGATCCGGCAGAGCAGCATCACCGGGGAGGCGTAGCCTCTCGGTGCCCTCGGTTCCAGCCCGGCGACCACCCCCACCGCGGCAGGGCCGTCAACGGCGCGCGGAGACCGGCTGGATCAGGCCGCCGAGGCGCAGGGCCAGCTCGCGGTAGAAGCGGCGGAGGCGGGCGATGCCGTCCGGGTCGCGGCGGAGGGTGGGCTCGTGCATGTAGAGGCGCCGGGCCACCTCGATCTGCACCGCGTGGACCCCCCGGGCCGGGGCCCCGTAGTGCTGGGTCGAGTAGCCCCCGCGGTAGGGGTCATCGTGCTTGACGGTGAAGCCGGAGGCGCGAGCGAAGCGGTCGACGGTCTCGATCACCGGGGCGGCGGCGCTGGTCTTGCCGCGGGTGCCTGGGACCACATCGGCCCGGGCGACCTCCTTGCCGGTGGTGAAGGAGAGGCCGTGGCTGGGCATCGAGTGGGCGCACACCAGGATCACATGGCCGAAGCGCTTGCGCTTCTCGTCGAGGAGCCGCTGGAGGGTCGCGTGGTAGGGGCGATAGATGAGGTCGAGGCGGCGCTCCAGCTCGCGGCGGGGCAGCGGGGCCGCCAGGGCGCGCTCGCCGTCGGTGGCCCGGTGCCAGATCAACCCGTGAGGCGCTTCGTAGCCCAGCCCGCCTTCGACCGCGTGGCGATCCACCTCGTCGTCGCGCCGGTTGAGATCGATGAAGTAGCGGCTGGTGTGGGCGACGAGCACGGTGGCGCCGACCTCCGTTGCCTCGGGGACCAGCTCGTCCACGAAGAGATCTGCGTCCCGGACCAGGGCGCGGGCGCTCACCAGCAGCGTCGACAGGCAGATCGCGTCGAGCAGCAGGCCCGCGTGGGGTACCTCGACCACCACCGGAAGCTCGACCCCCCGCGGCGGCAGCACCCGGAAACAGTCGGCTGGTTCAAGGGGCCCCGGAAGCACACCCCGGACTCTAGCGCATCCCCCCGGGAAAATCAGCCTTGCCCCCGCGCTCCACGCCCTGGATTTGCGCCACCTCGCCTGGTGCGTGGTGCTCACCCCTTCGGCTTGGCGCCACCGCCCCTCGGGTGCGCGGCGGCGTGGGCGCGGCGTAGGTGCTCCCGGGTCACGTGGGTGTAGACCTCCGTGGTCACGATGTTCGCATGCCCCAGCATCGCCTGGACGCTCCGCAGGTCCGCGCCTCGCTCCAGCAGGTGCGTCGCGAAGCTGTGCCGGAGCTGGTGCGGCGACACGCTCCGGGTGATCCCCGCCGCCCTCGCATGCGCCCCCACCACCTTCCAGAAGCCCTGGCGGGTGAACCCCCTCCCCTGCCGCGTCAAGAACAGCGCCCCCTCCTCGCTCGCCGCCCGCGCCGGACGATCCACCTCCAGGTAGCTCCGCACCAGCTCCACCGCGATGGGCGTCAGCGGGACAAGCCGCCGCTTCTGGCCCTTCCCCAGCACGGACACTAGCCCGTCCGCCAGGTCAACGTCGCCCACCCGCAGCTTCACCAGCTCGCTCACCCGAAGCCCCGCCGCGTACATCACGTGGAGCATCGCCCGGTCCCTCCTCCCCAGGTCGCTCTCCGTCGACGGCGTGTCCAGCAGCCGCTCCACCTCCTCGAAGCTCAGCCCCCGGGGCAACCTCCGCCCCAGCTTCGGCCGATCCAGAAGCTGCGACGGATCCTCATCAAGGATCCGCTCCTTCACCAGGAACCGGAAAAACCCTCGGATCGCCGAAAGGTGCCTCGCCACCGACCTCGCCGACAGCCCCTCCCCCACCAGCCTCGCCAGCAGCGCCGTCATCACCCCCACGTCCAGCCCCGCCACCTCCGCCACCTTCGCCTCCTCCGCCTGCCTCGCCAGCTTCCCCAGGTCGCGGGCGTAGGCCTGGAGGCTGTTGTGCGCCAGCCCGCGCTCCACCCTCAGGTGGTCCAGGTAAGCGTCGATGTACGGATCAAGGAACAGGGTGCTCACGGCGCTCGCCTCCCAGTCCATTCAGCCAGTTCTCCAGCAGCTTCGGGCCCGATGGTGTCAAGAAAGACTCCGGATGAAATTGCACTCCTTCCAGAGGAAAATCTCGGTGAACGATCCCGAGGATCTCCCCCGTCTCGGAGCGAGCGGTGACCCGCAGGCACGGCGGGAGCGTCGCCGGATCGAGGAGCAGCGAGTTGTAGCGCCCGGCGTCGAAGGGACAGGGGAGCCCCCGGTAGAGCCCGGAGCCGTCGTGGTAGACGGGCGAGGTCTTCCCGTGGAGCAGCCGGTCGGCGCGGACCACCCGGGCCCCGAAGGCGTGGCCGATGGCCTGGTGCCCCAGGCACACGCCGAGCACCGGGGTGCGGCCGGCCAGGCGGGGGATCAGCGCCAGGGTGATGCCCGCCTGCTCCGGGGTGCAGGGGCCAGGGCCCAGCAGCACGCCGTCGGGGGCGAGGGCGATCACGTCCTCGACGGAGAGGGCGTCGTGGCGCACCACGAGGCAGGAGGCTCCCAGCACCCGGAGCGCCTGCGCCAGGTTGAAGGTGAAGGAGTCGTGGTTGTCGACGAGCACCACGCGGGGCGAGGTCACGGCGACGGCGGCCTCCCGAGGGCTTCGGCCAGGGCGATGCCGCGCTGGTCCAGGGATTTCTGCTCCTCCAGGGCGGTCACCACCCGCTCGATCAGCTCACTCCGGAGCGCCGCCTCGTAGCGGTCGAGGGAGGCGGCCCGGTCGTCGACGAGGCGGCGCAGCTCCTGGAGCCGCTCCTGGCCCCAGGGCGTGC
>CAZSDX010000049.1:0-20347 GCA_964605685.1 uncultured Polyangiaceae bacterium
GGACCTCGTCGGTCTCGAAGCCCAGCACGCCGAACATCCGGCCCGCTTCGATGCCGGCGGGCGGGTCGTAGACCCCACCAGGACGAGCGGCGTCGGTGCGAGCGAAGACACCGGCCAGGATGCCCGAGGGGGGCACGACGAGCGTGTCGCCGGAGCCGAAGACGCTGCGGGCGGGGTTGAGGACCTTCACGCGGGGCCAGTAGAGGGCGCCGAACTCGGACAGGCCCAGGATGGCGGCGGTGGCCTCGACGTAAGTGACGATGTCGGTGGCGGAGGCTCCGGCGGGCGGGTCGAGGAGGGCGAACATGGTGCCCTCGCGCACGACCTCGGCGTACTGGAGCATGCCGTTGTGAACCGCGGGGGTGGCGCGTCCGGGGACGAGAAGCAGGGAGATGTCCTGGAGGCGGTCGAGGGCGCGCAGGCCCGTGCGTCCCGCCTCGGAGCCCAGGAAATCAGCGTCGGTGAGGCCCACAAGGCCGTCGTTGCCCCCGGCGAGGGCCACGGTCTGCGGCGGGGGGACGGGGGCTCCGGGGAGCAGCTGGTCGGCCACGCGCACCAGCAGCGAGCCGGTGCGCGGGTCGTTGACGATGCGTTCGACGTGGCGCTCGGCGCCGAGGGTCATGCGCAGGCTGGGGAAGCGCTCGCGGAAGAGGCCTCCTTCGAGCACGACGAGGTCGAAGACGCCGGGCTCCCCCGAAACCGGGGCGCGGCTCTCGACCTCAAGGCGGTTACCGTAGGCGCCGGGATCCTTGCCCTCGACGCGCAGGGCGTTGGCAGCGCCGGAGGCAGCTCCGGTGTGCAGATCCTGGTCGAGGCCGAAGGCTGCTGCCATCCCCGGGCGCACCTGCAGGGTGGCGGCGACACCGGTGGCCACCGTTCGCAGCAAGAGGGCCCCCGCCGGGGTGGCCGACGGCACCACTCCTGCGAGGCCCGCGGCGAGGGCGAGGACCTCGGCGATCGAGGTGGACCGCACCGAGGCGACGTTGCCGGTCCCCACGGCAGGGACTCCGGGGAAGTCCAGCGCCGCAGCCGCGGTGCCTCCGAGCACCTCGACCTTGCTGGCCGTGCCCTGGGTGTCGCTGGTCAGCCGCACCAGGCCGCTCTCCGCCGTCGCCTTGGTCCACACCAGGGCCTTGTTGAACACCGCAGCCAGTTCCTTGTCGGTCGCCGCAGCGATGTTGGCGAAGTCGAGGGCGAAGAAGGTCACCTGCTGGGCGAATCCCCCGTCGAAGCGCACCAGCAGCGTCTGCCCGTCCGCAAGCGCGTAGGGCCCCGGGGCGCCGGTCTGCAGCCACGCCGCAGTGGCCTGAACGACAGCCTCCTGGTCGGGGCCTCCGCTGACCGAGACCACCAGCTTCGCCCCAGGCTCGAGGGCGAAGGGGCCGGGCAGGCTGCCGGTGACCACAGCCGGGGTGGGACCTCCGCCTGCGGTCAGGAAGCCCGATGCGCGCAGGGCGGTGGCCGTGTTCTTGTCGGCCACGTCCGTGTGGTGGACAACGCGCACGCACCAGAGCTGGCCGCCCCCGTTCTCGAAGAAGCCCATGGCCGCCAGGGGCAGATCGGCGTTGGGGGTGAAGCCGCCGAAGCGTGTTCGGAACTCCTCGAAGGAGGAGCAGAGCACGGGCTCGCTGAGCGGCCCTCGCTCGGCAATGCCTACGGCCGCGGCGATGGAGGTCGGTACGGAGGGGATGCCACGGACGCGAGGTTCTTCCTCGACCACCACGACCTTGGACGAGAGCAGATCACCGGCCATCGGTTTTCTCCTGGACGAGCTGAACTTCTCCGGCGCGAAGGGCGTTCCTCACCGTGGGAAGGCGCAGGACCGCATCGGTGGCCTCGGCGAGGTCTCCCGCCGGAAGGGTGAGCGACGTTGGAAGGCGCCGGCCATCCTTGCGCAGGTCACAGGTGCATCGGCCGAGGGCGGCGCAGTGGTGTTCATGCACCAGAATGAACACCTGCATGCGCCGGGTGGTGTTCTTCAGGCGAATCGTCATGGGTTGCCTCCGATCGGGAAAACGCTCACCTCGCCGCCGGCCTCGCTCACCGCGCGCCCCAGGTCGAGCGGCAGCCCCTCGTCCAGGTCGAAGCCCCGGACCACCAGGCCCCACGAAAACGCTCGCACGCTGTCCTTCCCGTCGAGATCTGTGCGCAGCTCGCCCAGGGCATCCATCTCCCAGCGCACGGTGCCCGCTTCTGGTTTTTCAGGGTCGCGGAGCAGCTTGAGCCATCGCGTGCGGTTGAAGAAGGCCGCCAGGCTGGTCGACAGGTTCAGCAGCTCGATGGTGCTCGTCGAGGCACCGGTGACGCTGAACTCCACGTCGACCGTGAGCGGAGGGCGCTGCCGTTGCAGGTCGAGGCCCGAGGGGCTGGCCACCACGCGCTCGACCGGCACGTTGCTGGCGTAGAAGCGATTGGGGCGCAGCCGCGGTCCCGTCAGCACCAGCGAGGGTAGCTTGCCCAAGACGATGACGTCGAGGCCGTCCTCGGGCGTGTCGTCGAAGTCGAGGTTGACCGAGAGCGAGACGTTCTCGAGCACCTGGCGCTTGAGCTCCCGCAGCAACTGGCGGACGAGGCGCGTGAGCGTAGCCTCCTGCGCCAGCACCGGGCGCCGGTAGCGGTAGGCCGCCGCAAGCACCGCGGCCTCGCCCGGGATAGGCACGCCGATGGCGTTGAGGTTCTCCAGGCGCACCGCCACCACACCGTCCGGGTGCGCGGGGGTCCTCACTTGGAGCGAATATGCGCCGATTTCCTCGTGTTGAACCAGGACCTGCGCCTCCACACTCCCGAACGAGACCCGCACACGCGGCGCCAGGTGCGTGGCTCGCAGCAGCACCACGTCGCCTCCGCTGGTGGGGCCCTGGGCGGGCTGGATCGACAGGAGAACGGGAGCCGCCATCGTCAGCCCCCCCAGCCCAGCAGGCGCGCCACCTGCAGCGCGATGCGACCCCGGATGCCCTTGCGGTAGGCCTCGAAGGCGGGACGCAGGAAGGGCCTCGGTGGGATGCGGATCACGGCCACCCCGCGCCCTCCGCCCTCGGAGCCCCCGCGCTCCTGCCCGGACTGCCGCAGCATGGCGAACAGGAAGCGCCGGGCTTTGGGGCTCAGGCGCACCACGAAGGGGCCGGCTCCGAACTCGTGCAGCTTGGCCAGGTCCGCGGCGCTCTTGCCTCCGCCTGCGCTGGCCCCGCCCGAGACGCCCACGAAGGCCTCCAGGCCCGACAGGCGCACGACGATGGCCTCGGGGAGCGTTCCGCGGCGCAGCAGGGCCTTGCTGCCCCCGGCGCCCACCATGCGGCGGGCGGCCAGCGTGGTGGCGGCCAGTGGAGGAAGGGCCTTGCCGCCGGGGGCCTGGTTCTTCAACCCCTCGACGATCTGCCCCTGGAGCGAGCGAGCCTCCTGCTCGAGCAACGCGCCGAGGGCGCCACGCAGGCGCGCGGGACCCGCGGCCAGCAGGCTTCGAGCGCGGTCCCAGTCGCCGGTACGCCGCACCGTCATCGCTCAGCCTCCGGCCTTGGCGCGGATGGAGTCCGCGTTTCGGGTCAGCCAGGGCAGCGCGAGCTTCCCTGCATCGGAGATCACGGCGCCCTGCTTCACGCTCTCGCCGGCCACCTGCAGCATGGCCTCGCTGAACTCCATCAGAGAGCGTCGCCCCTCGTACTTCTGTAGCGCCCGTGTCAGGTCCTTGAGCGAGGGCAGCTCGCGGTAGCGCCACAGGTGCATCTCCAGGTGGCACAAGAAGCCCTCGATCTCGCGCTGGAAGCGTTCCTGCTCGCGAGTCAGCCACCGCCAGCAGCTCCGCAGGGTACCCTGCTGCCGGTTGCGCAGGACCTTCTGGCTCTCCCGCACCAGCGCCACCATCTGCTTCCAGAGCGGCCAGGTGCTGCTGGGAATGCCCGGCTCGAAGGGCAGGTAGATGCGCCTGCAGACCGTGGTGGGCTGTTGCTCAAGGAACAGCTCGCGGTCCACCACCCGGAGGCGTCCCAGCACGAAGGCCACTGCCCTCATCTCGGGAGCGGTCCGCTTGTCGAAGGTGTGGGCGCCGATCAGCCCGAGGAGGAAAATGTGGAAGCGGCGGACAAGGTCAGGGGTGGGTTCGTGCATGGGGCTCCGTGTGGCCCAGACGGACGAAGGGCCTCACCCCGAAGCAAAGCGAGCGGGTTGGTGTCAGGGGGACAGGCGCAGCGCGGCGACCCTCCTGGGCTCGAAGGTGACCAGCAGCAGGTTGCGCTGAGGACGGGGCCGGAAGAGGCCAAAGCCGATCGGTCGGGCCTCGGTGACGTAGAGCCCTGGCGGGGTCCGGATGCGCTGCACCAAGGCACCGCCCCGGTCGAAGAGCGCGCCAAGACGATCCCACACACGCACCAGCGCGTCTCCAGACGCGGGATCGACAAGAGCCATGCGCTCCAGATCGCGGAAGTGAAAGACCAACTTCACCTGCGAGGAGGGCGAGTTGCCCGAAGCAAACATCGAGAGCGCCTCGAAGACCTCCGGCTCGACTTGGCAGGGCACCTGCACGGCCGGGTGCTCGCGGCGTGTGCTCTGCCCGAGGCCATCGTCGTCAGGGTCGACGAGGACGGGCTCCTTGAAGTCGGGGTCGTAGCCTGCCGTCAGGGGCCCGGCGCCATCCGGGTCAGCGGCCGTCGCCTGGGTGTCGAGGCGGTGCAGTTCGGCCAGGAAGGCGAAGATCAGCGAGCCCCGCATCAGGCTGCGCCCAGCCCCGCAGGGCGCCGGTAGCGGGCGATCAGCTCGTCGACCTCGGGGTCTCCCGTCAGCACCACCCCGGCATCCCGCCGCGCGGCGAGCCGGTAGGATTGGTCGCGCGTCCGCTCCTCCAGCAGCCTCCAGGCCGAGCGGGCCGCGGCGCTGTCGGCATCGGTGAGCTTCGGCAGCTGCCGCAGCACCAAGAGCATCGCTGCCCGCCGGATGGTCAGCGGCGTGCGCCCCAGCGGAGTGCCGTCGGGCTCCGTGTAGCCCCACACACCCGACGCCTCCACGTTGCCCGCCCCCCGGGGGAACACAGCCCGGCGGAGCGTGAGCCTCGGCGCATCGAAGCCCGGCTCCACAGGGGCGCCGACGATCACCATGTCGTCGGGGTGCATCGAGATGGTGGCCCCGAAGATGTGCACCTCGTCCAGCTGCAACGGGGGCGTGGGAAGTTCCAGCGTCGGGGTCCCTCGGCCATCCAGGCGGAAGGTCTTCTGCCGAGGTTCAAAGAACCACCCGGTCACCCGGTCCAGCAGCGCGCCAGCCTCCACCAGCAGGGACAGCAGGCGTGCGTCGCTGGCCATCGCCGCTGTCACACCCTCGGCTCGCAGGTCCTCGGCGCTGGCGTACACCTCAGCCTCGCTCCTTGCGCCCTCGCCCGTCGTCGGCCCGCGCAGCGCCGGGCTGGGGGCGGGCGGCTTGCTCGGGCAGGTCCGCCGTCGTCAGGGCCCCGGGCTCGCCGCGGGCGGGCGACAGCTTCAGCTCATCGGAGGCGCTCCGGCGAACCTTCGAATCGTGTTCTTCCTTGGCATCGATCTGCCTGGCCTCCTCATCGGTGCAGACATCGAAGGCGGAGGGCGTGTATGTGTCGCCGGGGAGTTGGTGGACGGTCTTGAGGTAGGCGGCGACGTCCTTCGAGACACGGTACCAGCCGCGCTCCTCGTGGAACTTGATGCCGGCGTAGGTGAAGCGACGCAGCACGTGGCCACGGCGTGGATCGTGGGGCTTGAGGCGAACGAGCAAGGTGTCCTGGGGGGTGAGCTTGGCTTCCTGGGTCATGGGCTAAATCCTTGCGATCGAAGCTGAGGGTTCTGTTCGAGGGAGCAACACCGTGGTCGGGACGCTGTGGGGCGTCGCTCACAGCTGCACGTTGATGAGCTTGGCGACGCCAGATTCCTCGGAAAAACGTGCGTCGAAGCGGAGCGTCGCGATGATCTTCAGCACCCCGGCCGAGGGGTCTCGGATCGACTCGAGCTTGATCTTGCGCCACAGTCCGACGTGGATGTTCTTCGGGTTGCACAGAAGCACCGACGTCCGGTTGTTCTGCGGGCCCAGGTTCTCTGGAAACAGCGGGATCGAGCGCAGCGGCACCCCCGAGTACATCACCGGGGTGTCCTCCTCGAGGAAGCGATCACCGCCCACGGTGGCGCGCTCGGCCAGTGTATTGCGGTAGTCGAGATCCGCATCTACGCTGCACAGGAAGACCATCTGCTTCTTGTCGCGGAGGTACTCGCTGGGTAGCGACTTGAGCAGGTCGCGCAGGAAGTTCTTCGAGATGGCCACTCCCGCCGCATCGACGAGGTGACTCTGGGCCTGCTTGAGGACCCCATCGAGGACCGCCAACACGGGCTCGGCGGAGTTCTTGTCACCGTTGACGACGATGTCCTCCATGTCGCGCCCGGCAGCCTCGGCGATCATGTCGAGGATGGTCTGCTGCAGCGCAGCTTGCTCGATGTTGTCCTCAAGCACCTCGTCGGACAGGTGGACCTCGGCCTTGAAGAGCTGCGCATCCAGCTCGATCGACGACAGGTCCGGCTTAACGCGCTCCGCGGGAGCGAGCGCCGTGGCCTCCTTGCCCGGGCGCAGAATGCGGCTGCCGAACTTGATCTTGGAGATCTGGTGCTTGGGCGCGCCCATGGGCACGAAAGTGACCATCTGCAGCAGCTCTGATTGCTTGATGAGCAGGCGCATGAACTTCTTGGCCTGGGCCGGGACGAGGTAGGCGCCGCCAGCGGTCAGGTCCTGGATGGCCAGGTCAGCTTTTTGAAGAAACGTGCGGTTGGGGGTGACGGTCATCGGAGATCCTCGCAGGAAAAAGAGGGATGCCTCAGCGTCCCTGGGCTGGGTTGTCGTTGCGGTTGTGAGGGCGGTTCAAGTCGAGGGGCCAGCTCTCTTCGTCCTCGTCGGAGCGGGCCGTGGGGCGCTCTGGAGCCGAGCGGCTGTTGGGCAGCCCGACCCCCTTCTCCAGCCGCCCGAGGCGTTGCCCTTGGTCGCGCACAGCGCCGGTGAGGGTCTTGAGCTCCTCGCTGATCTGCGACAGCTGCGAGCTGACCCGCTCGGCCGCCTCGTCGCTGGTGGGCGTCGAGGAAGGCTCATCTTGGGGGGCGGGCTCGTCCTGCGCCTTCGAGGCCTCATCGAGCAGATCCCGGACCTTGCCCAGCAGTGAGCGCACATCCTTGAGCGATGACCCCTCGCGCTTCTCCGTCTCCTCGTCGCTGGCCAGCCCCGCAGCCTCGGCGAGACGGGCCGCCAGCTCGTTGAGGTCCTCAATCAGCGTCTCGACCAGCGTGGAGGCCTCCTCGTCGCTGGCCTCGCCCAGCCGCTCGACAGCCGCAGTGAGCGCTTCGAGCGCATCGGTGGCGACGGAGAGCACCTCGCCCGCGGCCTTCTTCGCAGGCTTGGGCGGCGGAGCCTCCTTGCCCGGAGCGGGCGGCACGGGGGGCTTTTTCGGGGTCTTCTTGGGGGCAGGTTTGGCCATGGACGGGTCCCTCTTCACGACGAGAAAACGGTGGAGATTGGCGGCGCGATCGACGAGCGAGACCTCCTCGACCACCATGTCGACGAGGCGATGCACGCGATCCTCGCCCGGGGGTTCAGTGGGCATTGGCGGGGTCCTCCGGAGGCGGGGGCGTGGGGGCGGTGGAGGGCTCCGGCACACGACGTGCCGAGCCTCCGATGGAGAAGCCCGTGAGCGCCCCGGACTTCACCTGCTCCCAGAGCGCATCGGAGAGCACGCGTACCCCAAGCATCCAGGTGCCCTTCTTCACGGTGATGCCGCCCAGCTCGAAGTCCGTGGGCGCCAGGAAGCTCTCGAGCACCTTGACCTGGTCGTTGACCTGCATCCGGTGCATGAGGCCGAGGCCGCCGAATTCCTGCATGAATAGGTGGGCGGCCTTGCGGATCTCCTCCGGCGAGTAGATGTCGCCCTGCGCATCGACCACCTCGGGCTCCAGCACGATGCCGAGCACGAAGCGCTCGTCGTCGGGGTCGACGCCCTTGAGCAGCGTCCCGGCCTTGGCGAAGACCGGCATGGCGGGCGTCTCGAGGTCCGCCGGTACGGAGGCCTGCGCCAAGCGCTCGTCGTCGAGCTCCCAACCGTCCTCGCACAGCCCGTCGAGGCTCTTGTGGGCCAGCGTGTAGTTCGAGACGAGCAGCTGCGTCAGCACAGAAGAACCCCCGACGCCCCGCATCGACCGGATGCTGCGCCGCGTGCGGATGCGCCGGATTTCGAAGCCCGCCTCCTTCACCAGCATCGGGAATTCGCCCCGGATGCCGTAGGTGATGAGGAACTTCCCCTCCAGTTCCTTGAGCATCTCGACGAAGGCGTGCTCGTCGAACTCGCTCTCGCCGACGTCGACGTTGTAGCCGGGGTACGGCGGGTCGAGGAAATGCACCGTGTCCTTGCCGTCGAGCTTCTCCACGACGGGCCGGTAGTCGCCCCCGAAGACCTTCACCTTGCGCAGCCGCGGAGCGAACTGCTCCAGCCGATCGACCGTGGTAGCCTGCACCCCGGCGCTTGATGGCGAGAAGCTCTTGCCCCGCATTTTTCCGTACGAAAAATGCGTCAGGTACAGGAACCGATGGAGCCACACGAGGTCATCGCCGGGCTCCTCGTCGATCAGCCCCTTGAAGGTGGCCGCGTCCCCGACCCAGTCCATGTCCCGCAGCCGCTCGAAGTCCTTGGGCCGCAGCTTCTGGACGACCTTGTAGGCGCGGGCGATCTCGAGGTCGGCGTCGTTGATGGCCTCGACCGCCGAGGGCTCCTTGGCGAAGAGGACGGCGCCGCTGCCAGCGAAGGGCTCAACGTAGGTGGTGTGGGGCGGGAGCATCGCCGCGAGCCGGTTGGCGATGCGCTTCTTGCCGGCAGGAGAGCCCCAGATGGTCTTCTCGACCGAGGCGGGGGCGTGTTTGGCCAGCGCGTCATGGGCGCGTGCCAGCACGCGCAGCAGGTGGTCACCCACGGTGCACCTCCTCGGGGTCGGAAGGCGCCGGGGGCGCCTCGGTCGCAGGCTCGTCCGGTGCGGGCGGAGGGGCGCTGCCGCGGGCGAGGAAGAAGAGACGTTCGCGTGGCTCGCTGAGGAGGGCAGCGAGGGCGGGGGTGTGGATGCGGCGTGGAAAGCTCATGCCTCATCGAAGGCAAAGCGGCTCGCTGGGGGCGGAGGGACACACCTCAAAAAAAGATGCGCCCTCCGCGAAGGCCTACCTGGCCCCTGGCGCCGTCAGCGAAGCCAGGCGCAGCACGCGCTCGGCCACCCGCGGCACCAGCGCGACCGCCGTCACCTGGGCCTCCGCCAAGCACACGCGGGCGGCGTCGCCCTGGCAGGCCCCGGCGACCTGCAGGAGCTGCTCCGCGTCGGCCAGGCTCGCCTCAAGCTCCTTGGCCGCGGTGGCGCAGGCGGAGGGCTCCGGCGTGAGCGGGCAGCGCTTGCCCGCCTCGGCCACCAGTGGACGGCCTTTCGCGAGGTAGGACCGCAGCTCGTCGAGGGGGCCCTCCTTGCCTCCGAGGAAGGCGGGGAGACGGGGGCAGCCAGCGAGCCCCAGGGCGCCGAGGGACAGAAGCGCCAGCAGCCCGGCCAGGCGGCCGTGGGCGCGCAGGCGGGCCGGTCGCTGGCCGGCAACGTGGTCGAGATCATGGGTCGTCATGCGCACCTCCCGAGGCAGAACGAGGCCGCAGAGGTCGCGGCGCGGATCAGGCCTCACCCGAAGGCAAAGCGCCGCTCAGGAAGCAGGGGGACAACCGCAACACCCCCACGAAGCTCGCTTTCGCCCGCGAGCTACTTACTGGCCAGAAGGCTCCACGTCGGAGGCAAAGGTGAGCCCCGCGGCGCGCATCGCCTGCTTCATCGTGTCTGGCTCCGTGGCCCGCTTCAGCAGGTCAGGCAGCCTCATGAATTCTTCGAGGACAGGGCGGGCGCGTTCTTCGGTGCGGGTCTCCCAGAGAAGCAGGTCGCCCTCCTGGCGGATCTGGAACTCGAAGAAGCGGCAGCACTCGTGTTCGCGACGAGCCAGTTCTCGCAGCCGGGGCTCCAGGCCAGGTACCGGTCTGAAATGCCATCGAAAGCCCCAGTGCGTGGGCTCGGTCTGCTCAAGGTGGACGAAGATCGAGGCGAACTCGTTGGTCCGTTCGAGCTGCCCTTGACGATCGAGGGTGCAGGCGATCGGCTCGCGCGGCTCTGCCCCGCATCCGCAGGTGGTTCCTGCCGACGACATCAGCTGGGCTCCCTGGTCGCGCTGCGATCGCAGCAGCCCCCGTCGACCTTGCAGGCCGAGCTGCATCCGCTCGCCGACGCCCTCCGGAGCCTGCTCCAGAGCGCCATCGCACCGAGCGTCCCGGCGAACACCACCCCACCGACGAGGAGCTCCGAGCCCGGTTGCAACGCCGAGGACAAGGTGCCCGCCACACCGCTCCCAACCCCGGCGGCCACGAGTAGCGGGGCGGCGCAGCAGGCCACGCAGCCCAGCAGGGCGGCGACCCCGGCGATGCCAAGACGGCGGCTGGACAGGAAAGATCCGGACGAATCGTGCGGTGCGTTCAAGGTGAACTCCTTCGACGGCGCTCCAGAGGCCGTGCTGTCCCGGTAGGCCGCGGAGCCGTGGTCGTGACGGAACTTTTTTCGAGGGGGGCCTGTCACGCCGTCGCGCCATCGGCCTACGGTGGGTTCTCCTTGTCTGGACGGCCCCGCAAGGCCACCGGGAAAGACCTCTCGACCCCATGGATACAGCCCGCCGGAGAGCCATCCACGACGCGATGGTCCGGCTCTCCGATGGAGACCGGAGCGCCTTCGATGCGCTGCTGGACGGGCTGTGGCCGGTGATCCTGTCCTTCGCCGAGCGCGGGGTCGGCCGCGGTGCCGACGCCGAGGACATCGCGCAGGAGGTCTTCTTCCGGATCTGCTCGAGAATCACGGACTTCGATCCCTCCCGGGACGGCCTCTCGTGGGCCTTCGGGATCGCGAGCTACGAGATCATGACGCACCGCAAGCGAGCGCAGCGCCGTCGCGAGGTCCACGAGGAGTCCTCGCTGGAGAACGAGCCCGACGGCAGCGCCTCGCAGGAGGCCTTGCTGATGGAGAGGGAGACGAGGCTCGCCTTCGAGCAGCTCGTGGGGACGTTGACGGAAGAAGATCGAGAGGCCCTGGGGCTCCTGCCGCCAGGAGCCGCAAGCGGCCCTGTGAGCGCCGCGCTGCGCAAGCGCAAGCAGCGAGCGCTGGAGCGACTGCGCCATCTCTGGAGGAGCCTCCATGGTGACCCGTGAGCAGCTGAAACAGGGTGGTCAACGAGCCTACGAACGAGGAAGGCTCAGGAGCGCGGCCCGCGCCCTCTGGGTGCTGGTGCCCGTGGTGCTGGTGTGCGCGCTCGAGACGAGAGCCGGGGAGACCTGTGCCTGCCTGGGGTTTCTCCTGGTGGGCGCGACGGTGTACCTGCGGTGGCGAGATCGACGAGGCATCCACGCGGCCACCGCGGGCATCGAGGCGGGGTTGCTGCCGCTGGTGGTGGGCCTGCTGGTGCGGCGGCTGAACCCGTCTTGCGCCGAAGCCCCCTTGTGGTCGCTGTGCACGGGGATCTGCCTGGGGTTCGGCCTCCCGTCAGGGTTGCTGCTCGGGCTTCGAGCTGGGCGAGGCAACTGGGGGGCTGCGAGCACGGGGATGGCGCTCAGCATCGCGGTGCTGGTGGCGAGCCTGGGGTGCGTGGGGCTGGGGCTGTCGGCGGTGGCAGGGGCCAGCGTGGGCCTCGTGCTGGGGGGGCTGGTGGGCCACCGTCGGCTCCCGGCGGCCTGAGCGTCGCGAGCCCCTGTGGCCAACGTTCAGCCTGAGGTCCGTGTCCACCAGCCAGGTCGAGACAGCGCATCCTCCTCCCACCCCAACTCCCCCGCTTGCAGGCCCACCAAGGCGCTGCAAAACACACAACGTACTGGCCGCGAGAAGGTCACCTCGCTCCCCGCGCTTTCGGTGATCTCCAGCCCCTCGTCACCCTGCAGAGCGATGGTCACGAAGCCGCAGCGCGGGCAGCCCACGTGGTAGCCGACGAGGCCCCGGAAGCTCCGGTCCTGAGGCACGCGCCGCATCTCCCCGCGCCCCAGCTTGCACGGTCGCTTGTCCGTCACCACCGCCTTCATCGCGGCGCCTCGACCCCGCGCCCGCCGCGCTCGAACCAGCCCTCCCACTCGCCCGCGGGGACCACGATGCGCACGGGCTCGGGGCGCTCGAAGGCCTCGCGGGCCAGAGCCATCCGGCGCTTGGTCTCGTCGACCAGCGTCTCGGCGGGGGGCTTCGATGGTGGCTCGCCGCTGCCGGTCTGGATCCCGGCGAGCGTCAGGGTGATGGGGCGCTTGACCCAGTCCGCCGTGAGCTTGGGGAACTCGCGGTTGAAGATGTCGCTGGCCAGCTGGCGGCCCTCCTCCGGGGTGAGCACGCCCACGCGCACCAGCTTCTCGACCATGTCCGTCATGCGCTCGGGGTCGCGGGTCACCGGCGTCTGCGACCGGAAGCGCCAGAAGCGGATGCCCATGTCGCCCAGCAGGCGCTTGGTGAGCACGTAGTCGAACTCGTCGCGCTCAGGCTGGAAGACTTGGTCCTCGGCGAAGCGGAGTGCGGCGTCTGCGGTGTTCCCCTGGATCGCGACCTTGCCGTTGCGGCGCGTGAGGAAGAAGCCCGCGCCCGGACACGTGTAGCAGTACACTTCGCCGCGGTAGGCGACGCGGGAAACGTTCCGACGGGAGGTCAGCTGGGTGACTTGTCGTCGCGAAAAATGGACACGAAAAATTCTACCACTGGGCTCGAACGAGACACTCGACCTGAACCCTTGCCGTAGGCACATGACCTGAACCTGGTCCGCCAGCGTTCGAGAGCGCGTCGAATAGCAGCCGCAGTCCTTGTCACGCGACCACCAACCATCACCGTCCATGAGCGCGTGGAAGAGCACGACGAGCTGACGCGTCGGGATGCCGGTCACGTAGTCCCACGGCAGGCGCTTGGTCACGCTCTTGATTCCACAATGCTCGCTGAGCCAGGCCCGCAGGCATCGGTTCGAGATCTCGAAGGTTACCGTCCCACCGCGATGCAGGCGTCGTTTGAATCGCCAACCAATGCGTTGAAGGACGCGGTCGATTCGACCCTCAGAGAGCGGTTTCTTTTGAGCGACGGCGACGAGGTTGGTACTCGACGTGTACCGCCCGGTGTTCACGAGCGAACCTTCAGAGACCCAGTACCCGAGGAAACGCAACCAGTCGTCTGGCGCGATGGGTGCGTGATCGTGGCCGCACGCTCGTTTACAGCTCTTCGGCAGCGTGTGCGCGGCGAGTTCGCGACCTCCGAAGTCTTGCCCCGGCGCACAGAGGAACTCGAAACGCACATGCGCGGCGACGTCGCGTGCTGCCACAGGCTTCCACCGCACGGATCCCGGACTCCGGGCGAGCATTTTGTGATCGACGGTCACCAGCGTATCGGCGTTCCTTCCCGCAAATCGGAGCAGTGTTTCGTCGACGTGTGCGACAAACTTGCCTGCTGGCTGTTCGAAACGGAGCTCGTCGCGCGCTGGATCGTAGACCGCGATCTTCTCGTGCGGAGCGATGTCTCCATGCAGTTTCCACCCGTTCTCGGTCAGCGTCTCGGTGTCGGCCGAGTAGCAGGCGCGGTTGAAATCGGTCGTGTCGCCCCGGAGCAATCGGGGCAAACGGAATGCGCTGCCCACCTTGTCGATGTTCCGACGGTCGTAGTCCTGAAAGAGGGCGTCCTGCTGCTGGGCGTCGGTCAGTGGACGCAGCTCGATGCGGGCGCGGGCGGCGTCGGAGGTGTGGCTCCCGCCCTCGGCCTCCAGCACCAGGATCTTGTGGAAGTTCGCCTTGCCCTTGAGGTTCTCCTCGATGAACCGCTCGATGCGCGGCACCGACGCTTCCGACAGGCGGCCTCCCGACACCAGCAGCGCCAGCGGCGGGACGCTCTTGTTCTCGAAGTAGAGGAAGTTGACCTCCTCCATCTGCCGCGAGCCCATCACGGCCAGCATCGTGCCAACCCAGCGCGGGATGCCGTAGGGCGAGCGCGGCGAGTGGATGGCGAAGTGCAGGATCTCGGTGGCCAGTCCGTCGAGGCGGTCGGCGGCAAGCAGCTCGTCGAGGCCCTGGAAAGCCTGCCCCGTCTTGCGAGAGAGAACCCGGGGGTCGCCGAGCTGCTTGAAGAAGGTCCGCTGCCCGTACTGGATCTGGACAAACCGGCGCAGGCGCTGCGGCGTCAGCAGTCGCTCCACCGCCACCGGTGACACGCGCACCGTCTCGCTGACCTCGACCGGCGCCGCATCCAGCGGCATCAGCCGCATCGTGTGGGCCGGCACATGCACCAGCCGGGCGACCTCGCCGCGGGCGTTGCGCAGGACCTCCCAGTACGCGTTGCCGGTGACCTCGAGGTCCTGGCGTGTGCGGCGCCGCAGCTCGACGAACGAGTGCTCGAAGGAGCAGCTCTCGAAGAAGCCCATCAACCGCGCTCGCTCCGCCCGGGCCAGGCGCACCAGCTCGCGGCGGCGCTCCTTCACCTGCTCGTCGGAGGGCTCCAGCTCCGCGTCGGCGGGGAGCTCCCCGCGCTCCTGGGCGGCGAGGCGCTCGAGGTAGAGGCACTCGGCCACGCGGCGGTCGGCGTCCTCGGCGTCGAAATCGATGGCGGGCTCGAGGCGGAAGCCGAAGCCGTCGATGTTGGTGGCGTAAGCGTCGACGTTCTGGCGGAGGGCGTTGGAGTGCTCGAAGAGGAGGCAGAGGGCCTCCGGGTCGTAGGGGGGCTCCAGGGCGCCCGCGGCGCCGAAGAGGCCGGTGATGCTCTCGCCTCCGCCGGTGCTGGCCTGCTGGGCGGTGCGCTGGCCGAGGACGACGGCCTTGAGCAGCACCTGGACCTGCTCGTGGGCCTCGCTAGCGGTGTGGTGCGCGGGGGGCTCTGTCATGGTTCAGGCCGCACCAGGCTGGGGTTGCATGGTCGCGGTGGAGGCTCGCTGTTGCGCCTCCCCAGCAAGCTCCCAGGCGTGTTCTGCAGGAAGCCGTTCGAGACACCTGCGCACCAGCTCCTTGAGATCCCCGGCGTCGAGCTTGTGGGCCTCAGCCAGGGCGCGCTCCAGAGGACGCGTCAGGCCACGGCTTCGTGCGGCGCGCACGGGATCTCCGGGGCCCAGAATGCGGAGAACCTCGGCGTTGATCTTCTTCTGGGTCTCGAGCCTCTGGCGCAGGGTATCGAGAGGGCCTGCCTCCGCAGCGAGGCGGCGCGCGGCCTTCGTCGCCTCCTCGACCCTGGCCTGGAGTTCCTCGGGCACAGGAGTCGACTCGGAGCCGCGGGGGCCAAGGCGAGCTGCCACTTTTTCACCGATCAACCCCGCCTGAAACATCGACTGCACCTCGGCCGATGCGCGAAGGACGGCTCGCAGACGGGCTGGCCTCCCTCTCCCTTGAGCCTGACCAAACTCCCCCCCGGGGGGAGTTTGGCTTGTCGTGTTCGCGCCTTGCTGGCTGGTCTCCTCGCCGTGGTGGGGCTCTGCTTGAAGGTCAGATCCACGATTTGTCGGGGTTTCTCCAAACGCCCCCCGGGGGGGCGTTTGGTCTGTTCCGCCGGCACTGGAACCAAACTCCCCCCCGGGGGGAGTTTGGCTGGTCTCGCCATTCTCGCCGGTGGGTACGTAGCGTCCTCCGTCGTCACGTTCCCGCAACGCGCGGCGATCTGCCTGGAGATTCGCCAGAGCGACCACCTTGGCCCCCTCGGCGGGCAGCTCCCCGGCTGGGGTCTTCACCGTCGTCTCGCCCGCCACCAGCTCCAGGATCCGCTTCAGCTTCTCGTACGGGTGCCCCCACCCCCACGGGCGCCGGTGCGCGCAGAACTCCTCGAACGTTGCGAAGAACGTCCCATCCGGCTTGTTCATCAGCGTCCACGCCCGGTGCTTCACCAGGAAGTCACACAGCTGCTTGAATTCCGCGGGGATCTCGTTCGCCCGCTTGACCACGCCGTGCGAGTGCAGGCGCAGCGAATCGGCCCAGTCCCGGGTCCCGATCGGGGCGCCTGCGCGGCCGACCCCGGCGTCCTCGATCAACGGGATCGGCTTCACGGCGCGACCTCGGCGTTCGCCGCGGGGACGAACCCGCACCGCGAGGCGATCGGCAGGATGTCGCCCGGGGTCATCATGCTCAGGACGGGGAACTCCCGCGTCGCCCGCTCGATCCCGTCGCTCTCCTGCCGGGAGAAGAGCTTGCCGGCGATGCCAAACGTGGCATCGCCTCGCCTGGCGTCGAGCGACTCGAAGGACGACTCTCCTCGCCCGTGGCCTTCGAGGTCACCGAGCGCGAGCTCTCGAAAAGCCAGATCCTGCTCGTCCTTGAGCCGGTTGACGAAGGCGCGCATCTTCTCGTGGTCGATGGCGTAGACCACGGCATGCTGGTTCTCCCAGGGGAAGCGGCAGCGCGGGTTGAAGCGGGTGACGCGATTGAAGGCCTGCTCCAGCCACGGCTCGGACGTGATGTTCGACAGGCACACCAGGTGCGTGCAGTCAGGGACATCCAGGCCCTCGTAAGCCATCCCCACCGTCACCAGCACCTCGCCCTCGCGCCGCTCCCGGAAGCCCTGTAGCTGGCGCTGCGCGTCGGGGGCGTCCGAGATGGCCAGGGCCACATCCAGGCGCAGTACCTGCCGGATGGCCCTGGCCACGGCCACGGCAGCGCTCTGCTTGTGGCAGATAACGATGGCCCGCGAGGCATAGACCGCGCTGCGGTAGCGGAGCCAGTCGTTCAGGGCGTAGAAGAGCCACTCGTCGCGGTAGTTTCCCTCGGAGAGCGCGGTGCGGACGGCATCCGAGAGCTCCTTGCGGGTGGCCTCGCTGAGCTGTGTGGTGTGGGACTGCCCGCGGCGCACCCATGACACGCTGCCGTCCATGAGCACGAAGGTGGTCGGCAGGATGGCCTTCTCGGCGAGGGCCTGCGCACGCGAGTACTCAATGTCGACGACAGGGCGGTTGTCCTCGTCGTAGAGCAGGAACGGAATCCGCTGGCGATCGTGGCGCCGGAGCGTGCCGCTCATGGCCAGCACCTGGGTGGCAGCCTCGAAGAGCGGCTGGAGCGCGGCGGTCCAGCGGGCTCCGTCGGGGTGGTTGGGGTCGGGCGCGGAGGAGAGGTGATGCGGCTCGTCAAGGATGAGCAGCCAGCGACCCTGGTTCATCAGCTTGCGGAGGCGGTTGCGCGTCTGGGGCGTGAGCAAGGCCTGGTAGGTGACAACGTAGCCAGCCGCGTTCTCGTAAGCGTGGCGCTGGCGCAGGGACTGGTGGGGGTTGATGAGCAGGGAGCGCCCCAGCCCGCGCTCCTCGCAGGTGAAACCCGCGCGCATCTGGCCCCGGAGCGCGTCCCGCGGGACGACGACCAGGACGTTATCGACGATGCCTGTGCGGAGCAGCTCATGGGCAAAGAGGCTGGCGAGCAGGGTCTTGCCTCCACCCGGCACCACGCTGGCCGTGGTGACCTTGGAGGAGCGCAGGCCGTGTGCGATCTGGTCAGCGAGCAGGAGGGCCTGGTGCTGGTGCGAGCGGAGGGGGCCGTAGACGGGGTGAGGCGGGAGGTTCAAGGGGTCGCCTTTCGAGAAAGAAACAGCGTTCTCTCAAGGCAAAGCCCCCAACCCGTCGGAGGGGGACGCGCGAAGCGTCGTGTTTTTTTCTGCCACCCGACGCCCTCCTCAGGCGAGCCGCGTCAGGCCATCCACCCCCGGGAACGAGCCCAGTCGATCCAGGTGGCTTGCCACCCCTCGATGCGCACGAGGCCATCAGTGGGCGAGGCGCCGGTGATCTGCCGGAGCAGGGCCTCCACGGTCCGCGGAGCGTGGGGATGGAGCTTGATGAGCGCCGGCACCCCCGCCATACCCAGGGCCACGAGTTGCTGGAGCGCCGGGTGCTGACGGCGCCGGGTCGAGTTGGAGAGGTGGGCGCAGTCCGCCTCCCACCGAGACAGGAGCGCGGCGACCTGCTCCTCCACGGAGGGCTCCGGGGCCTGCGTCGGTGTTGTCCTTGGGGGCGCCACACCTCCAGTGTGCCACGACGGCGCTTGCCGGGCCCTTGGCCCCGCGCTCGGCACATCTCCCGGGCGTTTCACCCGAGTACTCGCACCCCGATCTCGCCGCGTCCGGGTGGCGCCCCCCGCACCTTCTGGCACGCCAGCGCCACCGCCCAGAACTGGTCAGCATGCCCTCCCTTCGCCGTCCGCTCCGCGTCGAACGCCACCTTGCCCGAGCCCAGCACGCGCTTCTTGATGCTGTGGATCTGCGCCACCAGGCCGCGCTCCCGGGGCAGCGCCACCTCACGGCGTTGGAGCAGGATCTTGAAGTCCGTCGCCCATCGCTCCTTGGTGTCGTTCGAGAAGACCTCGCCCACCACCTGCGGGAAGTCGCGGGCGAGGTTCTCGGCGAGGTTCATCCCGATGCCGCTCTTGTCGATGGACAGCCGGGCGATGGGGGCGATCTCGAGCAGCCGGTGCAGGTCGGCCTCCTGCTCGGCGAAGGGGGCCTCAACGTAGCTGCGCAGGAGGCGACAGGTGAAGCGCCCGGAGACCTCCTCGAACACGGCCAGTTCGGAGCGGTCGCGGGTGCGCCCGACGTCGAAGCCGGCGACCAGGCGGCCCTTCGGCGCAGTCAGGTCGGTGGGGTCATCGACCAGCGCCACCTCGTCGCTGGTGCAGGGCAGAATCAGCTCGTAGGGGTAGAAGCTGTAGCTCTCGTCGACAAAGCGGCACTCCAGCTCCTGCTGGAAGTCGTCAAGGGCAAGCGAGTCGAACTGCTCCTGGATGGTGGGCAGGCCGAAGCGGGCGACGCGTTCTTCCGTCGGCAGGTCGGGAGCTTCGACGGCAGCGCGGGCGGGGTCGTTGCAGAAGAAACGGCAGAGCCACCAGGGCACCTCCTGGCGGCTGTGGTGCGGGTATTTTCGCAGCTCCTCTGTCGCGATCTCCCAGAACATGCCGCGGCGACCGAGCGGGGTGCTGCAGCCCGAGAGCTGCCCGCTCGAGCGCAGGATGAGCGCCGTCGAGCCGCGATAGACCTCGCGGTCATTGACGTAGTGCGCCAGCTCGTCGAGCACGATATCGCCCTTCTTGCCGCGGGGAGCCTTCGACGGGACCGACAGGATGCGCGAGAGCCTGCGGTGCCCGCTGTTGGACTCGAAGGCCAGCTCGGTCTTGGAGTCGACGACCAGCTTCTTCTGGTAGGCGAGCGGCAGCTCCTCGAAGACTTGGCGGGCGACGAGGACCTTCTCCTTGGCATCGTCGAGGGCGTAACTGACGAAGACGGTAGTGTGGCTGTCGCGCAGGTGGCAGCGGGCCAGGGCCTCGAGGGCCATGAGGAAGGAGAAGCCGACCTGGCGGCTCTTGGTGATCCAGCGAAAGCGCGAGCGATTCTCGAGGAAGGCGACCTGGTAGGGCTCGAGGACGATGGGCTCGCCGTCGAGGGAGCAGAGGCCGCCGATGAAGCCGGCTTCGGTCGCGAGCCAGGCGGCGAGATCCTCTTCGGAGCGTTTGACGATGCCGAGCATGGGTGGGCCTCTGCTGGGGCAAAGCGCCTCGATCATGCAGCAGGGACACATCCGGACTGCGAGGCGCCAGCCATGGGGCTCCTGGGGCGATGACCGCGAGCACTCGCAAAACGCAACCGACCAGCGAGGTAACCACAGAACCGCACGCACCTGACCAGCCCTTGCCATCGGTCGGTTTTCAGAACCAGCCCCACTCGAAATGGGCCCCTGGGACGTCCAGCGCGGGCCGCGGTTCGCTGAAAATTCAACCTCCCCCCACCCCCCGCGGCTCTGCCCTGCAAGCCCACCGATCCGCGAGGGCGGCAGCGCTGGGGCTCCCCTGCGAAGCGCTGCCGGTGGGTGTAGACTGCGGCGCCGTGGTCCTGATGCGCTGCCAGCTGATGATGCTCGACGCGGATGCCCAGCCCCCGCGGGTCGAGGCGCGCTTCGCCGACGCGGGTGGGCGGCTGGTGCGCATCCTCGACAAGGAGCCGATCTTCGTCGACGGCCACGACCCGCCCGGCCAGGGCTGGGTGCGGGGCACCGAACTGCGCCGGCAGGGCGAGGGGCCCGAGGCCCGGGTGCTGGTGTCACTCGTGTTGCCCGACTCGCTGGAGACCGCCGAGGGCGCCGACACGGTCGAGGTGTGGGCCAAGGACTTGGTGGAGGCGGGGTAACGCGTCGTCGTCCGGGGGCGGAGGCAGGGTGTCGGCGAGCGGACTGGTGTCGCGGGCGCCGGGGACCTCGACACGCGCCGTGTCGCGAAGCCGGGTGGGGGTCACCGCGCACACGGAGCCCACGCGCCAGCCGCACACCTCCTCGGCGGGGCCCGGCGCTGGGGGAGGCAGCGCAGCGCGAGGGGCCG
>CAZSDX010000050.1:0-20073 GCA_964605685.1 uncultured Polyangiaceae bacterium
CCGCGGGGCGCTGCTGGCGGGGCTGACCGGGGCCCTCGGGTGAGGCGCGCCTGGGGGATTCTCTGGGCGACGCTGGCCCTTGCCTGGCCCGCGGAGCTCTGGCCGAGGAAGCCCCCGCCCGCACCGCCCCCGGCACCGCTGCGGCTGGCGCACCTGGCGATGCCCCGGGTGGACATCCTGCTCCGGAGCAACGTGGCGAGGGTCACCGTTGACCTCACCTGCACCCGGGGCACCCACCAGGGGCCACTGGAGGTCTTCGTGGCCCACGGCCACCCGGGGATCCCGACGAGCTTCGAGGCGGAGCTGCTCGCCGTCGAGGAGGGATTTCTGGCTCCTCCAGCCCAGATGCACGGCCAGCGCATCCCGACCCACCACGCGCGCCAGGCCCCCCCGGAGGCGTCGCTGGTGCTCGGGTCCCGGGGGGCGGTGGGTCAGGTTTTCCATATCCCCGAGGAGGCGCTGCTGGCGGCGTTCGCGCCCTCGGGCCTCGCCGCCCTGCGGCTCCGGTGGACCCACGTCCTCGCCGCGCCCCCGGGGCACCCCCGGGGCGTCCTGGTGCGCGCCTCGCACCCGGGAGGGCCGCTGCCCCTGGGGGTGGTGAATCTCCATACGGACGAGGGGAAGCTGGAGCGAGCGACCGCGACCCGATGCGGGGCAGGCGACGAGGTGCCCCTGGCGCTGGCGGGGCAGCGAGCGACAGGGGGGAGGAGACCCCCGGCACTGCTCCCGGCGGATCTTGCCGGAGATCTCTGCGCCGAGGCGCTGCTGGTTCAGTAGGTGACCGGCATGTCCACGTCGTCGGCGCTGCGGGCGATGCCCATGCCTTCGAGGAAGATCTGGAGGCCGAAGAAGATCGCGGTGGAGCGGTCGCCGGAGACCGAGTGGCGCACGGACGCCTCCACGGAGAACTGGCGGTCGATGTAGCCCAACCCCCCGGACAGGGCGTGGTTCTTGAGGAACTGGTCGAAGCGGTAGCCGAGGCGAAGGGGGTAGCTGCCAGCGGCCAGGAGCTCGCCGCCGACCATGTAGCGCAGGGTGGTCTTCTGGAAGGTGGTGAAGTCCGCAGCGACGTCGCCTTCCAGGGAGAATTCCCGCTTTCCGATGCCGATCCCGCCGCCGACACCGAGGGGCCGGAAGCCGTCCCCCGGGTTGGTGAGGTTGGTCCCGACCACGCCCAGCGACAGCAGGTTGCTCGGGCGCACCGTGAGCCCCGCGTCGAAGGAGAACCCGTTGACGATGGGCTCGTTGGAGAGCCCCCCCGAGGCGAAGCTCGCCCCCAGGGGGCCCAGCCCGTCCTGCCGGAGCTTGAGGTACTTGCCCGTCACCCCCACCAGGAGCTGCTCCGACAGGGGGAAGGCCAGGGCCAGCCGCCCGTCGGTGGCCTTGCGCCGGAGCCCCTCGCTGTCCTGGACGGTGTAGAACCCGCTGAGCCCCGCCGCCAGGCGCCCGGTGGCCGAGTCGACGGCGGCCAGACCGTAGGACTGCCGCTGCGCCTGGGGCCAGACCTGGGCGAGGGCCCCCATATGGTAAACCCGGGAGGCCGCGATGGAGGCCGGGTTGGCGAACATCGCGTTGAGGTCCGTGCCGATGGCCCGGGAGGCCCCCCCCAGGGCGGCGGTCCGTGGGGTCTCGTGATCCCCGTAATTCCAGCCGAGTTCCGGGGGCAAACGGCTGGGGTCCGCCAGGGCGACACCAGGGACCAGCAGGGCGGCGAGCACACCCGCGGTGGAGCAAGCAAGGCGGAGACCGGAGGATACCTTCATGGGACAGGACCAGCCCCCCCCCTAGCCTGCCCCTCCCCCCCTGGGCCAACTTCCTTGAGTTCCCCCAGGAGCAAGGAAAAACAAGGGGTACGACGACTCTTGACAGGTAAATTTTCCGAGAAAACACCCGCCTCAAAGGAGCAGAGATCCGGAGTCTTGTGCGTTTTCCCCCGGAGAAACGGCCCCGGCGCGCCCCCCCCCGCCGGACACCTCCTCGGCCTGCCCCCATGGCCCCCTACAAGGACCACAAAAAAACCAACAATTCCAAGTGGATAAGTCGTTTTTCAGGATTCATCGTAGACGCATCGGGAGAACATCTGGTACCCATCGTGAAGTGTTGTTCGGGGGTAACCCTCCAGTCACGGCGGTGGCACAACCACTCCCCTGCCCAGTAGGTACCTCCCTTCAGGGGGCATCCCGGTCTGTTCCAAGGCTTGACAACCGGACCTTCTGCTATCTCCCCACTCCCTCCGCACCATCGAGATGAAGCAGATCCTTCGCCCCCTCTGCACCCCTCCACCCCCGGGCCCTGCTCACCAGGAAATCCATGCTCGCTCGCGTCCGCACCCCCGGACACCGCGCAGCCTGACTTCGTGAGCCCCGGCCGCGTGGTGGGATAAAACGCTGCACTCCGAGTCTTTTCCAGAGATTCCTCCAAAGAATCCCTTTTTCCACCGTGAGTACACGGTAAAACCCATTTCCACCTTTCTCCTCGATCCCTGGATGGAGTTCAACCCTAACCCTCTGCGAGGACACTGGGATGCGGCCGTGAGCCACACCCGGGCACGTTCGCCGGCGACCTTTGATCGCTGGTTCTCGACCGTGCAACTCGACGGGCTTGACCCGCAAACCGTGGGGCTTCGAGCCAGGGATGCCTTTGTGCGTGACTGGGTGAGCGAGCACTACCTCCCCAGCATTCTCCAGTACATCCGCTTTGCCTGCGGCCTCTCCCTTCAGATCTCCTGGACCATTGGCGACATCGACGTACCTATCGTACCTTCTCCCACGGAAGATCCTCTTTCGAGCCGGGTGGTTCGCCCCAGCCCCACCCGCCCGACCATCCAGCGCCCCTTGCCGCCGCTCTCCGGAGCTTCCTCTTCGGTCGCGACCCCCCTGCGCTCCCCCACCCCACCCCCACCGAGCCCCCCTCCGCCCTCGGCCCCGCCCGGCTTCGCGGCTCCTTCCCCGGGGGCCCACGCGCCCGGGTTCGCCCCTCCGTTCGCGGCGCAGGCGGCTCAAATCGTTCCTCCGACGCTGGCTTCCCCTCCCGCTCCGACACCGGCGCCCCCGCCCCCCCCGGTAGCTCCCTCGGCGCCGCCCGTTTCAGGGTCGAACGTGACCCCTGGCCCCGGAGCATCCCAGAGGCCAGCCCCGGTGATCTCCCAGAAGGAGCTCAACCCCAAGTACACCTTCGAGAACTTCATCGTGGGGCCATCGAACAACCTGGCGCATGCGGCGGCGCATGCGTCCGCAGGCGGCGGAGGGAGGCGCTATAGCCCCCTTTTCCTCTGCGGAGGGACGGGGCTAGGCAAGACGCACCTGCTCCAGGCGATCGCGCACCGTGTGCTCTCCGAGCAGCCGGACAAGCGGATCATCTACGTCTCCGCCGAGCGCTTCACCAACGACTTCATCGCGGCCATCCAGAACAAGCGCATGGAGGCCTTCCGGGCCCACTACCGGGGCGAGTGCGACCTCCTGCTGGTCGACGACATCCAGTTCCTGGCGGGCCGCGAGCAGACCCAGGAAGAGTTCTTCCACACCTTCAACGCGCTCCACGAGCTGGATCGCCCCATCGTCTTCTCCAGCGACAAGTACCCCCAGCAGCTCGAGCGGATGGAGGAGCGCCTCGTCTCGCGCTTCAACTGGGGGCTGGTCGCCGACGTGCAGGCCCCCGAGCTGGAGACCCGCGTCGCCATCCTACGAAAGAAGGCCCAGGTGGAGGGCATCCCCCTCGACGATCAGGTGGCCCTCTTCCTGGCGCAGACCATCAGCTCCAACGTCCGGGAGCTGGAGGGCACCCTCATCCGCCTGGCCGCCAAGGCCTCCCTGACCAACAACCCCATCGACCTCGCCTTCGCCCAGGGAGAGCTTTCCTCCTCCTCCAGCCGCAGCAAGGTGCTCAGCACGGACGAAATCCAGCGCGCGGTCTGCAACTATTTCAGCATCCAGCCCTCCGCCCTGCTCTCCGGCGACCGCCACAAGACCGTCGCCTTCGCCCGCCACGTGGCCATGTACCTCTGCAAGCAGCGGCTCCCCATGAGCTACCCCGAGGTCGGCCGCGCCTTCGGCAAGGATCACACGACCGTCATGAGCGCGGTACGCAGGGTCGGCGAGCTCCGCCAGAAAGATGCCCAGGTGCGGGCCCAGCTCGAAGCGCTCGAGAAGAAGCTGTCCGGCTGAGCCGCGCGTCAGGGGGGAGGCCGCTCGGAGCGCCCCTTGCGCTCCTGGATCATCGCGTCGAGCCGCCGCTGCTGATCGGGCCTGAGCAGCGCGCGGATCTCGTCGTCGACCTGCCCCCAGGCGCGGCGCCGCTCCTCCCGGTGCCGCTCCAGGACGGCGGCCACCGAGGCGCGCTGGGCGGGGTCGAGCCGGAGCCTCTGCTCCAGGATGGCGAGCCGGCGCGCGTCCCGGGTCTCGCGGCTCTCGCGGGCCTGCTGCCGCTGGAGCGCCGCGTAGACCCCGCCACCGCCCACCAGCGCCCCGAGGGCGAAGGCAAGCGCGAGGGCGGCGTGGGCCCGCAGGCGGGGGGTCACTCCCACGAGGCCCCCACCGGATCCTCGGACCACACCAGGGCGAGACCGGCGTCCTGGTGGCTGCGGTAGGCCAGGGAGCAGGACAGCGCGGCGGCCACCAGGGCCAGCGGCAGCAGGCGGCGGGCGGACGAAAGCAGGAGCTCGGGCCAGGGAGGCTCCGCCGCCGCCCTCGCCATCAGGCGCCCGGTGAAATCGCGCCGGGCCCGGACGGACTCGGTGGCTCTCCGGAGGCGTTCCAGCCGTTCTTCCGTGGTCTCTTCAGCTTCCATGGCCGTCACCTCCTCGCTTCTTGCGCAGCGCCGCCCGGGCCCGCACCAGCCGCTGCTCCACCGCGCCCTCGCTGCACCCGAGGATCGCGCCGATCTCCGCCGACGACAGGCCCTCCACCGCGCTGAGCACGAGGGCGACCCGCTGCTCCTCGGGGAGCCCACCCAGCCAGCCCGCCAGCTCGGCCAGCGCCAGCCGCTGCTCGGCCAGCTCGGGGCTGGCGATCAGCGGGCCTCCCTCCGCCGCCTCGGGGCGCGCCTTGCGGTTGCGGAGCTGGTCGAGCGCGGTGTTGGTGGCGACCCGGTAGAGCCAGGTCCTCAGGCTGGAGCGTCCGTCGAATTGCCCCTGGAGCAGCGCCCGGTAGGCCTTGAGGTAGGCCTCCTGCGCCGCGTCCTCCCCGTCCTCCAGGTTCCCCAGGATACGGGAGCACAGCCGGACCAGCCGGTCGGCCGTCCCCTCGACAATCTCCTGAAAGGCCGCAGGGTCTCCTCGCTGGAACCGCGCTGCAGCCTCTCCCAACCTGTCCAAGGGCCGTCTCCATAACCCACGTGGTGGTTTGGACGAAGAACACGGGGCGCGCCCTACAAAAAAAAATCTACACCGGCGGCGTAGGGCGCCCGGTCCGGGCGCGTCCAAAGGAGGTCCCCACGGAGCCCCCATGAACCACCGCACCAGCCTCCTCCTCCTCCCCTTCCTCGCGGCCCTGGTCGCCTGCAGCAAGCAAACCCCGACCCCCGACAGCAACGGCACCCAGCAGAGCCCGGTGGCCTCCCCGGATCGCTCCGGGCGAGGCCCAGGCCACGGCCGCCGAGATCGCGGCGACGGCCCCCGGGGCGGCCGCGGGTTCGGGCGGATGTTCGACGTGGATCGCTTCCTCGCCCACGCGGACCAGAACAAGAACGGCTCCGTCGAGCTGAGCGAGCTGCCCGAGAAGGCCCGCGCCCGCATGGCCGACGCCGACGCCAACAAGGATGGTGCCCTCTCCCGCGAAGAGCTGGAGGCCCACGGCAAGAAGATGGCCGAGAAGCGCTTCGCCGCCGCCGACAAGAACAAGGATGGCTCCCTGACCCAGGACGAGGTGCACGAGCGCATGTGGGAGCACCTCAAGGTGGCCGACGCCGACGGCAACAACGCCATCACCCTGGGCGAGCTCACGGAGGCGCAGAAGGCCGGCAAGCTCAAGCCCCACGGCGGAAAGCGCGGCGGCCGCGGTCCCGGAGGCGACCCCCCCACCGGCAGCGCCTCCCCTGAGGAGAAGGGGCCGGACCTCGACGATCCGATCAAGGACGCCACCGAGGACGACTGATCCGCCCGGGAGCGGCGCCGGCGCTCACCCCTCCGCGGCGCGCCACAGGTACCAGGCGGCGACGGAGCGGTACGGGCGGTAGCGCTCCCCGTGCTGGCGCGCCTCCGCGGGGGTCACCGGCCCGGCGCGCCCCAGCACCCGGGCCAGGCCCTTGCGGACGCCAAGGTCATCGACAGGCCAGACGTCCAGGCGACCCAGGTGGAAGATCAGGAACATCTCGGCGGTCTAGCGCCCCAGGCCCTTGATCCGGGTGAGGGCGGCGATCACCTCCTCGTCGCCGAGGGAGCCCAGCGCGTCGAGCGCGATCGTGCCCTGATCGACGTGCTCGCACAGCGAGCGCAGGTACGAGAGCTTCTGGCGGGAGAGCCCGCAGGCTCGCAGCCGCTCCTCCTCCACCGCGAGGACGGCGGAGGCCGCGGGGAACGAGGCCCCGGGGAACAGCGCCCGGAAGCGCCCGTAGATGGTCGCCGCCGCCTTGCCGGAGAGCTGCTGGTAGACGATGGATCGGGCGAGGGCGTCGAGGGCGTTCTCGGCGCCGCCAGGGGCGAGGGTGCAGGGGCCGACGCGGCGGATCACCTCGCCCAACGCGGGATCCGCGCGGCGGAGGCGATCGAGGGAGCCCTCGGGCAAGGAGAAGGAGGCAGACACGAGGGGGCAAGGGTAGCACGGCGCAGCGGTGTTGCGCGGACGCAGGGCCTCGGGCAGAGTCCGCCCCCGTGAAGACGTCGATCCTCTCCTTTCGCGCGGCGCTGCTCCTCGGCGCGACGGCCTGCGGACGCACCGAGCTCGAATGGGAGCAGAAGGTCCGGGAGGTCGAGGCCCTCAGCGGCCGCGTCGCCAAGCAAAACCTCGAGCGCGCCAAGCTGGACGAGGACATCGCACGGATGCAGGAGGAGAACACCACCCTCAAGGCCGAGCTGGCGACGCGGACCATGAGCCGGAGCACCGAGGCCGCCTGCACCGAACGGCTCCGGAGCGAGCGCACCGCCCTGGAGCAGACCAAGGCGAAGGCGGACCTGCTACGGACACGGCTGGAGCCGGTGGCCAGCGACGGGGTCACCGTGAGCCTGCGCAAGGGGCAGCTCACCATCGGGCTACCGGCGAGCCTGCTCTTCGAGGGGAAGAACGCGAACCTGACCCCGAAGGGAAGAAAAGCGCTGCGCGCCGTGGCGGAGGCGATCCAGGCGGACGACCGGCTGCTGTCGCGGTTCTTCCTGGTGACGGTCCACGAGGTCCCGGGGAAGAACGAGGAGGGAGCCATCGCCCGGACCCGCGCCCGCGCCGAGGCGATCCGGGATCTGCTGGTGGGGCGCGAGGGGGGCCTGATGCCGACTCGGTGGGCGGCGGCAGGGCGCGGCGTGGTCGACCCGATCTTCGGGGACGATCAGCCGGAGATGGCCGAGCGCAACCGGCGGGTCGAGCTGGTGATGCTGCCGGAGCCGGACGAGCTGCTCACCAGCTCCCCCCGCCCCCAGCCGTGAGGCTCAGCCCCCGAGGAGGTCGAGGGCGGCGATCCCGGGGAGGAACTTGCCCTCGAACATCTCCAGCGAGGCGCCGCCCCCGGTGGAGACGTGGGAGACCTTGTCGTCGAAGCCGAGCTGGCGGACCGCCGCCGCCGAGTCGCCGCCGCCAACGATGGTGAGGCCCCCGCTGGCGGTGGCCTCGGCGAAGGCACGGGCGACGGCCAGCGTCCCCTCGTCGAAGCCCTTCATCTCGAAGACCCCCATGGGGCCATTCCAGACGGCGGTCCTGGAGGCGGCGATCTTGCGGGCGTAGAGCTCCCGGGTCTTCGGCCCGATGTCGACGCCCATCCACCCGTCCTCCAGCGTATCGACCACGCGGGAGGGCGCCCCCGCCTCCAGCCTCTCGACCACCACGTGGTCGACCGGAAGCACCAGGGTCTTCCCCTTGGCGCGGGCCAGCTCCAGGATCTCCTGGGCCATCTTCAGCACCGGCTTCTCGTTGCCCTTCTTGTCCACCACCACCGTCTCGACGCGAGACTTCCCCACCGGGAGCCCCGCCGCCTTCAGGAAGGTGTAGGCCATGGCCCCGCCGATCAGCACCTCGTCCACCAGGTGAAGCAGGTTGCGGACCACAAACACCTTGTCGCTCACCTTGGCGCCGCCCAGCACCGCCACGAAGGGGCGCCCCGGGCTCTTGAGCGCCCGGTGGATCACCTCCACCTCCTTCTTCACCAGGTCGCCGGCGAGCCCCCCACCCAGCACGCGGGGCACCCCGGTCATGGAGGCCGCATCCCGGTGGGAGGTCCCGAAGGCGTCGTTGATGTACACGTCCGCCAGCGCCGCCAGCTCCTCCGAGAAGGCGCCGTCGTTCGACGCCTCGCCGGGGTAAAAACGCAGGTTCTCCAGCAGCGCGACCTCGCCGTCCTGGAGCGAGGCGACCGCCTCCCGGGCGGCAGGGCCGATGCAGTCCGGGATGAACTTCACCGGCTTGCCCAGGAGCTCCGCAAGCCGATCCGCCGCGGGCTTGAGGGAGAACTCCGCCTCGTAGCCCTTCTCCGCGGGGCGCCCCAGGTGCGACGCCAGCACGAGCCGCGCCCCGGCGGCCATCGCCTTCCGGATCGAGGCCAGCGACGACACGATGCGGAAGTCGTCGGTGATCTTCCCGCCCTCCATCGGCACGTTGAAGTCGACCCGCAAGAAGGCCCGCTTCCCCTTGAGGTCCCCGTGCTCGATCCCCTTGAGCGCCAGGCTGTCCCCGCGGTCGACGCCGAGGCGCGCCATCTTCAGGGCGAGGTCGACGACGCGGAGCGAGTAGCCCCACTCGTTGTCGTACCAGGAGACCACCTTGAAGAAGCGCTTCTCCCCCTTGAGGTTGTTCTCCAGGGTCGCCCTGGCGTCGTAGATGGACGAGCGATCGTCGTGGATGAAGTCGGTGGAGACCAGATCCTCGTCGCTCACCCCAAGGATGCCCTTGAGGTAGGTCTCCGAGGCCCTGCGCATCGCCTGGTCGATCTCCTTGATGGAGGTGTCGCGGGCGGTGCGGAAGGTCAGGTCCACGACGGACACGTTGGCCACCGGGACGCGGAAGGACATGCCGGTGAGCTTGCCCCGGGTCGCCGGGATCACCTCCCCCACCGCCCTGGCCGCGCCGGTGCTCGACGGGATGATGTTGATCGCCGCCGCACGCCCCCCGCGCCAGTCCTTCTTCGAGGGGCCGTCCACGGTCTTCTGCGTCGCCGTGTACGCGTGGATCGTCGTCATCAGCCCGGTCTCGATGCCGAAGCCCTCCTTCATCAGCACGTGCACCACCGGCGCCAGGCAGTTGGTCGTGCACGAGGCGTTCGACACGATGTGGTGCTTCTCCGGGCTGTACTCCTCGTCGTTGACCCCCATCACGATGGTCTTCACGTCCACGCCCTTGCCCGGCGCCGAGATGATGACCTTGCGGGCGCCCGCGGCCAGGTGCCCCCGCGCCAGATCCGACTCGGTGAAGAGACCCGTCGCCTCCACGACGATCCCCACGTTCATCTCCCTCCAGGGGAGCAGCGACAGATCCTTCGCCGGAGGCAGGCACCGGATCCTGTGCCCGTTCACCACCAACACGTCGTTCTCCTTCTGCTCCGGGCTGCTCTTCTCCGTCGATACCTCCCCCTTGAAGCGCCCGTGCACCGAGTCGTACCGGAGCTGGTAGGCGAAGTAGTCAGCGTCCGTCGACACGTCGACGACCGCGACGACGGTCAGCTCCTTCCCCCAGATCCCCTTCTCCACCATCGCGCTGATGACTTGCCGGCCGATCCGGCCAAAACCGTTGATTGCGACGTTGACCATGGTGGCGCCGGTCCTAGCGCAATCCGTGCCCGGCCGATACCGCAGGAAACGGGCCTCGTTTCCTGGCGCGACGCGCAAGCGATGCACGCCCCACCGCCCTCGGTGCGCCGGGGCCTCAGAGCCCCTGCCCGGTCAGCCCCTCCAGGGCCTCCTCCGCGGAAGAAGCGACCCCCAGCATCGCCCGGTAACGAGGGAGCAACAGACCGCAGTCGACCGCGTGATCCAGGTAGCGAACCAGGTGATCGAAGAAGCCCCCGACGTTCACCAGCAGGCAGGGTTTCTCCCGATGCTCTCCGATCTGACCCAGGGTCAGCGCCTCGAAGATCTCGTCCAGGGTGCCGAACCCCCCCGGGAGCGCCACGAAGGCGTCCGACTCGGCGAACATGATCTCCTTGCGCTGCGCCAGGGTCTCCACCCGCACGTTCCGGGTGAGCGCCGGGTGCTCGATCTCCCGCTCCACCAGCGACGCCGGGATGACCCCGATGACCTCTCCTCCGCCTTCGAGGGCCGCGTCCGCCACGGCCCCCATCAGCCCCACCGTCGCCCCGCCGTAGACCAGCCCCCAGCCTCGCCCCGCCAGCCCTCGCCCCAGCGCACGGGCCGCCTCCAGGAAGGCGGGGTCGTTGCCGGGGTTCCCGCCGCAGAACACGCAGACTCGCCTCTTGCTCATCGCCCCCTACCTACCGCTTCGCGCGGCGCGGGGCCAGGGTACCATCGCGCCATGGCTCCCCCCTCCCCGGTCCTTGGAATCCTCGGCGGCAGCGGTCTCTACCAGATCGACGGCCTCTCCGACGTCGCCTGGCGGCGCGTCACCTCGCCCTTCGGAGAGCCCTCCGACGAGCTGTGCTTCGGCAAGCTCGGCGACCTCCCGGTGGTGTTTTTGCCGAGGCACGGGCGCGGGCACCGCATCCCGCCCTCGGAACTCAACTACCGGGCCAACATCGACGCCCTCAAGCGCTGCGGCGTCACCGACCTGATCTCCCTGTCGGCGGTGGGCAGCCTCCGGGAAGACCTCCCCCCCGGCTCCTTCGTGCTGGTCGATCAGTTCATCGACCGCACCTTCTCCCGGCCCCGCAGCTTCTTCACCGCGGGCTGCGTCGCCCACGTCTCCATGGCCCACCCGGTCTGCGGGCGCCTCGGAGACGCCCTCGCGGAAGCCGCCAGGGAGATCGACCTCCCGCTCCGTCGCGGCGGCACCTACCTCGTCATGGAGGGCCCCCAGTTCTCCACCCTCGCCGAGAGCAAGCTGTACCGGAGCTGGGGCTGCGACGTGATCGGCATGACCAACATGCCGGAGGCCAAGCTCTCCCGGGAAGCAGAGATCTGCTACGCCACCGTCGCCATGGTGACCGACTTCGACTGCTGGCACCCGGACCACGACGCCGTCACCGTCGACCAGGTGATCGCGGTGCTCCAGAAGAACGCGGGCCTGGCGCGCTCCCTGGTGCGCGCCGTCGCCCCCCGCGTCGCCGCCCACCAGGGCCCCTGCCGCCAGGGCTGCCAGACCTGCCTCGACAGCGCCCTGATCACCGCCCCCGAGGCCCGCGACCAGCTCCTCCTCCACACCCTCGACGCGGTGGCGGGTCGGGTGCTCCGTCGATGAACGTCCAGGGCAAACCCACCCGCACCCTCTGGACCCAGGACGGCGACCCTGGCGCCTGGATCATCGACCAGACCTGCCTCCCGCACCGCTTCGTCGTCCGCCGCCTCGCCACCGCCGAGGACGCGGCCCGCGCCATCCGGACGATGCAGGTGCGCGGCGCCCCCCTCATCGGCGCCACCGCCGCCCACGGCGTCGCCCTGGCGATGAGGACCGACCCCTCCGACGGCACCCTGGAGCGGACCTGCGCCCTGCTCGTCGAGGCCCGCCCCACCGCGGTCAACCTCCGCTGGGCCGTCGAGCGCATGCGCCTCGCCCTCGCCCCGCTCCCTCCCGGGGATCGCGGCGAGGCCGCCCGCCGTCTTGCCGCCGCGATCTGCGACGAGGACGTGGCCATCAACCGGGGACTGGCCGAGCACGGGCTTCCTCTGCTACGCGACGCCTGGGAGCGCAAGAGCCGGGGCGCCCCGGTGCGGGTGCTCACCCACTGCAACGCGGGCTGGCTCGCCACCGTCGACGGAGGGACCGCCCTGGCCCCGGTCTACGCGGCCCACGACGCGGGCATCCCTGTGCATGTCTGGGTGGACGAGACCCGACCGCGCAACCAGGGAGCGAGCCTCACCGCCTGGGAGCTGGGCCAGCACGGCGTCCCCCACACGCTGATCGCCGACAACGCCGGAGGCCACCTGATGCAGCGCGGCCACGTCGATCTGTGCATCGTCGGCACCGACCGGACCACCGCCCGCGGCGACGTGGCCAACAAGATCGGAACGTACCTCAAGGCCCTCGCCGCCCACGACAACCGGATCCCCTTCTACGTGGCCCTCCCCTCCCCTTCCCTCGACACCTCCCTGTTCGATGGATTCTCCATACCCATCGAGGAGCGGGACGCCTCCGAGGTGACGCACCTCACCGGCCAGCTCCCCTCCGGCGACCTCGCCTCGGTCCGCCTCGCCCCCGACGGGACTCCCGCCGCCAACCCTGGCTTCGACGTCACCCCCGCCCGGCTGATCACCGCGCTGATCACCGAGCGCGGCGTCTGCTCCGCCTCGGAAGAAGGGCTGCGCTCCCTCTTCCCCGAGCGCTTCCGGGAGGCGCCATGACCGAGGCGCAGCTCCGGGAACAGCTCATCGCCACCGCCCGGAAGATGAACGCTTGCGGGGTGAACCAGGGCACCTCCGGCAACCTCAGCGTGCGGGTCGAAGGAGGGTTGATCGTGACCCCGACCGGGATGGACTACGAGGCCCTCGTCCCGGAGGATCTGGTCTTCCTGCGGCTGGACGGCAGCCACGAGGGGAAGCGCCGTCCGTCGTCGGAGTGGCGCTTCCACCGGGACATCCTGGCGAGCCGACCGGAGGTGGGGGCGGTGCTCCACGCGCACCCGGTGGCCTGCACCGCGGTGGCCTGCCTGCGGCGGGAGATCCCGGCGTTTCACTACATGATCGCGGTGGCCGGGGGCAGCTCGCTGCGGTGCGCGCCCTACGCGACCTTCGGGACGGAGGAGCTCTCGCGCCACGCGCTGGCGGCGCTGGAAGGGAGGCACGCCTGCCTGCTGGCCAACCACGGCCTGCTTGTGGCAGCCAGCGGCCTCGACGAGGCGCTGAAGATCGCCGTGGAGCTGGAGGCGCTGGCGTCGATGTACCTGCGGGCGCTGGCGGTGGGAGAGCCGGTGATCCTCGGCGAGGAGGAGATGGCCGAGGTGCTGGCGAAATTCGCCAGCTACGGGCAGCAAACGGAGTGACCTCCCCGCTCTGCGAGACCGGGGTATGGGCCGCCAGAGTGAACCCCGGCTGCGCTGTTCCGTTGCTACCGCGAGCCTCCCTCTTTCGGTATCCTCTGCTCATGTCCTCCGAGGCGCACCCTCTCCCCCAAAACCTCCTGCCGGTGGACCAGCTCCTGGTTGCCCCCGAGTCGGGCTTCGAGATCCTCGACGGAAAGGTCCACGAAGTGGTCCCCGCAGAAGAACCCCACGCCCTCCTCAACAGCAAGCTCGCCGCGCTGCTCGAAGCCCACGTCACCGAAGACTTCAATGCTGCCGTCGACATGCTCACCCGCACCGATCGGCTGAGCAACTTCGCCCCGGACGCCAGCGTCTACCCCGCGGCCCGCGACCCGGAGACCGGCGGGCGCCAGCTCGAGCACCTCGCCTTCGAGATCGTCAGCACCGAATCCCTGGGCCACGCCGCCGCCAAGGCCGCCAAGCTCCGCGAACGAGGCGTGCGCCGGATCTTCGCCTTGGACGTGGAGCGGCAGCGCGTGCTCGAGTGGTCACCCCGCAAGAAAGCCTGGCGCGTCCACAAGCCCACCAGCAAGCTCGCGGACCCTTGCTTCGCCCTGCCCCTGCCGGTCGAGGCCCTCTGCTCGGCGGCCAAGGCAGACGACGCCGTGGCCGTGGCGTTGCTGGCCAAGAAGAACGCGGTGCTGGTGTCTGCGCTGCAGAAGGCAGAAGCCCGGGGAAATGCCAAGGGGTTGCTCCGCGGCAGGACCGAGGGCGTGACGGAAGGCTTCGCCCGAGGCGAGGCCAAGGGGCGCGCCGAGGGGCGCGCCGAGGGGCGCGCCGAGGGCGAGGCCAAGGGACGCGCCGAAGGGCGCGCCGAGGGCGAGGCCAAGGGGCGCGCCGAGGCGGTGTTGCTCTTGCTTTCGAGCCGAGGACTGGCGCCCACGAAGGCCCAGGCGGCGCAGATCCGGGCCTGCACCGACGTGACGCAACTGGAGCGCTGGCTCGTGGCTGCGGTGACGGTTGCATCGGTCCCGGAGCTGCTGGCGACCTCCGTCAAGCCTCGCCGTCCCCGCCGATAACAGCCCCCCGCGGACTTCCGGCACAACCGCAGATCGCCAGGGCGCAGCCGCAGGGCAGCCGGGGACGAGGCCCAAACCTCCTCGCGTCTCACTCGCGGGGGAGGCCAGCCTCGTTGTAAGCGAGCATGCCGCCGACCATGTTCATGACCCGCTGGAAGCCCATGGCGGCGAGGGCCTGAGCGGCGCGTCCGGAGCGGCCACCGGAGCGGCAGACCAGGACCAGATCGGCGGAGCGGTTCCAGGAGGAGGCGTGGCCGGTCACCGTGGCCAGCGGGACCAGCTCGGCGCCGGGGATGTGGCCCAGCTCGCCGGTGAACTCGGCGGGCTCGCGCACGTCGACGATACGGACCTTGCCAAGATGCTCGTGCACCTGGGCGGGGGTCACGTCGCGGAAACCGTGGGGAGTGGGGGAGGCGTGATCGAAGATGGACATGGCAGAGGTTCCTCGGAGCAACCGCTGTACCACGGAGCCAGCACGAGTTCCCGCGAGGGGGAACGGAGGCGGGTCGCCGGAGACGCAACGGCGCGGCAAGGATCGGCGGAAACGGATCGTTTCACCGCGTTTCACCGCGGGCGAGGGGGCGGGGATTTTCCCTGGAGAAGCGGGTGGTCCCGGGGTTGCACGAAGGGGAGCAGCGACGCGGGAGAAGCGGCGCTTGCCAAGGAGAACGTCATGTTGGTGCTGGGTGTGCTCCTCGCGGGGCTGATCGGGGTCTCCCTCGGGTTGCTGGGGGGCGGGGGGTCGATCCTCACGGTCCCCATCCTGCTGTACGTGTTCCGGATGGACCCGAAGGTGGCCATCGCCACCAGCCTGTTCGTGGTGGGCGTGACGAGCCTGGTGGGGCTCCTACCGCACGCGAGGGGCGGGCGGGTCCGGTGGAAGACCGGTCTGCTGTTCGGCGGAGCGAGCATGATCGGGGCGTGGGCGGCGGGAAAGTTCGTCGCGCCGAGGATCCCCGCCGGCGTGTTGCTGGTGCTCTTCGGAGCGATGATGTTCGTGACCGCGATGGCGATGATGCGGGGCCGCAAGAGCGAGGGCCCCGGGAAGCAGGCGGAGCCAGCGGGCGGGTCGCTGCCGCTGGGGACGATCCTGGCGGAGGGCCTGGTGGTGGGCGCGGTGACCGGGCTGGTGGGCGCCGGGGGCGGCTTTCTGGTGGTGCCGGCGCTGGTGCTGCTGGGGCGGCTGCCGATGGGGGTGGCGGTGGGTACGTCGCTGCTGGTGATCGCGATGAAGTCTTTCGCGGGCTTCGCGGGCTACCTCAGCTCGGTGACCGTGGACTGGAGCACCGCGCTGACGGTGGTGAGCGCCGCGGTGGCCGGGAGCTTCGTGGGCAGCGGGCTGGTGAGCAAGGTCAACCCGGACACCCTCCGGCGTGGATTCGGGTGGTTCATCGTGGTGATGGCGGTGTTCATCCTGGGGCAGGAGGTGCCGAAGCTGCTGGGCTACCCGGTCTCGCTGGCGACCCACTGGCCCTGGCTGCTGAGCGCGATGGCAGTTCCGGCGGCGGCGGGCATCCTCCGGGAGCGCGCCGCGGCGCAGGGGGCCTGACCGCGGGCGGCCTTCCCCGGTGGACGCCGCCGGCCAGACCCTCCACGCTGGGAGGACGCCATGACTCTCAGCGTCTTTGATCTGTTCACCATCGGGATAGGCCCCTCCAGCTCGCACACCGTGGGGCCCATGCGGGCCGCGCGCCGCTTCGCCGAGGCGCTGGCCGAGGACGGGAGCGACGCCCGGACCCGGCGGATCGTCTCCGAGCTGTTCGGCTCGCTGGGGCACACGGGCAAGGGCCACGGGAGCGACAAGGCGGTGCTGCTGGGGCTGGAGGGCGAGACGCCGGAGGGCGTGGATGTCGACCAGGTGCCCTCCCGGATGGAGGCGATCCTCGGGGGGAAGACCCTGCGAATTTTGGGGGGGCAGCGGATCGGCTTCGAGGTGGAGACGGATCTGATCTTCCACCGGCGCCTGTCGCTGCCGCTGCACCCGAACGGGATGCGCTTCACGGCGCTGGACGGAGAGGGGACCCCGGTGAAGGAGCGCGTCTTCTACTCGGTGGGCGGTGGCTTCGTGGTGGGGGAAAAGGGGGAGGAGGAGAGGCCGGCGAGGCCCCCCATCCCGCACCCGTTCCACAGCGGGGCGGCGCTGCTGGAGCAGTGCCAGGCGACGGGCCTGTCGATCAGCACGCTGATGCTGGAGAACGAGGCGGCGCTGCGCCCCCGGCAGGAGGTCCACGACGGGCTGCTCCGGATCTGGAGGGCGATGGAGGCGTGCGTGAAGCGGGGGTGCGAGCGGGAGGGGATCCTGCCGGGGGGGCTGCGGGTGAAGCGGCGGGCGGCGAGCCTGTTCCGGAAGCTGAAGGGCGACCCGACCCGGAGCCAGGATCCGCTGGTGGTGATGGACTGGGTGAACCTGTTTGCGCTGGCGGTGAACGAGGAGAACGCCGCCGGGGGGCGGGTGGTGACGGCGCCGACGAACGGGGCCGCGGGGATCCTGCCGGCGGTGCTCCATTATTACCGCCGCTTCGTGCCCGGGTCCGACGACGAGGGGGTGATCCGGTTCCTGCTGACCGCGGGGGCGATCGGCATGCTCTACAAGACGAACGCGTCGATCTCCGGGGCGGAGGTGGGGTGTCAGGGGGAGGTCGGGGTGGCCTGCTCCATGGCGGCGGGGGCGCTGGCGGAGGTGCTGGGCGGGTCGCCTGAGCAGGTGGAGAACGCCGCCGAGATCGGCATGGAGCACAACCTGGGGTTGACCTGCGATCCCATCGGCGGGCTGGTGCAGGTGCCGTGCATCGAGCGGAACGCGATGGCGAGCGTCAAGGCGATCAACGCGGCGAGGCTGGCGCTCCAGGGGGACGGCAAGCACAAGGTCTCGCTGGACAAGGTGATCGCCACCATGCGCCAGACCGGAGCCGACATGAGCAAGAAGTACAAGGAGACCGCCCGGGGTGGGCTGGCGGTCAACGTCATCGAATGCTGACGGCTCAGCCGATACGCTTCTTGATCTCCGCTTCGAGCTGGCGAGACTGGCCCATCAACCCCTGGAAGACCGCCTCGTTGAAGATCGGGTTGGGGACCCGGCGGCGGCGGGCGTTGAGCCCCCGGATCGCGGCCTCGGAGCAGCGCTTGAGGAACGCCTTGTCCCGCTCCGCCTTGCGGACGAGGGCGGCGTGGGCGCGCTCCTGGGCCTCCTCGCTCTTGCAGATCAGCAGGGCGTCGCACCCGGCCTCGATGGCGAGGACCGCCGCGTCCTCGATGGTGTAGTGGGAGGCGATGGCGCCCATCTCCAGGTCGTCGGAGAACAGGACGCCGGTGAAGCCCAGATCCCGGCGAAGCAGGTCGGTGCAGACCGCCCGGGACAGGGTGGCCGGGTGGACGAGATCCAGGGATTTGACGACGATGTGGGCGCTCATCAGCGCGTCGATGTTGGCGCGAGCGGCGGCGATGAAGGGGACGAGCTCGATCTCCTGGAGGCGCGACCGCTCGTGCTCGATCACCGGCAGGCCGATGTGGCTGTCAACGGCGGTGTCCCCGTGGCCAGGGAAGTGCTTGCCGCAGCCGAGGACGTGGCGGCCCAGCCCCTGCCAGAAGGCCAGGGCGTTGATGCAGACGTCCTCGGGGGTGGAGCCGAAGGAGCGATCCCCGATGACCGGGTTCTGCGGGTTGGTGTCCACGTCCAGCACCGGGGCGAAGTTCAGGTTGAACCCCAGCGCCGCGAGCTGCTTGCCCAGGAGCGACCCGGCCCGGGTGAGCAGGTCCGCGTCGCCGCGGTTGGCCAGCTTGCGCATCGGAGGAAGCCGGAGCACCGGGCTGCGCAGCCTCGACACCCGCCCCCCCTCCTCGTCCACGCCGAAGAAGGGGGGGAGCTCCCGCTGGCAGGCGTCCATCACCTCGGCGCAGATCACCCGGGCATGCTCCGAGGAGGGGAGGTTCCGCTTGAAGAGGATCACCCCGCCCCGGCGCCCGGCCCGGAGCGCGGCGCCGAGGCGCGCCGGCAACGTCTCCCCCTCGAACCCCCCGACCAGAAGCTGCCCACAGAGAGAGCTGATGGAAAGCTGGAGCGCCATGCAACCGCACACCGTAGCAGAGCCCCGCCCCCGCCGGCTCGTTTCCTGCGGGGGCGCCTCGCCCTTCCCCTGGCCGGGCACTTGGGCCGATAATCGGCGGTGAGCACCGTGAGCCAGCCCACCCCTTACGCCAGCGAGGCCTACCTGCACCAGCTCCTGGCCAAGGCCATCGCCGCCAAGGCCAGCGACATCCACCTCAAGGTCGGCCAGCCACCAGGGGCCCGGGTGCGGGGCGAGATGGTCTACTTCCGCCTGGACAGGATCACCCCCGCGGACACGGAGGCGACGGCGCGGCTGCTCATCCGCGACCCGCAGGTGGCCGCCCAGCTCGACAGGCTGCGGGAGTACGACACCTCCTACAGCGTGCCAAAGCTTGGCCGGTTCCGGGTCAACATCTACCGGCAGCGGGGAACGCTGGCCCTGGTGATGCGGAGCATCCCGCAGAACATCCCCTCCTTCGAGGAACTTGGGTGCCCTCCCTCCTGCCGCTACCTCGCGGAGCGGGAGCGCGGACTGGTGCTGGTGGTGGGCGCGGCGGGCAACGGCAAGAGCAGCACCCTGGCGGCAATGATCGGGCACCTGAACCAGACCCACCCGCTGCACATCGTCACGGTGGAGGATCCGATCGAGTTCCTGCACACCGACAACCACTCCTCCATCAGCCAGCGGGAGGTCGGGCTGGACACGGGCAGCTTCGCGCAAGCGCTCCGGGCGGCGCTCCGGCAGGATCCGGACGTGATCCTGGTGGGCGAGATCCGCGACGAGGAGACCATGGATATCGCGCTGAAGGCCGCGGAGACCGGCCACCTGGTGCTCTCTACCCTCCACACCCCGGACGTCGCCCGCACCATCAACCGCATCCTGTCGCTGACGCCCAACGAGGGGCAGACCGACACGCGGGAGCGGGTGGCCGACGCGCTCCAGGGGATCGTCGCCCAGCGGCTGCTTCCCCGCAAGGACGGGCAGGGGCTGGTGCTGGCCGCCGAGGTGCTCGTCGCCACCGGCACCGCCCGGGAGACCATCCGGAACCCCCAGGGGAACCCTCCCCTCAAGGAGATCATGGAAAAAGGAGTCACTCCCTACGGGATGCAGACCTTCGACATGCACATCAAGCAGCTCGTCCAGCAGGGCCTGGTCGAGCGCGACACCGCCCGCTCCGCCGCCACCTTCTGACCATGCGCCTCCCCGCCCTGTTGCTCCTCGCCGCCCTCGCCCCGATGCAGTGCACCAAGGAGCACGATCCCTCCCGCGCTCGGGAAGATACCGCTGGCGACGGCCTTTGGGCCCTCGCCGAAGACTTCAAGGCCAAGGGAAACCAGGAGGCCTACGCCGCCACGCTCCGCTTCCTCGTCGCGCGCTACCCGTCCAACCGCCGCGCCAGCAAGGCCCGGGAAGAGCTGGAGCAGCTCGGGGCCTCCCCTTGATCCTGGCTCCGCCCGAGCGACCCCGGGCCCCCCTCTTCCTCTGCCTGCCGGACCTCTCCCTCGCCCCCGAGGATCGCTGGATCGACGCCCTCGGCGCCCTCTCCTCCGCCCTGCCCCGGGGCGGCCTCGCCGCGCAGCTCCGCATCCCCGGCGGCACCGGCCGCGCCTTGCTCCGCTGGGGCGAGCGGCTGCACCGGGCAATCCCCTCGCTCCCGCTGATCGTCAACGATCGCCTCGACGTGGCGGCGGCGCTCGGCGCCCGCGCCGTCCACCTGGGCTGCTCCAGCGTTGGCGTCGGCGAGGCCC
>CAZSDX010000051.1:0-20064 GCA_964605685.1 uncultured Polyangiaceae bacterium
TAGGCTGCCTCGCCCAGGCAGCGGTCTCGTCGTCGAGGCAAAGCACCAGCAGCACTGCGTCGCACGCAAGCCGCGCCTGCTGCACGACCACGTACACCGGCCAGCTCCTGCGCTTCCTCGGGTCGATGCCCCGCTGCACCTCCACGATCACCGAGAGCACGGCCCTGCCGCGTCGGTCCTTGAGGACGACGACGCGATCGGCGCGGTACTCGGTGGCCATCGTCTGGGTGAAGTCCGTCTCCAGCAGTTCGAAGGAGGCATGCTCCGGGATGGAAAGGCCCAGGACGTCGCGAAGCAGGGCGACGGCAAGCGCGGGTTGAAAGCGGAAGAGCTCCGCCAGCGCCTCGTGTTCCGTGGTCGGCATGGCCAGGCACCTTGCTCGCCCCGTGCCAGCGTCGAAGGGAGCTCTCTCACGGAGAAAACCGGAGGCAGAGGTGGCGGGTGGCGGCGGAAGGGGTGGCGGAGGGGTGGCGGCCCGCCACCGGAGAGGCCCGTGGCGGTGGTGCTGGCCAGGGAAACAAGGGTGGGTCAAGATTTCTTGATGAACCGCCGCCAAAAATCCCTCCTGCCCCTGATCCTCGCGCTGGGCGGGGCGGTGGTGGTCTCCCGCGGGGCGGTGAGCCCTCCGGCGAGCGCTCACCCGGCGATCCAGGCGAGCGAGGCGCCCTCGGCGACCCCGGCGCCGTCCGCGTCGGCTTCGGCGTCGGCTCCAGCCAGGTCGCTGGGGACGCTCTCTTTCCAGGGAGGTGAGGCGGCGTACTACGCCCCCGCGGGGGATGGCCCCCGGCCAGTGACGATCTTCCTCCACGGGATGTGCGCCACGGGAAGGCTGGAGTGCCCGGTGTTCTCCGCGGCCTCGCGCTTCGGCTGGCTGCTTTGCCCGGACGGAAACGCAGGCTGCCAGGGGGGCGGGTGGATGTGGGCAGCGACGGTGAAGGACGCGGAGGCGAGGCTCCAGGCGGCGACGGACGCGCTCCGGGAGAAGGAGGCGGGGCGGGTGGGGACGGGGTCGATGGCCATCGTGGGGTACTCGCTGGGGGCACCGGCGGCGCTGCTCCAGGCGATCCGGGAGCCGGGGCGCTACGACCGGCTGATGATCGTCAACGCCTCGGTGGAGCCCGCCGCCGCGATGATGAAGAAGGCCGGGCTGAAGCGGGTAGCGCTGGTGGCCGGGGCGAAGGACGCGACGGCCCACAAGCTCCGGGCGGCGGCGCAGCGGCTGGTGGCGGCAGGGGTGGACGCGCGCTACTTCGCCCTGGAAGGCACCGGGCACTACTTCGACGGGCAGAGCGAGGCGCGGATGGCAGAGCCGCTGGGGTGGCTCCTGGGGCCGTGAAGGATCAAGGTTCGACGGTGAAGGTGACGCCCTTGCTGGAGGTGTAGGGCCCTCCGCCGACCACCACGTTGTTGCTCTCGGTGCGGGCCACGGTGAGGGTGAGGGTGATGGGGGTTCCCGCCGCCTTGAGGTCGTTCCAGGCGGCCTCGTCCGGGGTGTAGGAGGTCGCGCTGGTGGCGACGCGGAGCAGCCTGGGGTTCGTGGAGGTGCGGAAGGTCAGGATGTAAGCGACCCCGGTGTAGGGGGTGCCGTGGGCGAGGGCGGAGCGCTCCGGGCCCAGCCAGGAGGGCAGGGGAGCGCGGCGGGCGCTGGAGGCATCCCAGGTGAAGGTGAAGGGCGGGGAGGAGGGAAGCGCCGCGCCGTCCTGGGGAGCCGAGGCGAGGGGAGCCTTCGCGTCGTTCACCACGGCGGAGACCCCCAGGATGCTCTGGGCCGCCTCGTCGGTGACACCGCCCTCGTAGCGGAGGTCATCCACGTTGACGGAGGACGGCGCTCCGGCCTGCCCGTCGTCGGTGTCCTCCCCGCAGGCGAGGCCGTGGATCAACACCTGCCCGCCGAGCACCAGCGGAAGGAGGAGTCGTGCCGGTCGGAGGATCATGGGAGAACGTTAACACATGAAGCCGCGCATCCCGGCTGGCATCCCAAGCGTTCAGTGGGTGCGGCTGGTCCTGGGCTTCGCCGCCTCGTGGAGCACGTAGCGGGTCAGCAGGTCGAGGTCCGCCGAGGAGAGCTGGACGTCAAAGCGCGGCATGTGGCCCTCCAGCCCCGGGGAGAGGGCAACCGGGCGGTAGGTCAGGTTGGTCCCCGGGTTTCCGATCTGGGCGCGGGTCCAGCTCAGGCTCGCCCAGCCGGCAAGCTCCGGAGCTAGCCCCTCTGCGTCGTCGGTGTCGCCCCGGAACAGGTGGCAGGTGGTGCAGCGCTGCCGGACCAGCTTCTCCCCCTCGGGGTTGTGCCCTGGAGCCTCTCCCCGCGCCTCCCCCGCCAGGAAGCGTGCGATGGCCTGCCGCTGCTCCTGGGGCATCGGGGTGAAGTTCGCCGCGTCCTTCGGATCTCTGGGCGGGCGGGTGTAGGAGGGCATCTTGCCGTTGTAAGGCGTGTTGCCGAAGAGGTGAGGCGCGTCCGGGTTGTCCAGGACCTCCATCACCCACGCCTCGGACCCCCAGCCGTCCAGCGAGGGCCCCGCCAGCTTGCCGTCGGCAGGCCCCAGCTCGCCGAGCCGGTGGCAGGAGGCGCAGTGCTGCCGGAAGAGATCCTCACCCTTGAGCAGCGGATCCTCCCGCATCATGGCTAGCGCCCCCGCCGGAGCTACCCCCGCGTGGCGGGCGATCTGCAAGGCGCGGCGGTCCAGGCGAGCCTGCGCGGCGCGGGCCTTCTGGAGCTCCGGGTTCTTCCGGTCAGAGACCAGCCCCGCCGTTGTCAGCGCGCCGATCCCGAGGAACCCGAGGACCACCGGGACCAGGAAGACGATACGCCGGCGCAGCGGGGCCTCGGGATCACGATCCAGCAGGGGGAGGGCGAAGAAGACGCCGCCCAGCAGGACCGGGGTTCCGGTGGCGATGACGCCCTGGAGGGAGGGCGGTACGGCGTTGCGGAGCACGTAGAGCCACTGGAAGTACCACTCAGGGCGGGCGTTGTAGGAAGCGAGGGGGTCGGCGGGGGCTTCCAGGGGAGCGCGGAGGAGGAAAGCCGCGACCAGCAGCGCCAGGAAGGTGGCGGCGCAGGCGAGGAGGTCGCGGGCGAGCTGGCCGTCGCCGTAAGGAGCATCCCCGCCGACGGGCCCGGCGCGGCGCGCGGCGCGGAGGCCGAGGGCGGTGAGGGCGAGGGCGGCGCCGGGGAGGACCAGCGCGTGGAGGGTGTAGAGGCGAGGGAGGGTCCAGTTGTTGGGGAGGAGGCCGCCGAGGAGCAGGGAGCGGAGCAGGCGGCCCACCACCGGTACCTCGGACATCACGTTGACCTCGGTGACGAGGCCGAAGTACCCGCGGTTGTCCCAGCGCAGGGGGTTGCCGGTGATGCAGAACGCGGCCCCGAGGGAGAGCACCAGCGCCAGGGACCAGAAGGAGAGATCGCGGCGGTGGCGGTAGCGTCCCTCGAAGACCCAGAGCAGCAAGGCGAGGGACCCGAAGATCAGGGAGCCCTCGGCGGCGGCGGTGTGGAGCGAGCGGACCAGCCAGCCCCCGGGGAACTGGAATTCCGAGAAGAACACGCTGGCCCAGGCGCCCGCGCCGGCCGGAGCGTAGAGGGCGCCGAGGGCGACGCCGGTGAGGGCCGCGACCACCAGGCAGAGGCCCAGCGCCACGGTGAAGGCCCGCGCCCAGGAGGGGGGGCCGGCAGGCGCGTCGAGGCAGCCGTCGAGCAGGTCGCCAAGACCGAGTCGCTCGTCGATCCAGCGGGCCATCAGCCAAGCACCTCGGCGGAGGCGGTGCCCGCCTGGAAACGCAGGAACTGGACCTCGACCCGCTGGTCCGCAGAGACCCGCACCGGGAGCGGATCCAGGCCCCGCAGCGACTTGTTGGGCTTGCCCTCGGTCTTCTTGCCGTCCAGGTCGAACCAGCTGGTGTGGCAGGGGCAGAAGAAATGTTTTTGATCCGGCGCCAGGTCGATGGTGCAGCCGAGGTGTGGGCAGGTGGCGGTGAAGGCCCGGACCTCGGCCCCCTTGCGGATCAACCACACCTGGCCCAGCGGCTGCTGGCGCGCGGTGGTGTAGCCGTCCTTGATGTCCGAGATGACCCGGACGCGCACCGGCTGGCCTTCGTTCAATTCCTTCAGGCGCGCGACGGCGATCCAGGGGCGCTCCCCCCCGCCGGAGGAGGCGGGGCCAGCTACGAGCCGCACGGCGGGCAGGGCTACCGCTGCCAGGGCGCCGGTGGCTCCGGCACCGGCGAGGACCGTCAGGGCGCGTCGACGAGAAGGATGGTTGGCCATGGACGAGGGCATACCAAAGGGTACGACCCTCTTGCTCGGAAGTTTCTGACCCCCCCCGACCTGCCCCCCTGGAGTCTCGACGAACCGCCCCCGGGCGGCCTACGGTGGCCGGCCTGCATGGGCGAGCGACGCGCTGGATCCTGGTTGCTGCTGGTGGTGGCGCTGGCCACCGGGGCCGGCTGCGCCACCCGCCCCGCCAACCGGCCGGTGATCGCGTCCTTCGAGCTGACGGGGACCCGGAAGATCCCGCCGGACGAGATCCTCGATCGGCTCGCCACCCGGGCCACCGCGACCACCCTGGGGTTCACCCTCCAGTACGAGACCTACGACCGCTTCGTCCTGGAGCGAGATCTCCGTCGCATCGAGCGTTACTACCGGGCCCGGGGCTTCTACGACGCTCGCGTCCAGGCGGGGCGCGTCGACCGCGACAGCGCCGGGAACGTCCAGATCGAGGTGCTGATCGAGGAGGGAGAGCCCACCCGGGTCGGCGCGATCCGCCTGGATCTCCTCGGGGAGCTCGGGCCGCAGGCGAGCGTCGCCCTGGCGCGGGCCCAGACGCTGAAGGCAGGGGATCGCTTCGAGGAGGAGTCCTTCGCCGCGGTCCAGCGAGGGCTCCTGCGGGCGCTCTCGGACACCGGCCACGCCCGGGCGCGCCTCGTCGGCGGCTTCACCGAGGGGGATCTGGTGCCCGACGGGGAGCACCCCAGGGTCATCGATCCTTCCGTGGAGGATCCGGAGGAGGAGCTGAGGATCCGGGCGCAGCTCCGCAAGAACCAGCAGGAGCAGGAGCCCGAGGAGAGCCGCAAGCGCTACAGCATCCGGGTGGATCCGGTGCGGCACACCGCGGATCTGTACCTGAAGATCGACCCCGGGCCGCCATGCACCTTCGGGGCCATCGCGCTGGTGGAGCCGGATGGTCAACCGCTGCGGGATCTGCCGGAGGCGCGCGTCCGCCGGGCGCTGGGGATCAGGCCCGGGGAGGTGTACTCGACGGCGCGGCTGGAGTCGGCACGCCGCGCGCTGCTGGAGCTGGGGGTCTTCTCTTCGGTCGAGTACGACAGCGATCCGGAGGGAGCCGAAAGCACGGCGATCCCGGTGACCTTCAAGGTGACGCCGGCGCCGCTGCGGACCGTGACCTTGGGCGGCGGGCTCCAGGCCGACGTGCTCCAGACGGATGTGCACTTCTTCGCCGGCTACGATCACCAGAATTTCCTCGGAGGGCTGCGGCGGCTCACCATGCAGGTGCGCCCGGGGACGGTCCTCTTCCCGACGAACCTCCAGAACCTGCTGCCCCCGGAGCGCGCGCTGCCGGATGTCCGCGCCCGGGCCGAGCTGAGGCAGCCGCAGCTCTTCGGGGGCCGCACCCGGGGGACGCTGCGCTCCGAGTTCCTGGTGTACCCCTTCCTGCTGCCCGCCCGGAACAGCGCCGAGGTGCCGGATGTCGTGGTCGGCTACCGGGAAATCCGGGAGGCGATCGGGCTGGACCGCACGTTCCTGGATGGCAAGCTCTCCCTCAATGGGTTCTACAATTTCCAGCTCAGCTATCCTTTTTCCTACGTGGGCCCCCTCGACGGGGGGATCCAGCGCGTGTTCGTCTCGTACCTGTCGCTGGTGCAGGCGGTGGATCTCCGGGATAACCCCATCAAACCCAGGCTCGGGGTCTACCTGACCAACGAGATCCAGGTCGCCGGGGCGCCCACGGACTGGCTCTTCCAGAGCGACGCCCGCGACGTCAAGATCCAGCCGGATGCTCGCTTCTACGCCCCCGTGGGCCGCCGCCTGGTGGTGGCCGCCCGGGCCAGCGTCGGCTTCCTGTTCCCATCCTCCTACGGCACCACGCTGGATCAGGAGTCCCCCGACCGTACCATCGACCCCATCGGCGCCCTGGAGTTCGAGGAGGCCCGCAACCGGGATCTCCAACTGCTGTTCTTCCGTGCCTTCTTCTCCGGGGGGCCCACCTCCAACCGGGGTTACCCGCTCCGGGGCGTCGGTCCCCGGGGGATCGCCCCGTTCCGCCTCGGGGGCTCCACCGCGCTGCGCGACTGCGTGGGCCGCGTCCCCGCCCGGGGAGGCGTGGCCGGGGCCGCCACCCAGGTCGCTCGCCTCCCCACCGTCGACCCCCAGATCTGCAGCGTCTCCCTCGGCGGCCTCAGCCTCTGGGAGTGGTCCGGCGAGCTCCGCTTCCTCCTCACCGAGCGCGTCGGCGCCCTCCTCTTCCTCGACGCCAGCGACGTCACCCGCAAGCGCCTCGCGCTGCGCCTCGACTACCCGCACATCACCGTCGGGACGGGCCTCCGGGTGGACACCCCGGTCGGCCCGGTCCGCCTGGACGTCGGCTACGCGGTGCCGAAGCTCCAGCGGATCGGCGGCGAGCTGGACCCGGCCACCGAGGGCCTCCCGGCCACCTTCCTCGGCGTGCCTGTCGCCCTCAACATCGCCGTGGGAGAGGCCTTCTTATGGCCCGCTGGCGCCGCCTCCGCCGCCTTCTCCACCGGTCGCTGGGCGCCCTGGCCGCCGCCCTCGTCTTCCTCGTCGCCTTCGTCGCCTCGGTCGTCCTCCACGGCGACCTCCCCAGTTCCCGGCGCTTCATCGCCCAGACCACCACCCGCCTCCTCGCCCCTCTCTTCCGCGGGCGCATCGTGGTCCACGAGATCGAGCACGTCGGCTTCGATGGCGTCGACATCAAGCTCGCCGAGGTCCTCGACCCCTGGGGTCTCCGGGTCATCGCCCTCCACGGCGTCCACGCCCGCCTCCCTCTCGGCCAGGCCCTCCGGCGCCTCGCCCTCGGCGCTGGCTCCATCGAGCTTACCCTCGACGAGGTCCATGTCGACCGGGTCGAGGTCAACGTTGACACCGGGCCGGAGAAGCACCTCCGCCTCCAGTCTGCCTTCACGCTCCGGGCGCCCCCGAAACCTCCCTCGGGTGCCCCCCGACCGCTCCGGATCGCGCTCCCCCGGGTCGTGGTCGAGCGGGGGCTGGCCTGGGGAGAGCCGGTGGCGGGGCTCCCGATCGACGCGAAGGGCTTCCGGATCCCTGCGTCCTTGCTGGTGACCGAGCGCTCCGTGGAGCTGGACATCGAGCGCTTCGGTGCCCGTACTCGCCTGCTCTCGCCCCTCGATCCCCGGGGCACCGCGGACTACCACCTCCGCCTCGTTGCCGGGCAGGATCCGGCCATGTGGGCCAGCTTCCACGGGAAGCTCGGGGAGGCGACCGTGGACGCCAGCGCCAGGCTGGAAGGGCTGCGGGTCTCGGGGCGGCTGGACGCCGCCAGGATCGACCCCGAGGAGCTGCGCTCCCTGCTCCCGCAGGTGCCTCTCCACGGGGACATCTCTCTCCGGGGGGAGCTGAGCGGGACCCTGCCGGAGCTTCGGGCCGAGGCGCGGCTCCTGGCCGGGAGCAGCGGCGAGGCCACTGTCGAGGCCGACGCTCGCCTGGTCCAGGGCATCGAGGTGTACGCCCGCTGGTCGCTGCGGCACCTGGACCCCCGGCTTTTTTCCCCGAAGGCCCCCGCCGCCAGCCTCGGCGGCGACGGGAAGATCTGGCTCCGTCAGGGGGCCGGCGGGCTGCGGGCCGAGGCGGAGCTGGCGACCTTTCCGTTTGTGCTCGGCGAGCAGGTCGTCCCGGGCCTCAACGCCCAGGCGAGCTTCGACGGGGCCAGGCTCCAGGGGAAGGCCACGGTCCACGAGCCTGGGGTCGAAAATGACATCAAGTTCCAGGTGGGCGCGGACAGGCTGGTGGAGGTCGACGCGCGGGTGGAGGTCCCGCAGCTCCGGGCGGTGACGCGGCTCCAGGGGGCCGTGGACGGGGGCGTGAAGGCCCGGGTGGAGGCGAGGCTCTCGCCCGAGGGGGTTCTGGAGGCGACGGCCCGGGGGACCTACCGGGGCCTGGGCAAGGGGCCGCTGCGTGTGGCCGGGGGGTCGTTCCAAGTGCACCTCGGGGGGGCGCTGGAGCGGCTCACGGCGGAGGCGGCGGCCACCGGGGAGCAGGTGGAGATCGGAGGGTTCCGGGTGAGGCGGGCGGTGGTGGGCGCGGCGGGGCCGCTGCTCTCGCCTGCGGTGCATCTGGCGATCCAGGACGAGCGCTGGCGGGGGCTGTCGCTGTCCGCGGGGGTGCGCGTCCTGCCGGGGCTGTCGCTGGAGGATCTCCGGCTTCACTTCGAGGGGGACGAGCAGTTCAAGGTCGAGGCGCGGGTGGGGCAGGTGGCGGTGGCGCCGGGAGGGGTGGATTTCCGGGGGCTCAAGGTCCAGGGGCCCGCGGTCCAGGCGAAGGGGAGCCTGAGCCTGCGGCCTGCGGGCTTCCGGGTGGACCTCCAGGATGGCCGCGTGGACCTCGCCGCGGTGGCTCGCTACCTCGGCCCGCGGCTCGGGGCCCCCGCGCTCGCCCGGATCACCTCCGGCGCCCTGACCTTCGGCGGAAAGATCGACGCCGACGGCGCCCGCCGCCAGGGGAACTTCAGCGCCCGCGTCGCGGATCTCTGCTCGCGGGAGTACCCCATCGTGCTCCACGGGGAGGGGCACCTGGGGCTGAGCGACGAGCAGGCGTCCTCCACCTTCTCGACGGAGCTGCTCCAGGCGACCTGCAAGGATTCCCCGGGCGACCCGGAGGTCATCCCCCGGGAGCAGATCGCCACCGTGCGCGGGCAGAGCGTGGGGAGGCTCCGGGGGTCGCTCCTCGACGGGAACACCTGGAAGAACGCCACGGGGAGCGTCGAGCTGACGGAGCTGACCGCGCGCCTGGAGCAGCTCTCCAGCCACCCGCTCGTCGAGGAGCTCCGCCAGGCCCGGAGCAAGGGCCCCGCGTCCCGCCGGATCCCTCGCTTCGGCGGCCTGCTGGCGGCGACGGCGGCGCTCACCCGCGTCGACCCGAAGCAGCTTCCGTCCGTCCAGGTCGCCGTCGCCAGCAAGGAGCTGCGGGCCGAGGTCTCCCGCGAGCAGGGCGACCCGTTCCACGTCGAGGGGCTCGACCTGCGTTCCGTCCTCGCCCTCGTCCCGGCCCCCGGCGCCCCCGGGAGCCTGGACGGCGCCGTCCAGGTCGCCCTGGTCCACGGGGACCGGGAGCTGCTCCAGCTCGGCGCTGCCACCTCCTTCCGCCCCGAGGAGGCGCTCGGCGCGCTGGCCGGCCTCACCGCGCCGCTCCCCGACGCCTCCGCCGCTTCCCTCGCCTGGATTCGGTCCAGGCCGCTCCGGGGGAAGCTCCTCGTGCACGAGCAGTCCATCGAGGATCTCCCCGAGCTGCTCCGGCCCCTCCCCCTGCAGGGCAAGGCGAGGCTGGAGGTCACCCTCGCCGGCACCGTGGACCGCCCGGAGGCCGCCCTCCAGGTCAATGTCCGGAGTCTCCGGAGGGTAACCCTTGACTGGGATCCGTGGCGGATGGACGCCTCGCTGCAGGGGACGCTCGACGAACGGGGGCTGGTGCTCCGGGGGGAGCTGGGGCAGAGGGCGGAGGGGGTCGAGAACACGGAGGGGAAGGTGACCTTCTGGGCGATGTCTACCCAGCGGCTGGGGGATCTGCTCTGGGGCCGTGGGACGCGCTGGCAGGGGGACGCGGAGGCACGGCTGACGGGCTGGCACCTGGAGGCCATCCCGCTGCTGGCGGAGCGGGGCATCCAGGGGCGAGTGTCGGGGGTGGTGCAGGCGTTCCGGGTGAACGTGCAGCCCCAGCTCTGGGCGGATCTCACCCTGGAGGGAGGGAAGATCGTCGACGCGTCGGTGGCGCCTGCGCACCTGACGGCGTCGCTGGTGGAGGGGGGAGGCTTTGCCACGGTGACGCTGCGCCAGCCGGGGGAGCGGTCGGGAGAGCCCGGGGGGGAGCTGGCGCTGACGGCCTTCCCGACGGTCACCTTCCGGGACCGGCGGATCCCGGTCCTGGATCGGCGCCAGCGGCACCCCATCAGCCTGCGCCTGATCCGCTTCGACGTGGAGCCGCTCGCCCCCCTGGCCACGCCGCTGCTGGCGGATCTCCGGGGCAAGCTCGACGGCGAATTCTCCCTGGTGGTCAGCGCAAACCCGGCGGAGAACACGATCGCGGGGGGACTTCGCTGGAGCCGCGGCGTGCTGCTCATCCCCCAGCTCGGCCAGACCTTGACCGACGGCCAGTTCAACGTCTCCACCACCCCGCGCCCCGGCGCCCGGGAGACAGAGATCGACGTGCGGGACATGAGCCTCGCGGCCACCTCCGGGCGGGTGCGCGGGGAGGCCAGCATCGTCGTCCCCAACGACCTGCTGGCGCGCTACCTTTTCCCGCCGGAGGACGGTCCTGTCCCCGTGCCGAATCTGCGGGGAGACTTCTCCGCCAGCATCGCCCCGGAGGAGAAGATCCCGGTCACCTTCGAGGGGCTGGCCCTGGGGGACGCCCACGGCAAGACCGAGGGGAAGATCCGGTTCCGCGAGGGGGAACTCCGGGTCGACGTGGCCATCCCTCAGCTCACCTTTGACCTCCCCGAGACCACGGGGAAGCAGAACCTGCAGGACCTCGGCGACAACCCCCATGTCGCCGTCGTCGAGGCGTCCCGGAGGGCCCAGCGTCGCAGGAAAAAAGAGGAGAACAAGCCCCTCATCGTCCGCGTCAACGTGGGGCTCGGCTCCTCGCTGGACGACCTTCTCGGCGACCTCCCCCCCGCTGGGAGCGTGCTGGTCCGCCGCGCCAGCGTCGACGTCCGCCTTGCCGGCGTACTCCACAGCACCCTCGCCTCCGACCTTACCGTCACCGGCACCGTCGAGACCCTCTCTGGCCGCATCGTCGCCCTCGGCAAGCCCTTCGATGTCCGCCGGGGCTTCGTCCGCTTCGAGGGCCAGGCCACCAACCCCTACCTCAACGTGGGCGCCACCTGGGACTCCCCCGACGGAGCCAGGGTCTTCGCTGACCTTCAGGGTTACCTGAAGGAGGCACAGCTCCGCCTCCGCAGCGAGCCAGCACGCTCGGAGAGCGAGGTGCTGTCGCTGGTGCTCTTCGGGCGTGATCCTTCGAGCAACGCCAGCACCAACCTGGGCCGGCACAGCGACCCCAGCGGTAGCCTCGCGGTCGGCGGCGGCGTCGCCTCCACGCTGCTCAACTCCTTCATCGATCCGGTGCAGGTCTTCGGGCGCCGCATCGAGACGCGGGTCGAGTCCACCTCCAGCCGGGGGACCAGCATCGGCGTCGCCGCGGAGATCCGCCCGAGGCTCTGGGCCCAGGTGGACGTGAGCACCTCCTCCCAGCGGGAGCGGCAGAACTCGGACCTCTCCGCGGTCACCCTCGACTGGCGCTTCCGCCCCAACTGGTCGCTCCGCACCACCGTCGGGGACCGGGGCAGCAGCCTCATGGAGTTGCTGTGGCAATTCAAGTACTGACCCGCTTGTTGCCCCTGCTCCTCCTCGGGGCCTGCTCCTCCAATCACCGGGTCTCGCCCTTCCCACCCGGGGGGCTCGCGGCCTTCCTCCGCCCTGCGGACGATCTCCCTGCCCAGCTCGAGCGCACCGTCCGGGAGGCCGCCGCCAGCGGGCTCCGGGAGACCCTCCGCATCGAGGGGACCTTGCCGGACAAAAAACCCTTCGTCGCCCTGGGCTTCTCCGGCGTCGACGCCGCGGGGTTCCCCACCCACGCCACACGCGTCGTCACCCCGGCCTCGGTGGTCCTTGCACTGGGCCCTGCCCACGTTGTTCTCCAGGAACCTCCGCACCCGGACGAGCTACTCCCAGCGCTCCACCCTTCTGGCGCCTTCCCCTCTGGCGTCGACCTCACGGGAGACCGCGCCCCGGACGTGGTCCTCCGCGCCTCCGACGGGACGCTGGCGGTCTACCGCATCGACCTCCTCGGCTCCGCGCCCTACCCCATCCAGCTCCGCGCGCCGCCCACCCGCGCCCTCGACCTCAACGAGGACGGGCTCCCGGATCTCGCCGGCGTCGCCCCGGTCCCCGAGGGGGACGCGATCAGCCCGGAACTTCTGGACATCGCCGTGGCCGACGGGAACAGCTTCCGCAACGACCACCCGGCGGTCCTCGCCCACCACCGGGCCCTGGCGGAGCGGCCCCTGCCGCCCTCCTCGGCGCCGCTCCCGCTCCGCCTCCGCGCCGCCCTAGAGCGCGTCTTCCACCAACTCGGCGCCGGGGATCCGATGACCCAGGCGCTCCAGCCGGCCGCGGATCTGGTGGCGGCGCACCACCCGCTGCCTCCGCCGCTGGCGGAGAGCTGGGCCCGCTGGCGCGCCTGGCTCGACCGGTCGTTCCCGCAGGGAGCGGCCCACACGAGCGCGCTGTGACGGCTCCCGGTGCGTGAACGCTCCTCCGGGGGGTGATGCTGGCTCGCCTGGCGGGCAGGGTGTAAGGTCGAGGCGAAGACCAGCAGGTTGACGGCGGCACGAGGAGGCTGGACCCACCGTGAGTGATCCCGACGAGAAGCTCTGGTACAAGGACGCCATCATCTACGAGGTCCACGTGCGGGCCTTCGCCGACTCCAACGGGGATGGAATCGGCGACTTCGCGGGCCTCACCGAGAAGCTCGACTACCTCCGGGATCTGGGCATCACCGCCCTGTGGCTGCTCCCGTTCTATCCTTCTCCACTGCGCGACGGCGGCTACGATATTGCCGATTACAAGGGCATCCACCCGGACTACGGGACACATGGCGACTTCCTGCGCTTCCTGGAGGAAGCGCACCGCCGCGACCTCAAAGTGATCACCGAGCTGGTGCTCAACCACACGTCCATGGAACACGCATGGTTCCAGCGCGCGAGGAGGGCGCCGCCGGGGAGCCCCGAGCGCGACTTCTACGTCTGGAGCGAGACCCCCGAGCCCTACAGCTCCGCCCGGATCATCTTCCGTGATTTCGAGACCTCCAACTGGTCCTGGGATCCGGTCGCCAAGGCCTACTACTGGCACCGCTTCTTCTTCCACCAGCCCGATCTCAACTTCGACAACCCGGCGGTCCACGAGGCTGTCCTCGACGTGGTCGACCACTGGCTGGCGATGGGCGTCGACGGCGTGCGGCTGGACGCCGTCCCTTACCTCTATGAACGCGAGGGGACGAGCTGCGAAAACCTGAGCGAAACCCACGATTTTCTCCGGAAGCTCCGGGCCCACGTCGACAGAAAATTCAGCAACCGGATGCTGCTGGCGGAGGCCAACCAGTGGCCCGTGGATGCTGCGGCTTACTTCGGCGCCGGCGACGAGTGCCACATGAACTTCCACTTCCCGCTGATGCCTCGGCTGTTCATGGCCCTCACGCTGGAGGACACCTTCCCGATCCTCGACATCCTGGCGCAGACCCCGCCGATCCCGGATAGCTGCCAGTGGGCCACCTTCCTCCGGAACCACGACGAGCTGACCCTCGAGATGGTCACCGAGGAGGAGCGCGACTACATGTACCGGGTCTACGCTCGCGAGCACCGGGCCCGCATCAACCTCGGGATACGCCGCCGCCTCACCCCGCTGCTCGGCGACCGCCGCCGCCAGGAGCTGCTCAACGCCATCCTCTTCTCCCTCCCCGGGACGCCGGTCCTCTACTACGGCGACGAGATCGGCATGGGGGACAACATCTACCTCGGCGACCGCGACGGCGTCCGTACCCCCATGCAGTGGAACGCCGACCGCAACGCCGGGTTCTCGAGGGCCAACCCCCAGCGCCTCTACCTCCCCCTCATCGTCGACCCTCACTACCACTACGAGGCCGTCAACGTCGAGGCGCAGCAGGCCAACCCCTCCTCGCTCCTCTGGTGGACCAAGCACCTCATCGCCATGCGCAGGCGCACCCGCACCTTCGGCCGGGGACGCCTGGAGTTTATCGAGTCCAACAACGCCAAGGTGCTCGCCTTCGTCCGGGAGCACGAGGGCGAGCGGATCCTCTTCGCCGCCAACCTCTCCCGCTTTCCCCAGGCGGCCTCCCTGGACCTGGCTCCCTACGAGGGCTGCGAGCCCGTGGAATTTTCCGGTCGCAACCGCTTCCCCCGCATCCAGAGCGCCCCCTGGGGGCTCTCCCTGGGCCCCTACGGCTACTTCTGGTTCGAGCTGACCCCGCAGGAGCGCAGCACCCCGGAAAAATCTCCCTCCCTCGTCGCCAAAACATCCTGGTGGAACGTGGCCAGCGAGGCCCCGGCTCAGCTCGCCGAGTGCCTGGCCAGGCACATCGCCGCCCAGCGCTGGTTTCGCAGGAAGAACCACGAACGGCTCCGCCAGTCCCTCCGCGATACAATTCCCCTGGAAGACGGCGACGATCGCTTCCTGCTGGTGCTCCTCCAGATCGAGTACAGCTCCTCCCTGGTGGAGACCTACGTCCTCCCCCTTGGCTTCGCCTGCGAGGGCGCCCAGCGCGAGCCGGGCAGCATCCACCCCTCGGCCGCCATCTGCTCGCTTCGTGTCGAGACGACCGGCGAGAACGGCCACCTCGTCGACGCCGCCTCCTCCCGGCGTTTCCTCGAACGTTTGCTCGTGGCTCTCGCCTCCGCCGAGCAGCATGCCGGGGCCGCCGGGCGCCTCTCCTTCTCGCCAGCCCCGGGGCTGGGGCACCTCCTCTCCGGCGGTTCCGCGGTCCCCCGGCTCCCCGAGCTGGACCAGACCAACTCCGTCGTCTTCTACGGCAACCAGCTCGTCGTGAAGCTCCTCCGGGTCGTGGACGAGGGCATCAACTCGGAGGCCGAGACGGTCGACTTCCTCTCCAGTCAACCGCAGCGGCTCGCTCCTCGCGCGCTGGGGAGGGTCGAATGGACCCCATCCTGCGGAGAGACCGCGCTGGTGGGCATCGCCACCGAATTTGTCCACAACCAGGGCACTGCTTGGGCTCTCTTCAGCGACACCCTGCGGACCTTCTTCGAGCGCGTGCTGGCGCAGGATCATCCGGCGCCTCCTGCGGTCCCCCGGGTCGTTCCTTGCGAGGCGCCCTTGCCGGAGGACTGGGGGGCCCTGGTGGAGCCGCTCCCGTCGTTCGTGGCCCTGCTCGCGCGTCGCACCGCCGAGCTGCACCTGGCCCTGGCCTCGGACACCTCCGACGCAGCCTTCGCCCCGGAGCCCTTCAACGTCCTCCACCAGCAGTCACTGTACCAGGGCGTGCGGGGGCTCCTCGGGCGCACGGCGGAGCAGCTGCGCTCCCGCCAGGGCCGGCTCCCTGCGGCGCTTCAGCCTCAGATCGAGGGATTTCTGGCCAGCCTGCCGGAGCTGGGGCGCCAGCTCCGCGACATCCAGGAAGGTCAGTTCGAGGCGCTGCGTATCCGTTGCCACGGCGATCTGCACCTCGGGCAGATCCTCTTCACCGGGAGCGATTTCGTCTTCATCGACTTCGAGGGGGAACCGGCGAGGTCGCTGCGAGAACGGCGCTACAAGCGCTGCCCGATCCGCGACGTGGCGGGGCTCGTGCGGTCCTTCGAGTACGCCGCGGAGGTGGGGCTGCGGCAGGGGTACATCCGCCCGGAGGACGCGGTGCGCCTCTCCCCCTGGGCCCGGGGCTGGGCCGGCTGGCTCTCGGTCATCTTCACCTCCGCCTACACGGCGCGCGTCCAGCATGCGGGGTTTGCCCCCTCTTCCGGGCGCGATCTCCGGCGGCTTCTCCGCTTCTACCTCCTCGAGAGGTGCATCCACGAGATCGGGTACGAGCTGAACAACCACCCCGACGGCCTCTCCATCCCGCTCGCGGGGATCGCTCGGCTGCTGGAATCCTCCGACCCATGAGCGCTCCTGCGGCTTCACGAGGAAGGGAACGAAAATGAACCGGGTGATGATCGTGTCCAACCGGCTTCCGGTCACGGTGAGCCGCAGGGACGGCGAGATCAAGGTGGAGCGCAGCAGCGGCGGCCTGGCGACAGGGCTCAGGTCTTCTTACGAGAAAAGCGGCGGGCTCTGGGTCGGGTGGCCTGGCGCCATCGGGGAGCGGACCGAGGCCGAGGAGGCCCAGCTCCGGCAGCTCTTCGAGGGGCTCCGCGTGGCCCCCGTGGACCTCACGGACGAAGAGGTCTCGCGGTACTACGAGGGCTACTGCAACGGCCTGCTGTGGCCGCTCTTTCACTCGTTCATCGGCCTTCTTCCCATGGAAGTCCCCGACTTCCCGGTGTACCGCGCGGTCAACGAGAAGTTCGCCGACGTGGTGGCCCAGCGCTATCAGCCCGGCGACCGCATCTGGATCCACGACTACCAGCTCATGCTGCTCCCGCGGCTGCTCCGTGAGCGGCTGCCGGAGGCTTCGATCGGATTTTTTCTCCACATCCCGTTCCCGCCGCCGGACACCTTCCGGACCCTTCCGGCCCGGGCTTCTCTCCTCGACGGCCTCCTCGCCGCGGATCTTGTGGGCTTCCACACGGCCTCGTACATGCGTAATTTCTCCTCCTCCGCGCTCCATATCCTCGGGGTCACGGTGGACGTGGATCGGGTCACCTGGCAGGGCCGGGTCTCCAACCTCGGGGTCTTCCCGATGGGGGTGGACGCGGCGGCGTTCCAGGAGCGCTCGCGGAGCCCGGAGGTCCAGTCGCATGCGGTCGAATTCCGGGGGCGAAGGGGGGAGCGTCTCCTCGTCGGCATCGATCGCCTCGACTACACCAAGGGGATCCCAAGGAGGCTGCTGGCCTTCGAGCGCCTGCTCAAGGATCACCCGGAGCTACACGGCCACATACGCCTCGTGCAGGTGGCGGTTCCCTCGCGTACCGGGGTGGACGCCTACGCGGAATTCCGGAACCAGGTGGACGCGCTGGTGGGCCGCATCAACGGCCAGTTCGGCTCGCCGGACTGGGTGCCTGTCTATTACATCTACCGCGGCCTCACCGAGGACCACGTGACGGCGCTCTATCGCGCCGCCGACGTGATGCTGGTCACGCCGATCCGCGACGGGATGAACCTCATCGCCAAGGAATTCATCGCGGCGCGCTCGGACAACCTCGGGGTGCTGGTGCTCAGCGAATTCGCCGGAGCGGCCGCCGAGCTGGCCGAGGCGATCCACGTCAACCCCTACGACACCGAGGGCATGGCGCAGGCCTTCGCCCGGGCCCTGGAGATGCCCGAGGCGGAGCAACGCACTCGCATGGCGACCCTCCGACAGCGCGTTTTTTCTTACGATGTCCACTGGTGGGCCAGCACATTCCTCCAGGAGCAAGAAAGGTTCAGCAGGCAGGTGGACCATCGACCCATCAAGTACTCCTCGAACGAGGAGATCGCCCTCGCCCTCCAGACCCTCCAGGATGCGCCCGAGCTTCTCCTCCTGCTGGACTACGACGGGACGCTCGTGCCCATCGCCGACACGCCGGACCTCGCGCGCCCCGACGCGGAGCTGTTCGACCTCCTCTTCCGCCTCTCCAGGCGGCCACGTACCCACGTCCACATCGTCAGCGGCCGCGGCCGCGACGTGCTGGACGCCTGGCTCGGCATGCTGCCGATCGGCCTCCACGCCGAGCACGGCTTCTGGTCACGCAGGGGCGGCACCTCCTGGGAGAGCCTCGCCCAGGTGCCCGATACCTGGCGCATCCGTGCCCTGGAAATTCTGCAGGATTTCGCCGCGCGCACCCCGGGATCCCTGGTCGAGCAGAAGCAGTCCAGCCTCGCCTGGCATTTCCGGATGGCCGACCAGGAGTACGGCGCCTTCCAGGCCAACGAGCTGCGTGTGCACCTCACCTCCCTGCTCTCGAACGCTCCGGTCGAGGTGCTCGCGGGCGACAAGGTGATCGAGCTGCGCCCCTTCGGCGCCAACAAGGGTCATGTGGCCAGCGCGTTGCTCCGGGATGCTTCGCCGGAGCTGATCTCCGCCGCCTTCGGGGATGACAAGACCGACGAGGATCTCTTCGCGGCCTTGCCGGTCTCCGGGCTCTCGTTTCACGTCGGCCCGGCCCCCAGCCGCGCCCGGGTCCGCCTGCGCGCCGTGAGCGACGTCCGCGCCATGCTACGGCAGCTCTCGGCCCCCGGGAGAACCTCGTTATCCCCGGGCCTCGCCGGCGCACCGGGCTCGAACGATGGCCGTCAGCGGGTCAGGTTCACCCCCCCGCGACCGGTGGGATCAGGGCGATCACGTCGCCCGGCTCGACGGGCTCGTCGGCGTCGGCGAAGCGCTCGTTGCGGGCGATCCTCACCTGGTCGAGCCTCCCGGCGAAGGTCGGCTGGTGGGCGGCGAGGAAGGCGGGCAGGTCGGCGACGCGCTTCACCCCGGGGGGCAGCGGGATCTGCTCCTCGGAGCAGCGCGCCAGGTCGCGGAGGGCGGCGAAATAGAGGAGGGTAACCGTGGGAGAGGTCATGATTTCGATCAGGAGAGGAGGCCTGTCCCGGGCGAGGATCGTCGCGCTCCCTGGCGCCGGGGCGAGGAAGATCCTAGCCTGCTTTCGTGGCTCTCGCCTCCCTCCGCTTGCCGATCCTCCCGGGGCCTGCGCCCGTGGCCGTGCACCAGCGCCCTCCCCGGAGCGTGAGGCTCTCCCTCACCGATCGCTGCGATCTGGCCTGCGTCTACTGCCGACCCCACCGCCGCGACGGTTACCTGGAGGAGCGCCTCGAAGATCGCTCCTGGAAGGCGATGATCGAGGGGCTGGTGCGGGCGGGGGTGCGGCGGGTGCGGCTGACCGGGGGCGAGCCGCTGCTGCACCCGAGGGTGGTCGATCTGGTGGCCCACCTCGCGGGGCTCCCCATCGAGGATCTGGCGCTGACCACCAACGCCACCCGCCTCGCCGCCCTCGCGCTCCCGCTGCGGCAGGCGGGCCTGCAGCGCATCACCATCTCCCTGGACTCGCTGGTTCCGGAGCGCTTCTTCCAGCTCACCCGGGGGGGGCACCTGGGGCGCGTCCTAAACGGGATCGACGCGGCGCTCGCCGCGGGCTTCGACGAGGTGAAGATCAACGCGGTGGTGCTCCGCGGGCGCAACGACGACGAGCTGGAGTCCATCACCCGCTGGTCCTGGGAGCGCGGGATCCTCCCTCGCTTCATCGAGGTGATGCGGATCGGGGAGGGCGCGAAGCTGCCGGAGAGCGCCCTGGTGACCGCCCGGGAGATGCAGGAGCGCCTCGCCCCGCTGCTGGCCGAGGGGGACGCCGCCCACGACCCGGATCGGGGCCCCGCCCGCTACCGCCGGGCCGCCCACGACCCGGGCCGGCGTGTCGGCTTCATCTCGGGGACCAGCGACACCTTCTGCGAGCAGTGTGACCGGCTCCGGGTGGCCTCCGATGGCGTACTCCGCCCCTGCCTGGCCACCAACGACGGCGTGGACGCCTCCCTCGCCGCCCGCGCCGGGGATGCCTCCGCCGTCGAGCGCGCCGTGGCCGACGCCTGGGCCCTCAAGCCCGACGGGCGCGTCTGGAAGGGCTGCACCGAGTCCACCGCCGCCGAGGTCTCCATGCGCGCCATCGGCGGCTGAGCGGGGGACGCCGCTGAGGTTCTTTTGTCCCCCTCGTCCGTCTACACTGGACGCACGCTCGCCGAGGTAGACGATGACCGAGTCCCCCCCGCCCCCCGAAGAGAAGCCCACGGATCCTGCCCGCAGCCCCGCGGTGTTGATCGGCCTCGGCGCCTTGGTGCTGGGGGCCGTCGGGGCGGCCTTCCTGACCATGGGGCGGTCTGCTCCAGCACCTACCGCTGCGGAGGCGCCCTCGGCCCCGCAGGACCAGGAGGAGGCGGGGAAGCTCCGCCGCGAGGCCCAGGAAGCCGACAAAAAGATCAAGGCCCTGGAGGGCGACCTGGCGAACGCCAAGGACGAGGCGGAGCGCGCCCGGTTCCAGGAGCAGCTCCGGGCCGCGCAGGGGGGCAAAGGCACCGGAGCGCCGAGGCCCGCGGCCCCCAGGCCCGCCACGCGGTGCTCCCCGGGGGATCCGCTCTGCGGTGATCTCGACGATCTCGCGCCTCCTCCGCCCCCCGGCGCCGCGGCCACGGCGACGGCGTCCGCGG
>CAZSDX010000052.1:0-19980 GCA_964605685.1 uncultured Polyangiaceae bacterium
CGGGCTCGCAGCTCGCAGGCGGCGCGCACGTCGTTGACCCCGGTGGTCACCCGCTCGGGCGGGGGCTCCTCGTCGGCGCAGGCGGCGAGCAGCAAGGGCAAGGAGAGCAACCCGAGGCGAAGCACCCACCCAGGGTGGCACATGGCTTCCTGTCCTTCAATCCGTCACCTCGAAGCCGAGGGCCCGGAGCGGCGCCGCGAGGTCCTCCGGGAGCGGCGCGCGGAGCTGCACCGGGGCGCCGGTGAGCGGGTGCGGGAGGTGGAGCTCCAGCGCGTGGAGCGCCAGCCGGCCCAGCCCCACCCGGTCACGGAGCAGCCGGTTGTGGTCAGGGCGCCCGTGGTCCGAGTCTCCGATCAGCGGGTGGGCGATGTGGCTGAGGTGGCGGCGTACCTGGTGGAAGCGTCCGGTCTCCGGCTCCGCCAGGAGCAGCGAGTAGCGCGGCTCGTGGAGGGGGGAGCCGTCCAGGCGGACGAAGGCGAGGCGTCGCACCCGGGTCCGTGCCTCCACGCGGGGAGCACCCTTCTCGGGGCCGGTGGGCACGGGCGAGTCGATCACGGTCTCCTCGGGGACGACCCCCCGGGCCAGCGCCAGGTAGACCTTGCGCACCTCGCGCTCGGCGAAGCGCTCCTGGATGGCGCGGGCCAGCTCGGGCCGGGTCGCCACCAGCAGCACCCCGCTGGTGCCCCGGTCCAGCCGGTGGACCGTGTGCACCGCGCCCTCGGGCAGCTCGCGCCGGAGCAGATCGACCAGGGTACGGCGCTCCCCGGTGTAGCCCCGGTGCACCGGCAGCCCCGACGGCTTGTTCAGCGCGAACCAGCCGTCGTCCTCGTGGAGCACCGGTAGCCCCGCCAGCGTCCGGGCCCCCGCAGGAGGGGATAGCGACACCGCAGGGAAGGGGACGTCTTCGGCCATGGGGCGGAAGGTAGCTTCCCTCTCGCCGGACGGGTAAGGAGAATGTCCTCTCTCGAAGGAGCCCCCCTTGCTCTACTCCCAGGCGCGCGAAGACGGTCGGATCCTCTTCTTTTTCCCGGGGGAGTCTCCCCGGTCGGTCTCGGTCACCGGCAGCTTCTGCGGCTGGCGTACCCCCGGCGTGGCGCTCCGGCGGGTGCCAGGGGGCTGGGCCGCGGAGGTGGAGCCAGCGCCGCAGGGGCCCATCGCTTACAAGTTCCTCGTCGACGGGCGCTGGACTGCTGACCCGGTGAACCTCACCCGCGACGGGGACCACGAGGAGAGCAACGCGCTCCTGCCTCGCCAGGGAGGCCGCGGTACGATCCTGCACCTCCGGTTCTGGTCTCCGGCGCTCGGGGAGGAGCGGAAGTACACGATCTACCTGCCGCCTTCCCACGGGGAACGGGGGCGCAGGTTCCCGGCGCTCTACCTGCTCCACGGGCTGCTGGACTGGGAGCGGAGCTGGCTCGACAAGGGCGCCCTCGCGTCCACCCTGGACCGGATGATCCGCCAGGGGACCCTCGGAGAGACCATCGTGGTGATGCCCTACGAGAACGGTCTGCTCCACCGGGGGGACACCCGCGTCGCGGACTACCTCGCCCGGGATCTGGTGGGCCACATCGACCACGAATTCGCCACCCTCCCGGAGCAATCCGCCCGCGCCCTGGACGGGCTTTCCACCGGCGGCTTCACCTCGCTCATCGTCGGCGCCTGGAGGCCCACCGTCTTCGGCTCCGTCGGGAGCATGAGCGGCAGCCACGACGACCGGACCTTCTCCACGATCCGTGCCTGCGCGGACGCGATGCGCGGCGCCGGGCAGCGCTACCTGATCTCCGGAGGGACCGAGGAGCCCCAGCCCGGGCTGTTCCGGGCGGTGCACCGCGCGCTGGAGGAGGTCGGTCTCGACCCTGCCTGGCGCGAGGCTCCCGGCGGCCACGACTGGCCCCTCTGGCGCGGCCTGCTGGCGGCCCACCTCCAGCACCACGACCGGGGGTTGGCCCGTTGATGAAATAGGTGAAGCCCAGGACTCTGACCTTGCCCTGGGCCTCGGTTTGCCGCCCATTTGCGCACACCCCCGGCGTTTAAGCCCGACGTTCAGGGTGAACCCGCAACGTACTACCATTGTACGACCAGCTCGTACGTGGTGAGCCGGACCGGAATTGAACCAGTATCTCTGCGGGTGGGTCTGTCGTGCGTTTGATGAGGTGTTCGGCGACGGATGCTGAGGTTGGAGTGATAGGCTTAGCTTGAGCCTCCGACCTGCCTCTGCCTGCTGGGCTACCCCGCCGTGTTTTTGTGGATCTGGCGAGCTGGGGAGCAGGTCGCCGGTGGCGGGGGCACGAGTCGAACGTGCGCTGGGGATCGGTGTTTGGCGTGAAGCTGAGTGTCAGGGTGAGCTTGGCACTCCGGGGGGAGATGCTGACACAAGAAACGGCCCCGTCAAGCCCTCTTGCGGCCGGGCCCGGGGCGCCCTCACGCTGGGGCGAGGCCGCCATGCAACCGTACGCCATCGCCCCTGAGCTGACCCCTCTCTCTCCCTTCGAGGACGCCTGGATGCTGGGCAGCGCCGGGCCGCGGCTCCGGGCGGTGCGGGTCGCCGCCGAGCGCCTGCGGGACACCATGGCCTCGGCGCCCAGGGTGGTGGCGGTCCGGACGCTGCCGCTGGCCACGCTGCTCTACCCGACGAAGTACGCCTTCTGGGGCGCGGCGGTCAGCCCGGCGCCTTACGTGGTGATGACCCACCGGTGCTTGCTGGTGCAATTCCTCCAGCGGGGCGAGCTGAAGAACCTGCTCTTCAACCCCTCCGACGTCATCGCCGCGCGGAACACCCCCTACTTCCGCTACATGGTCGACCTCTTCGGGGAGTACCTCGCCTACGAGGTGCTCACCCGGCGCTTCGACCCCATCGAGGAGCAGCTCGCCCGCCTCGGCCTGCGCCCCGAGCACATCGACTACCTCGCCTTCGACCATTTCCATACCCAGGACCTCCGCCCGCTGCTGGGCACCACCGACGGCGTCCCGCCCCGCTTCCCGAGGGCGAAGCTCCTCGCGCCGGAGGTCGAGTGGCTCGCCTGGGACGACCTCCACCCGCTCCAGAGGGCCTGGTTCCAGGCGGACGGCAAGCGGAACCTCCGCACCGAGAACGTGGTGCTGACCCGGAGCGACCTGGAGCTGGGGGCAGGTGTATGGATCATCCGGACTCATGGGCACACGGTCGGCAACCAGACCCTGTTCGTGAATACGGAGAGCGGGGTGTGGGGGTCGAGCGAGAACGGGACCAGCGCCGACAGCTACTCGCCCCACGACAGCGGTATCCCGGGGCTTCGGGCCGCCTGCCGCCAGAAGGACGTGGACGTGATCCTCAACGCCAACACCCCCGAGTGGATGGCGGATCAGTACACGTCGATGGTGCTGGAGCGCACGCTGGTGGACCGGGTGAAGGGGGCGCCCAGCTTCGTGCAGATGTTCCCGTCGAGCGAGGTCACCCCGAGCCGCCTCGCCCCGGGGATCCGCCCCTCCATGGTCCACGGCGAGATCCGCAGCGGCGCCGTCGTTGCTCCGGGTTGATCGGGGTTGTACCCAGGAACACCCGCCCCCGAAGTCAGCGGAGCGAGCAGCCACAGCAGGTGCCAACGCCGAGCGACAAGCGCGTCGCGGCAGGCTTGGTAGCGGCGGAAAAGCTGGCGTGCGGTGAGGTGGGCGAGATGGAACCTCCCGCGCGCTCCCTCGTGTAACCGTGGATCGTGGCCACGAGCGAGGTCGATCCGGAGACGTTGCGGCGCTGCCTGGCAGGCGACCCTGCCGCCCTGCGCGCCTTCGTCCTCTGCTACCAGCGGCCCGTGTTCGCTTACCTCTCCCGGCTGCTGGGCCGCGGTCCCCACGTCGAGGACCTGGCCCAGGAGACCTTCCTCCGGGCCTTCCGGGGGATGGGTAATTTTGACCCCGAGGGGCCAGCGAGACCCTCCACCTGGCTGCTCACCATCGCCACCCGCCTCGCCCTGGATGATCGGAAGCGCCGCCGCCTCGCCGCAGTGCCGCTGGAGGAGGCAGAGGGCCGCGCCGCCCCCGGGGATCCGGAGCAGCAGGCAGAGCGAAGCCGGCTGGGGCGGGCCATCGAGGCGGCTGCGGGGGAGCTGAGCGAGGACCAGCGGGCGGCCTTCTTGATGATGGAGTTCCACGGGTTCAGCGTGGCGGAGGCCGCAGCCACGCTGAACATCCCCGAGAACACGGTGAAACAGCGGGTCTTCCGGGCCCGGGAGAAGCTCCGGGGGCGGCTCGCCGCGCTCTGGTCAGGAGGTGCAACATGAGCGATTTTGATCCCTGGCCCACGCAGGCGCCGCCGGAGAGCTTTGCCGGGCGTGTCGTCGAGGCGGAGCTTGCCCGGCGGAGACGGGGGCGGTTGCTGACGCGGGGAGCCCCGGTGGTGCTGGCGGCGGCGGCCTTGTTGCTGCTGTGGCTGGGCCGCACGGACGAGGGGGAAGCGAGCGCCGAGGGGCGGAGGGAGGTGGCGCTGGCGCGGGGGGTGGCGGTGCTGGAGCCGGGGGCGCAGATCCGGTGGCGAGGGCTGCGGGTGGAGCAGCTTCGCGGGGAGGTGTTCTACCGGGTGGACAAGGGAGCCCCGTACCGGGTCGAGACGCCGGCTGGGTCCGTCGACGTGACCGGGACGTGCTTCCGGGTACGAATTCATGGAACCGACGGCGAGGCTCCTCGTGGAACGGGTCAGGACGACGAGGAAAGCATGGGAACCATCGGCAAGTTCGGGGCAGGCGCGGCGGTCGGGGTGCTGCTCACCGTGGGCGTGTACGAGGGCAAGGTCCGGGTATCGAGCGCGGGGCAGCGGCAGGAGCTGACCGCCGGAGGCTCGGTGACCGTGGGGGACGGCAAGGCGCTCCGGGGAAGCCACCTGGCCGCCGGGAGCGAGGCGGAGGCGGAGGCGACGGCGGCGGCCTCCGTCCGGGGTAAGGACTACGAGGAGGCCAACCGCAACCTGGTGGAGACCATCCAGCAGCTCAACCGTCGCATCGGCGCTGTGGAGGAGCAGAAGAAGAAGCTCCAGAAGGAGCTGAACGAGGCGCAGGTGGCGCTGGAACGCTCCGGGGCCCAAGGAGGCGACCGTCCGGCGCGCCACGAGTTCGATCTGGACCAGGACGACTGGAAGCGGCTGGCGGAGAGCGGCACGGTGAAGTACCGCGTGCCCTGCTTCCGCAAGCCGGACTGGCAGCCCTCGCCGGAGCAGGTGGTTGACCTGGGCCTGGCCCCGGACGACGCTCCCGCGCTGAAGGAGGCCTACCAGAATTCGAACGGGCGCCTGTGGTCGACGATCCGGCCGCTTTGCGTGGAGGCGCTCGGAAACGAGGCGGCGGTGGACAAGCTCGGCCCGGATCCCTGCATCCACCTGATCGTCGACATGGCACGGGACAAGGACAAGGATGCCTGGGCGGAGGCCATGTGGCAGGTGGGCGAGGTGCGCGCCGGCCTTCGCCCCGAGCCCTCGGCGGAGGCGGCCCGGAGCCCGGTCTACAAGATCTTCTCCGCGCTCACCGGCGAGGCGAAGCGCTTCGAGGCGGACCTGGCGAAGAACCTGGGCCCCGAGGAGGCGCACCGGGTGGCCTTCTCCGACAAGCTCTGCGCGGGCCGCAGCACCTTCGGTGGCCCTGGCCCCCGGGAGAAGAAATGAGCTCACTGGGGGACGAAGTTCCAGGCGCTGCCGTTGGTGGAGCTCGACCCGCCACCCTCTTTCCAGGTGCAATGGATGGTCTTCCCGGAGACCGCAAACGGGAAGCACGGAGCCCGGCGCGTGGAGGTGGTCGCCGGGGGGGGTTGCTGGTAAGCCACGCCTGGATGAGCGAGCGGATGTTCCGGTTCTGCCCGCGGTGCGCGGCGCCGCTGGGTGAGCGCGATGAGGGAGGGCGACCCCGGAGGGCTTGCCAGGCGCAGGGGTGCGGGTTTGTTTACTACGACAACCCGCTGCCGGTGGTGGCAGCGCTGGTGGAGCTGGACGGCAAGGTGATCCTGGCGCGAGGCCGCGGGTGGCCCCCGGGGATGTTCGGGCTGATCACCGGTTTCCTGGAGCGGGACGAGGCCCCCGCGGACGGAGCGCTGCGGGAGCTGCGGGAGGAGCTGGGTCTCGAAGGGCGGATCGCGGGGCTGATCGGGGCCTACAGCTTCCCCCAGCGCAACGAGCTGATCGTGGCCTACCACGTCGAGGCCCGGGGCGAGGTGGCGCTCAACGAGGAGATCGAGGAGATCAAGCGGGTCGATCCGGCCCGGCTCAAGCCCTGGCCCTTCGGCACCGGGCTCGCGGTCGCCGACTGGGTGGCCCGCAGGAGCAACCCGTGAGCCCTCCCCCCCGCGTCCTGGCGGCGCTGCTCCTGCTGCTCGGCTGCGGCGAGGCGACGCCGTCCGTGAGCCACCCGAGCGCCGCCCCCGGGGCGTCCTCACGGGTCGATCCTTCGCCGTACCAGGGCGACACGCTCTCTTGCTCGCTGGATGGCCTCTCGATCCCGTTTTATTCTGGACGCGATCCGCGGTGGGGCAGCCCCACGGCCCCCGTCGCGCTGGTGGTCTTCTCCGACTTCGAGTGCCCCTACTGCGGGCGTTTCCGCCGCACCCTCGACGCGATCAAGACCCGCTACGGCGCCGACAAGGTGCAGATCCTCTGGAAGAACAGCCCGCTGCGGGGCCACCCGAGCGCCAGGCCCGCCGCGCTGGTAGGCCAGGCGGTCTACGAGAGCGCGGGCGCCGAGGCGTTCTGGCGCTACCACGACCTGATCTTCTCCAACCAGAAGTCCCTCACCCCGGAGACGCCCGCGCGGTGGGCGGTGGAGGCCGGCGTGCCCGAGGAGCAGCTCCGGCTGGCCCTCGCCGCCCCCACCGTGGAGGCCAAGGTCAACGAGGATCTGGCCCTGGCGCAAGCCATCGGGCTCCAAGGGACGCCGATGACGATTCTCAACGGCTTCCTGATCGAAGGGGCCCAGGACGAGGAGGCGCTGTCGTCGGTGATCGAGGACGAGCTGAAGGCCGCAAGCAAGGGTGGTGCCGGGCATGCGTGCAGCCGCATGCGGGCCGGGCGCCAGGCCAACTGAGCGAGGCGCCGTCACGGGGAGGGTGGCCGGGGCTTGACCGGTCAGGATTCCTCCCCCACAACGTCGAGAACCGGGTAGCCTGAAGGCGGCAAGCGAGGTGGGGTTCATGGCGGAACCGTCGTTCGAGGATCTCTGTCAGATCGTGGCCGAAGCGTCGTCCCCGGACGAGGTGTTCTCGTCGCTGAGGCTCGCCGGGCGCGTCGGCTGGGAGTCGGTGCTGCGGGGCGAGTACGAGCGGCTCCGGGCGGTCGCAGAGCCTGGTCGGTTCCTCGATCCGGGGGCGCGGCAGGGGGCCGAGGTGGTCCGGCGGCGCCTCGACGAGCTTTACCGGGAAGCCCTGGGGGAAGAGGTGGCGCCCCGGGGCGATGACCTCCCCTGGGACGAGGGGGCTCGGCCAGGCTTCGCGGTGAGGACAGGCCGGGGGGCCTACGAGGGGGCATCGGTGCTGGCGCGGGGCGACGTGGCGACGCTCCACGAGGGGCGGGCGACGGAGGGGGCCGCCGCCGGGCGGCGCGTCGTGCTCAAGATCGCCGACGCCGCCGCCGACAACGACCTGATGCTCGACGAGGCGGCGGCGCTGGAGCGTCTCCACCGGGCCGCCGGCCCCCAGCGCAAGCACTTCCCGGCGCTGATCGACCAGTTTCGCATGCCCGACGGCCGCGTGGGCCTCGTCCTGGATCGCCTCGACGCGGTGGACCTGCTGACGGTGCGGGAGCGCCTTCCCCGTGGCGTTCCCCTGGAGCACGTCGTATGGATTCTCCGGAGGCTTCTGTCGGCGGTCGGCTACGCGCACCGCGCCGGGATGATCCACGGGAACATCGAGCCGTCGCACGTGATGGTGCGCCCGAAGGATCACAACGTCTTCCTCGTGGACTGGTGCTACTCCCTGATCGAGCCGGCCAAGAGCGGGCGGGGGTTCAAGTGCGAGACGCCGGGCTACAGCGCCCCGGAGGTCGGTCAGCGCAAGCCCCCCATCCCGTCGAGCGACCTGTACTCGGTGGGCAAGTGCGCGATCTTCCTGCTGGGGGGCGACCCGGAGGGCGGGGAGATCCCGCAGGACCTGGACGCGCGCTTCGCCCGGCTACTGCGGCACCTGTGCCGGCCTAGCCCGCTCCAGCGGGCCCAGGACGCCTGGGAGATGTTCGACGAGGTAGGGCGGGCGAGGCGGGCCATCTTCGGACGCCACACCTTCCAGGAGTTCAAGATCTGAGGGAGCATCACCCTCGCGGAGGAGCCACCATGGGCGGCGGATATTACGATCAGGATGTCGCAGAGCAGACCAGGACGACGGTGGGGGGGACGGAGGCGGCGTTCCAGCGGAGCGCGTACATCGCCCCGAGCACTGCGGCGGCGCCCCCCGAGCGCCAGGTCCACCCGGACCTCAACCCGCGCGGCAGGATGCGGGAGTGCAACAACGAGACCCCCATCGTCGTGGCCATGGATGTGACCCGCTCCCGCGGGGAAGACACCAAGATCATCTACGAGCGGCTCCCGATGTTCCTGGGGCAGATCGACCTCAAGGGGTACGCGGAGGGGGTAGGGCTCAGCTTCGCCGCCGTGGGGGACGTCACCGCCGCCGACAAGGCCCCTCTCCAGGTGAGCCAGTTCGAGGCGGACAACCGCCTCGACGACGCGCTCAGCCGCGTCTGGATCGAGGAAGGTGGCGGCGGCACGGGCCAGGAATCCTACGAGCTGGCGGCCTATTTTTACGCCCGCCGCGTGTCGATGACCTGCCTCGAAAAGGGGAAGAAAGGGATCTTTTTCTTCCTGGGGGACGAAGGGTTTTACCCGACCATCGACCCCCACCACGCCCGCAACCTGCTGGGGGAGCACGTGCTGGACCAGAACGACCGGCCAACCACCCTGGAGGCGCTCCGGGAGCGGCGCCCCAAGGCGAGCCCGGAGCAGCTCCGGCAGATTCTCTCCCACAAGCTCGACGCCCCCATCGACTCGAAGGTCATCTTCGAGGAGCTTCAGCGGAAGTTCCATACCTTCCTGATCTTCCCGAAGAAGACCATGGAGGAGAGGAAGCAGGACATCGACGCGGAGATCAAGCAGCGGGTGGAGGCGGCGGGGGGGCTCTACGCGGGGGTCGACATCCGGGCGTCGCTGCTGTGGAACAACCGCAACGACCTGGACCTCCACGTGATCACCCCCGCCGGGGAGCACATCTACTTCGGGAACAAGAAGGCCACCTGCGGCGGCTGGCTCGACGTGGACATGAACGTGCGCGGCGAGACCACGAAGCCGGTGGAGAACATCCGCTGGAAGAAGGGCACCGCGCCCCCAGGGAAGTACAAGGTCTACGTGCAGAATTACCGGTTTCACGACGCCCCGGCCCCCACCCCTTTCCGGGTGGAGGTGGAGATCAACGGCGTCATCCGCCACTTCGACGGCACCATCTCCAGGAAGCACGAGACCGGCCCCGCCAGCGATGTTCCGGTCTTCGAGTTCACCTACGACCCGACCCAGCGCGCCCCCGAGTCCCCCGCGGAGTCCCCCTACGACAAGTACTCCGACGAGCTGATCCTCAAGCAGTGGGCCACCGTCCTCCCACCGGCCCATATCCTCCGCATCAGCGATCCGAAGGCGGTCCTCGACGTGATGCTCGGGGTCATCGCCATCGTCAACGCCGGCTACGACCTGGACGCTTACCTGGACGACCTGCAGGGGCGCAGCCAGTCGCCCCAGCGCAAGGAGGAGGTCGGCGCCGCCCTCGCGGACCTGGCTCGCTCCTGGAAGGCCGCGCAGGCGCAGGTCGAGGGCGCCCCGCCCCCCGCGGACGAGCAGCGCCGTGGCGCGCGTCCCCGCCGCCTCTGACGCCATCGCCGTCGTCGGGCTTGGCTTCGGGGACGAGGGCAAGGGCTCCGTCATCGACGCGCTGGCCCGGCAGCGGGGGGTCTCCTCCGTCGTCCGCTTCAACGGAGGTCCCCAGGCCGCCCACCACGTCGTCACCCCGGAGGGGCAGGTTCACTGCTTCTCTCAGCTCGGCTCGGCGCTCCTGGCGGGGCCGTCGGTCTCCAGCTTCTCCACGCGCCGCGTCCTGGTGGAGCCGCTGGGGCTACTCCGGGAGGGAGACGCCCTGGCGCGCCTCGTCCCCGGCGACCCGCTGGCCCGTCTCCACCTCGACGCCCGGAGCGTGGTGGTCACCCCCTTCCACCGGCTGGTGAACCGCGCCGCGGAGGTCGCCCGGGGCCAGGGCCGCCACGGGAGCTGCGGCCTCGGCGTCGGCCAGGCGTACCAGGACGCCCTCAACCCGGCGCTCCCCACGGTGCGCCTCGGGGAGCTGCGGGATCCGGAGCGGCTGCGGCGCAAGCTGGAGGTGATCCGCTGGATGAAGATCGACCAGGTGGAGCAGCTCCAGCAGGAGAGCGCCGCCGACCTCGCCCCCCTGCTGGCGGAGCTGCGCCGTCCTGACCTCACCGGCGCAACCCTGGACGGCTACGGGGTGCTTCTGCGGCGGGTGAACCTCCACGACGAGGTGGCGCCGCCGCCGCGCCCCGCGTTGCTGGAGGGGGCCCAGGGGGTCCTCCTGGACGAGCACCACGGCTTCTGGCCCCACGTCACCCCCTCCACCACCACCTTCGCCTGGGCCGACGAGGTATATCCGGACCCTCCCTACCGGCTCGGGCTACTCCGGGCCTTCTCGACGCGCCACGGTGCTGGCCCGCTGGTGGCCGAGGGAGGCCCCGCTGCGCTGCTCCAGGGGGAGCACAACGGGCGCAACGACTGGCAGGGAGGGTTCCGGGTCGGCTGGTTTGACCTGGTGATGGCGCGTTACGCCCTCGCGGCGGCTGGCGGCGTGGATGGGCTGGCCCTCACGTGCCTGGATCGGCTCCGTGCGCTCCCCTGGGTGGGCATCGTGGAGGCCTGGACCTTCGCCGGTGATCCCGCGGAGGTGGCGGATCTGTTTGCGATGGACGGGCGGCGTATCCTGGCCATCCGACCGGACCTCTTGCCTTCGCGAGGGCGCCAGGAGCGACTGACGCGGGCGCTCGCCCGGTGCGAGCCGGTGGTCCGGTCGCTCCCCTCGGCGCAGGCCTTGCTGGATACCGTTGAACAGGAACTCGGCGTCCCGGTCGTGCTGCGGTCCTGGGGGGCCACGTTCGAGGCCAAAGAGGTCTTTTTGTGACCCGGAAGGGGGCCCGAGAGGTACCCCCGCGAAGGGCGTAGAGTGCGCCTGTTATGGTGCAAGAATTGCGTTTGTCCGGGCGAGGAAGCGGGGGGAACGCCTGGGTTTGGGTGGCCCTGATTTCGCATGGAGGCTCGGGTCTCCATGCAAGAGCCGCACGATCTGGGTCCTGCCTCCGAGGCCGCCTCCGAGCCGGCGCCTGATTTGGTGGTGGGGGTGGGGGCCTCCGCCGGGGGGCTGGACGCGCTGGAGCGGTTGTTTGCGCCGATGCCTGCGGGGCTGGGTTGCGCATTCGTGGTCATACAGCACCTGGCGCCTGATTTCCGGAGTCACCTGGACGAGCTGCTGGGGAGGCGCACGGTGCTGAGGGTGCAGCGAGCGGAGGATGGGACGAGGTTGAGGAGGGATACGATCTACATCGCGCCGCCGGGGAAGGAGATCCTGCTGAGCGGGGGGAGGCTGCTGCTGTCGGAGATGGAGGCGAGCGGCTCGACGGGTCACCTGATCGATCATTTCCTGAGGTCGCTGGCGCACGACGCGGGGCCGAAGGGGGTGGCGCTGATCCTGTCGGGGACCGGATCGGATGGCACGAAGGGGCTGCGAGAGGTGCAGGCGGCGGGGGGGGCGGTGCTGGTGCAGTCGCCCGCCAGCGCCGAGTTCGACGGGATGCCCCGGAGCGCGGTGGAGACGGGGCTGGCGGCGCGGGTGTTGCCGCCGGAGGAGATGGTCGACGCGCTGAAGGAGCTGATCCGGGAGGCCCACGAGGCGGTGCCGCCGCCGCGGGGAGAGACGACCCCCATCCTGGAGCGGCTGGTGGAGGCGTTCGGGCTGGATTTTTCCCAGTACAAGCCGGCGAGCCTCCAGCGGCGCATCGAGCGCCGGGTGGAGCTGACGCAGAGCAAGAACCTCCGGAGCTACATCGAGCTCCTGGATCGCTCGCGGGAGGAGCTGGCGCAGCTCTACCAGGATCTGCTGATCAGCGTGACCCATTTCTTCCGGGATCCGGAGGCGTTCGAGCGCCTGGGGAAGGAGGTCTTTCCGGAGCTGCTCCGGGGGCTGCCCGCCGGGGAGGACCTGCGGGTGTGGGTGGCGGGCTGCTCGACCGGGGAGGAGGCCTATTCGGTGGCGATGGCGCTGACGGAGGCGATGGAGGCCCACGGGAAGCGGGTCACGGCGCGGATCTTCGCCACGGATGTGCAGGCGAGGGCGCTGAAGATCGCCAGCGTCGGGCTCTACCCGGAGTCGGCGCTGGAGGGGGTGAGCGAGGCACGGAGAACGCGTTTTTTCCAGGAGCGCAACGGGCATTTTTCGGTGACCCCGGAGCTGCGCGCGATGGTGGTCTTCGCGCCCCACAACCTGCTCCGCGACGCCCCGTTCACGAGGCTCGACCTGATCACGTGCCGGAACCTGCTGATCTACCTCCAGCCGCAGGCGCAGCGGAAGGCGGTGGGCCTCTTCCAGTTCGGGCTCAAGCCCCGGGGGATCCTGTTCCTGGGGCCCAGCGAGACCATCGCCGACCTGGGGCAGGAGTTCGAGACCCTGGACGGCCGCTGGAAGCTCTTCCGCAAGCGCCGGGAGCCGGGGATCCCCCGGGAGGTCCGCCCGCCACGGCCCGCGCTCTTGCCGCGGAGCAAGGCCGCTGCGGTGGCCTCTGCGCCTCCGGACCCGGGGCTCCTCGGGGTCTACGATGGCCTCCTGGATGACCTGTGTCCGCCGAGCTTCCTGCTGAACGCCCAGAGGGAGCTGCTCCACACCTTCGGGGGAGCCGGCAAGTACCTGCGGGTCCGCGACGGCCGGATGAGCGGTGACCTGGTGGATCTGCTGGACGGCGAGCTGCGGATCGCCGTCGTCGGCGCGCTCCAGAGGGCCCAGGCGGAGCTGGTGCCGGCGCGGATCCAGGGGGTGGTGGCCCGGAGCCACGAGGGCGAGCGGGTGGTCCAGGTGACCGCTCGGCCCGCCAGGAGCCGGCGGAGCGGCGAGGTCTTCTTCCTGATCCTCCTGGACGAGAAGGTCTCCGCGCCCCCGGCCACGGCGGAGGGAGAGCGGCTCCCGGCGGCGTCCCTCGCCCAGATCGAGGCGCTGGAGAGCGAGCTCCGGTACACCAAGGAGAACCTACAGGCCACCATCGAGGAGCTGGTGACCAGCAACGAGCAGCTCCAGGCAACCAACGAGGAGATGGTCGCCGCCAACGAGGAGCTCCAGACGACCAACCAGGAGCTCCACTCGGTCAACGAGGAGCTGCACACGATCAACTCGGAGTACCAGCGGAGCATCGCCGAGCTGACCGACCTCAACCTCGACATGGACCACCTGCTGGCCAGCACGGAGATCCACACCCTCTTCCTTGACCGGAACCTCCATATTCGACGTTTCACCGCTCGACTCACCTCGCTGTTCCACCTGATCCCGCAGGACGTTGGGCGCCGGATCGATTCCTTCCACCACGAGCTGCGGCGCCCTGGCCTGATGGATGCGCTGCGGAGGGTCGCCGGCGGGGGCGAGCCGGTGGAGGAGCACGTGCAGGACGAGCAGGGGCGGTGGTACCTGCTGCGGATCCTTCCCCACCGGCGCGGGGGGAGCGCGGACGGGGTGGTCCTGACCCTCGTGGATACGACGAAGCTGAGGCGCGCGGAGGAGGAGGCAAGCCGCAAGCAGGAGCAGCTGTCGGGGATCCTGAAGAACCTGCCGCACCGCGTTTTTGTCACCGATCGGGAGGGGCGCTACGTGCTGAGCAACAGCATGTTCCAGGAGTTCGTCGGGGGGGATCCGTCGGGGAGGCGCGCGGAGGAGATCTTCTCTTCGGAGCTGGCGGGTCTTCTGCAGGAGAACGACGAGAGGGTCCTGCGCGATGGGATGACGGTGGAGGGCGAGGTCACGTTGCCCGGGCCAGAGGGGCCGCGGACGTTCCTGTGCGTCAAGTTTCCGCTACGGGAGCCGGACGGGACGATCGCGGGGGTGGGCACCATCCAGACGGACGTGACCGGGCTGAAGCGGGCGGAGCAGGAGGCGCACCGTGCGGTGGCGCAGCGGGATCGTTTCCTGGCGACGCTGTCCCACGAGCTCCGCAACCCGCTGTCGGCGGTCCTGAACGCGGCGCGGGTGCTCGAGAGGACGCCGGAGGGGCAGGAGGCTCCGTGGCGGGGGATCATCCTGGAGGGTGCCCAGCACATGGGGAAGCTGCTGGAGGATCTGTTGGACGTGGCGCGGATCACCCAGGACAAGCTGGTGGTGGAGCGGGTCCCGATGGATCTCGTGGGCTGCCTCCGCCGCGCGCTCGACGAGATCAGGCCCCAGTGCTCCAGCAAGGGGCTCTCCCTGATCGAGCGGCTACCGCGGGGGCAGGTCGTGATCCAGGGGGACGCGAGCCGGGTCCAGCAGGCCATCGGCAACGTTCTCTCCAACGCGGTACGGTATGGAAGATCCGGTGGACTCATCGAGGTTACCCTGGACACGTCCGGAGGCGAGGCGCTGCTGAGGATCCGCGACGACGGGGTCGGGATGAACCCGGAGACGCTAGGGAGGATCTTCGAGCCGTTCTTCCAAGGGCATGCGCCGGGGAGCCGCGGACGGGACAGCGGCATGGGGATCGGGCTGGCGCTGGTGCGCCGGATCGTGGAGCTGCACGAGGGCACGGTGGAGGCGTCGAGCGGAGGGGAAGGGCAGGGGAGCGAGTTCCTGTTGAGGTTTCCTCTCCAGGACGCGCCGCTCAAGCGACCCTCGCTGCTCCCGGAGCCTCCCTCGGGGCTGCGGCTGCTGCTGGTCGAGGATGACACCCACAACCGGGCGGGATTGAGCAAGCTCCTGGAGATGGACGGGCTGCGGGTGATCGCCGTGGGCAGCGGAGAGGAGGCGCTGGCGGTGGTCGAGGAAGCGCGGCCAGAGGTGATCCTGCTGGACATCGGGCTCCCCGGGATCGACGGCCACGAGACCTGCCGGCGGCTGCGGAGGCTACCGGCCGGGGAGCGGGCTGCCATCCTGGCGCTCACCGGGTTCGGTCAGCAGAGCGACCGGGACGCCACCCGGGCGGCGGGCTTCGACGGTCACGTGGTCAAGCCCATCGATCTAGACGATCTCTACCGTGCGCTCCAGGGCATTGTTGACCCCGGAGGGGCGAAGGGCGCCTGATGCGCCGCCCCCGAGAAAGCCGCGAGGGCGGGCCGACGGGGTGCTAAGGTGGCGCGCCTGGCAAGGAGCATGGTCCCGCGAGAACCCCCTCCATCCCTCCTCGAGCAGCTGGCGCGAACGCTGTTCACCAGCGCCCCGGACGCGATCGTGCTGGTGGACGCCACGGGGACGATCCTCCTAGCGAACCCGCAGATCCGTGTGCTCCTGGGGTACGAGCCGGGGGATCTCCCCGGCAAGAGCGTGGAGGATCTCGTGCCAGAGCAGCTCCGGGAGGCTCACCGGGGGCACCGCCACCGCTACGGGGAGGCTCCGTCGGTCAGGCCCATGGGGGCGAGGATCTGGGCGCGGCACCGCTCGGGCGAGCTGATCCCGGTGGAGGTCCACCTCAGCCCGCTTCCCTCGGAGCGAGGGCCCTTCGTGGCGGCGTTCCTCAGGGATCTCCGGCCCAGGATGCAGATCGAGGAGCAGGCGCAGAAGATCCACGAGAGGTTGCACCAGGAGCTGCTGGACGCGACCCGCTTCGTACGCTCGCTGCTCCCGGCGCCGCTCGACCTGCCGTCCCTCTCGGTGCGCTGGTCGTTCCAGCCCTCCGCCGAGCTGGGGGGGGATGCGCTGGGCTACCACGCGCTCCCGGACGGGCGGCTGGCGCTGTACCTGCTCGACGTTTGCGGTCACGGGATCTCGCCGGCGTTGCTCAGCGTCGCTGCGCTCACCTCGCTGCGCTCCGAGCGGCTCGCGGGGGTCGATTTCACCGACCCGAGCTCGGTGATGCAGGGCCTCTCGCGGGCCTTCCCTGCGTCGAACCACAACGGGATGTTCCTCTCCGGGTGGTACGGGGTCCTGGATCCGCTCTCGGGCGAGCTGCGCTTCGCCTCCGCGGGGCACCCGCCTGCGCTGCTGCTCCTCCAGGGGGAGGTCTTCGAGCTGGAGGCCCCCGGCACGCTGCTGGGGTTCGGCGATCAGGGCGGCTGGGAGACGATCCACACGAGCCTCCCTGTCCACAGCGCTCTGTTGATCTACAGCGACGGAGCCTACGAGCTGGAGACCCCCTCCGGCGACATGCTCTCCTACGATCGGTTCCTCGAGGAGGCACGGCAGAGCCACGCGAGCCCCAACCCCAGCGATCACATGCTCCGCTTCGCCGAGCGGGCGCGGCAGGGGGCCCCCTTCGACGATGACGTCTCGGTGATCTCGGTGAAGCGCCTCGGGTAATTCCGTACCCCCCGCGGGCATCTCCATCTTTCCGCTACCTGCGGCGAGCGTCGATGCGCTGCACCAGGGTCCGCGGCACGGCGAGCCAGGCCAGCTGATCGAGGGTGGCGAAGGGCTTGCCGGTGTTGAGGTAGGCGGCGCTCAGCTCCCGGTCCGGGTCGGCCCAGAGGAGCACGTTGCTGAAGCCCACGTGGCCGAAGGCGCGAGGCGTGCGGGGGCCGTAGACCGAGAACACGTCGCCCCCCAGCATGAAGCCCATCGAGTAGCGCACCGGGAGCCCCAGCGAGCTATCCATCTCCAGGAAGGATTGCTCCGCCAGGGCGCGGCGGACGGTGCGCGGCTCGAAGACCTGGACGCCATCGAGGGTGCCCCCCCGGAGCAGCCCCTCGAAGAAGCGGCAGGCCCCGTCGGGGGTGGTGATCAGGTTACCGGAGGGCACCACCGAGGTGAGGAAGATCGGGTCGTTGGCGTAGGCGACCGCGGTCGCTGGATCCACCCCGATGGAGCGCTGGAACATCCAGGAGATCGGCGGGAGCTGGGGCCCCGTCAGCGCGTTCCGGGCCACCTCCGGGACCACCTCCGGCGGGACCCCATAGTTGAACACCCCGAGGCTCCAGGGATCCCCGATCTCCTCCTTCAGAAAGGCCCGGAGCGAGCGCCCGGTGACCCGCTCCGTGATCTCTCCCAGGAGGAACCCGCCGGTCAGCGCGTGGTAGGCCAGGCGCCGCCCGGGGACCGACAGGGGGCGGGCGTCGCAGAGCAGCTCGATCACCTCCCGGGGGCGCTGGAGCATCGAGAGCTCGAAGTGCTCCCCGGGGAGCGCCGGGATCCCCGCGCGGTGGGTGAGGAGCTGCCGGATCGTGATGTCTTCTTTACCGTGGCGGGCGAACTCCGGGATGTAGTCCGCCACCGGGTCGTCCAGGTGGATCAGGCGCCGCTGATCCAGCAGGTGGATCACCATCGCCGTGATCGCCTTCGTCCCCGAGTACAGGTTGAACAGCGCGCCGTGGCCCGCCTTGAGGAAGGCGTCGTCGGTGGTCTCCGGCATGTTGCCGCGCAGGTGGCCCAGCGCCCTCCGGAGGATCACCCTCCCCCGGTAGCGCACGCAGAGGGCGAGCGCCGGGTGGAGGCCAGTCCGGTAGTGGCGGATCACCGCGCCCCAGATCGCCTCGATGTCCTCCCGCTCCAGGCCCACCTCCCGGGGGGCCACCTCGTGCTCCTCGTCGATGCTGGTGACCTCCTCCGGCGGGAACACCTGGACGCGAGGATCGGGAACGATGCCGCTTCTGGCCATGGAAGCCGCACGATGCCATCGCCTCCCCGGTCCCCACAAGCCGCTGCCGGGCGTCCTCCGGTGGCGGGCCGCCACCCCTCCGCCACCCCTTTCGCCACTTTCCGCCGCCAGGGGAGCAGAAATTCCCGCTGTATTTCGAGGAAAATTTCTGGCCCGCCTCTTGGAAGAGCCCCCCTCATGGCTCCCTTTGTTCGCCTCTGGTTCGAGGGGGGAAGGCTCCACATCGAAGGCGCCGGCGAGCGCCTTGGCCTCTCCCTCCGGGATCCGCGCTCCCGCTGCTACACCGCCCCTCCCTCGGCGTACGCCGCCCTCCGTGCCGCCGCCCTCCAGGAAGGCCTCCCCCTGGACGACGAGATCGCCCCCCTGCTCGCCGCCTCTCCCCCCGCCTCTGCCTCCGCGTCCCCTCCTGACCCACGGCTCCTCGATCTCCTCGCCTCCATCGATCTGTATGGAGGATCCGGCTCTATAGAGCTCCCAGCGGGGAGGATGCGGCAGGCCCTCGCCTCGCTCCTGGTCGCCTCCGCGGGGACGCCGGTGCTGCTGCTCTGCCCGGAGGAGCCGGACGCCTCCCGCTGGCGTGATGCGCTGGGAGGGCCCGAGGCATCCCCGTCTGCCCCGGCGGTGCTCTCCCTGGAGCGCGCGGTCGAGGTGCTCCCGTCCGTGGGGCATCGCTACGGGGTGGTCCTGGTCGACGGGGTGGAACTCGCGGCGGCCGACGCGCTCCGCTCGGCGCTCCAGGGGCTCGTGGCGCCCCGGAGGATCGGCCTGCTCTCGCCCGGGAGCAGCGCACCTGCGGGGCTGGAGGAGCAAGGGCTGGGAGCCCTGTGCGGCGGGATCCAGCGGGTCAGCCTCGGGGGAAGAAGCGCCGCGCTGGTCCGCCTGTTCTTGCCCCTCGACGATCACGAACGAGAGGAATTCGACGGCCTGGTCCGCGCCTCCGCCGACCGCCGCGAGGCGCGAGCCTCCTGGCTGCGGAGCTGGTCCCTGGTGGCGACCGCCCGGCGCAAGCGCGCCAGGCTCCGGGAGCTGATCGCCAGGCACCGCGGGCGGCGTGTCTCGGTCGTCCTTTCCTCGCCGCCAGGGGCGCTCCTTCCGTCCTGGACAGATCTCCTGATCGATCTCACGCCGGGGGAGCAAGGGCCCGTTCTTTCCGCCATCCGTGCAGGGAAATTGCGCCTGTGTACGGTGGATGATCTCGCCCCGACCGGGGGTATGGAAATGGATGTCATCGTGCTCCTCGGTGGTGCGACGAGCGAGCTGATCCGGGTTATTTTTCCCGTGCTCTCCCGGCGAGGTATCCTCTACGATCTGAGGGCCACGGGGACGCAGGAGGATCCTCGCTGGCACTGGCCGCTGTGGCATGCTGGTGACGATGACGAGCAGGAAAAGACCGGTGATCCGTGAGGCGACACCTTCCTACCTAGAGCGCGCGGGGCTCCACTACCTGGAGCGCTTCGCCGCCAGCGCCGAGAAGGTGCGGACGATCCTCATGGCCAAGGTGCGGCGCTCCGCGGAGGCTCACGGCACCGACCCGCAGGAGGGCGCTCAGGTCGTGGATCGGCTGATCCAGAGGTTCATCGAGCTGGGGCTCATCCGGGACCGGGACCTGGCGCTGGCCCGGGCCGAGCGGCTCCACGAGAAGGGCGCGTCGCGCCGAATGATCTCCGCCAAGCTCGGGGCCATGGGGCTCGCCGAGGAAGACGTCTCCGCCGCGATCGAGCAGGTGCAGGAGCGCTCCGAGGGGGATAGCGAGCTGGAGGCGGCCTGGTCCCTGGCCCGCCGCAAGCGCATCGGCCCGTTTCGATCTCCCGATACGCGAAAGGATCTACGCAACCGCGACCTCGGCGTCATGGCCCGCGGCGGCTTCTCCTTTTCCACCGCCAGGAAGGTCATCGACGCCGAGGAGGCTCCGGAGAGGTAGGAGCGCCCGCCTCGCGTCGTATACGGTGAAAGATTTTCCGGGACAGGAAAACATCCTGGGGCTACTGTAAAGAACATCCATACGGAGGAACATACCATGCGTTCGACCTATTCCTTGAAGCTTGTCTCTTGCGCGCTCATCGTCGGTGCCGGCCTGTTCGGCGCCTGCTCCAGCGAGGAGGAGAGCGATCCCGCGGGGGCCGCCGGCAGCAACGCCGCGGGCACCGCTGGCTCCGCGGGTTCCGCGGCGGGCACCGCTGGCT
>CAZSDX010000053.1:0-19744 GCA_964605685.1 uncultured Polyangiaceae bacterium
TCGGCGGCGGGGAGCGGCGGGGGCAGCGCGGGACAGGGCGGCAGCAGCGGCAGCGGCGGGTCCAAGGTGTGCGCGCCGGACAACGACGGGACGATCACCCGGGAGGAGACGCCGCTCGTCGCGGGGGCGAAGGCGCTTTACCTGACGGCGCTGAAGGCGCCGGTGAACACCGCGGGGCAAGGGTCCGACCCGAAGGACAAGCTCTGGGATTTCTCCGGCTCGCTGGCGGGGGATCACTCGACCCTGATCGAGACGCAGGTGATGGAGGGCAAGTGGTTCTCGCCCAAGTTCCCCGGGGCCTCCTACGCGGTGAGGCTGAGCGACACGGAGGATCTCCTCGGCGTCTTCGAGGTGACGAGCAATTCGCTGCTGCTGCGGGGGGTGGTGTCGCCGACGGACGGGTTGCAGCGGACCGAGCTCACCTACAACCCGCCGGTGACGGTGCTGTCCTTCCCGATGAAGCTGGGCGCGTCGTGGACGACCCAGTCGACGGTGACGGGGCTGGCGAGCGGGGTAGCGAGCAGCTACTTCGAGAATTACCAGTCGAAGATCGACATGGGCGGCAAGGTGAAGACGCCGTTCGGGGAGTTCCCTGCGCTGCGGATCAACCTCCTGATGACCCGCACCTTCGGGGCCATCATCACCACCAAGCGTACCTTCGCGTTCAGCTCCGAGTGCTACGGCACGGTGGCCCGGGTGGTCTCGAACGACAACGAGCTGAACGCCGAGTTCTCCACCGCCGCCGAGCTCTCCCGGCTGTCGCCGTGATGTGGACCCGCTCTCTGCTCGCGATGATGGCGCTCGGGGTCGGCTCCCAGGGGTGCGCCGGGACGTTCCACCGCGGGCCCATGCCCGGCGAGCCCAAGGACGCGACCTTCCTGGAGATCGAGGGCACGCGGGTCCGCTACACCGACCGGGGCGAGGGGCCGCCGGTGGTGCTGATCCACGGCTTCGCCTCCTCGCTGGAGACCTGGATCACCGTGGCGCCGGTGCTGGAGAAGAAGCACCGGGTCATCTCCCTAGACCTCAAGGGCTTCGGCTGGACCGATCGACCCGAGGGCGATTACTCCCCGGCGGCCCAGGCGCGCCTCGTCTTCGGCCTGATGGATGCCCGCGGCGTCGAGCAGGCTGCGGTGGTGGCCCACTCCTGGGGCTCCTCCGTCGCGCTGTCCATGGCCCTCGCCCGGCCGGACCGCGTCACCCGCATCGCCCTCTACGACGCCTGGGTCTTCGAGGAGCAGCTCCCCTCCTTCTTCCTCTGGTCCCGCTCGCCGGGCGTGGGCGAGGTGCTCTTCGGCCTCTTCTACACCGAGCGCCCCGACGAGAAGATGGCCCGCGCCTTCTACGACCAGCGCCACGTCTCCCACGCTCTCGTCACCGACGTCGAGCGCGCCCTGGAGCGCCCCGGCACCGTCGCCGCCGCCCTCGCCGCGGTCCGGGGCCAGCGCTTCGCCGAGATCCAGACCCGCTACCGCTCCATCACCCAGCCGACCCTGCTGCTCTGGGGCCGCGAGGACGAGGTAACCACCCTCCCCTTCGGCGAGCGCCTCGCCCGCGAGCTCCCCGGCGCCCGTCTGGTGGTCTACCCCCGCTGCGGCCATTTCCCGATGATCGAGGCGGCGGCCGCCTCCACCACCGATCTGGCGGCCTTCCTCGACGCGGGGAACACGCCGTGAAGACCCCCGCGCTGGCGCTCGGCGCCGCCGTCCTGGCCTGCTCGGGGGTCGCCGGAGCCACCGGCTTCACCGAGATCGGACAGGACATCCGTCCCCGGACCGAGGCCGCGGTCAAGCTGGAGGGGTACTTCCGGACCCGTGGAGAGGTCCTCTACAACCTGGACCTGGATCGGGGGCTCACGCCGTCGGGGCAGCCGCTGTTCCCGGTGCCGTCGGACGGGGGTCAGTCGCTCCACGGGGGAGACCTGCGGCTGCGGACGGACCTGTCGGTGTACGCGCCGGGGGGGACGGTGGCGGTCAAGGCGCGGATCGACACGCTGGACAACGTGGCGGCGGGCAGCAGCGCGGTGGGGAACTACGCGCTGTCGACCACGCAGCAGTCGCCGCCGCAGGCGGTGCGGGTGAAGCGCGCCTACGGCACGGTGCTGACGCCCTTCGGGGTGCTGTCGGCAGGGAGGATGGGGAACCACTGGGGCCTGGGGATGCTGGCCAACGGCGGCGACTGCGCCGACTGCGACAGCGGGGACGCCGCCGACCGGGTGGCGTTCCTGACGCCGCTGCTGGGGCACGTGTGGGCGCTGGCCTACGACCTGTCGGCGACGGGCCCGGTGACGGCGCGCAAGGACGGGGTGAGGCAGCTCGACTTCGAGCCGACGGACAACGTGCACACGGTCACCTTCGTGGTGCTGAACTTCCGGGACGAGGGGGCGCTGGCGCGGCGGCGCAAGGCGGGGCTGGGGACGGCGGAGTACGGGGCCTACGTCTCCCACCGCTGGCAGCGCAACGACGTGCCGTCGACCTACCTGCCGACGGCGCAGCCGGCGCCGTTCTCGGCGGCGCAGGTGGTGCGCCGCGGCTACACGGCGACAGCGGTGGACGGGTGGTTCAAGCTGACCTGGCCGTCGTTCCGCATCGAGCTGGAGGGGGCGCTGCTGACGGCGCAGATCGAGCAGGCGTCGCTGCTGCCGGGGGTCGAGCTGAAGAAGCCGGTGCGGTCCAGGCAAGCCGGGTTCGCCCTGGAGACCGAGCTCGGATCGCCGGAGGGGCCCGGCGGCGGGGGGATCGACGCGGGCTACGCGAGCGGGGATCCGGCGCCCGGGTTCGGGGCGTTCCCGGCGCCCAACGGGGCGGCCCCGCGCCCGGGGGACCTGGACGGTCCGCAGGCGAACGTGCCCCGGGACAACCGGGTCGACAACTTCCGCTTCAGCCCGGATTACCGTATCGACCGGGTGCTCTTCCGGGAGATCCTCGGCACGGTGACCGACGCGGTGTACCTGCGACCGCACGCCCGGGTGGTGCTGTTCCGCAACGCCGCGGGGCAGCTCGCGGCGTCGCTGGCGGCGATCACCTCCTGGGCGGCGCAGCCCGCCTCCACGCCCGGGCGCCAGGCGTTCCTGGGCCTGGAGCTGGACCCTACCCTCGTCTACCAGAGCCACGACGGGTTCGCCCTGGCGCTGGATCACGGCGTCTTCTTCCCCGGGGCGGCCTTCGACAACCCCTCGTCCCGCCTGACCGCCCGCGCCGCCCAGGTGATCCGGGCGCGCATGATGCTGAGGTTCTGACCGATGCGACGGAGCTTGATCTTCCTGGTGGTGCTGGCCGCGTGCAGCGAGAACGAGACCCCAGTGCGGGACAAGCCGCCCTACGCGGCGCCCGAGCTTGCGCCCCTCCCCTGCGTCCCCAACCTGGACGGACGGATCGACGCCGCCGAGCTGAGCGCCGCCTTCGACGTGCCGGTCTCCTACCTGGCGAGCCCTCCCGGCGAGGAGCGGGCGATCGATCTCGAAGGGAAGCCGGGCCCCGACGGCACCTTCCTGGTCGCCTGGGACGCGGACTTCGCCACGGACCGCACGGCCCGGATCTCCGCCCAGCCCCTCGGGGCGCAGTGGTTCGCCTCCGCCTTCCCCGAGGGGCAGTTCGTGGCCCCCTTCGACCTGGGCGCCACCACCCTCTCCATCTACGCCCGCACCGACGCGGCGCTGCTTCTCTGGGGCGTGGCCAGCGCCGAGGAGAACCCGCCGGAGGGCAAGACGCTGCTGGTCTACACGACCCCCATCACGCTCTACCAGTTCCCCATCGCCCCCGGCGGATCCTGGGTGTCCACCGGCGAGGTGAAGAACGGCACGGTGCGCGGCCTCGCCTACGCGGGCAAGGACACCTACGAGACCAGGGTCGACGGCCTGGGCGAGTTGCGGCTCCCGGACCTCACCTTCACCCAGGCGCTCCGGGTCCGGACCCGGGTGGTGCTCCAGCCGGCGGTGGGGGCCACGGTCATCACCCGCCAGACCTCCTTCCTCTTCGAGTGCTTCGGCGAGGTGGCCCGGGCCACCAGCCGCCAGGGGGAAGACGACGAACAATTCAAGACCGCCGCCGAGGTACGCCGGCTCGGCCTCTGATCGCGTCCGACAAGGAGGAACCACCATGATGCTCTGGGATCTCTGGAAAAAAGGCTTCGATGCCTGGGAAGAAGCGACCGCACGCTACCTCGAAGCGGTGCTCAAGAGCTCGGCGGTGCTCGTCCCGTCGGGAGCGCTGCTCTCGACGGTGATGAAGGCCAAGGCCGAGCGCGACCGGATGACCGCCCGCTTCTGGAACGCCATGGGCCTCCCCTCCCGCCAGGACCAGGAGCGTGCCCTCCACCTGCTCAACCAGCTCCAGAGCCGCATCAACGACCTCGAACAGAAGCTCGAAGAGCGCTCCCCCTGAGCGCCCAGGAGACCCCATCATGGATGTCAGCGCCTACCTCGAACCCAGGATAGCCCCCCGGGCCGTCTTCGATGACCTGGCCGCGCGGCGCTCCCGCGTGCGGTTCCTCGTGCCCGCCGGCGACGACTGGCGCGCGGTCACCTGGGGGGCCTTCGCCCGGCAGATCCAGCAGGCCGCCCTCTTCCTCGGGACCGTGATGCGCTCCGGCGACCGGGCCACGATCTTCGCCCCCAACCGGGTCGAGTGGATCTCCGCCGCCCTGGCCATCCAGGCGGCGGGCGGCGTCATGGTCCCCATCTACCCCGCCAGCACCCCGGAGCAGGCCGCCTACGTCCTCGGCCACAGCGACGCCCGCGTCCTCTTCGTCGACACCCCGGCCCTCTTGGGCAGGGTCTTCGAGGCCTGGGACGCCTGCGCCCAGGTCGAGCGCGTCGTGCTCCTCGACGACGCCCTCGACCCCGCCCAGGTCCTCGCCTCCCTCCGCGCCAAGGGCAAGAAGGCCCCGGGCATCGTCGAGGTCGAGCGCAAGGTGATCCCCTGGTCCCGGGTCATGTCCCTCGGCGCCGCCCTCCACGGGGAGAACCCGGACGCCTTCGAGCGCCGCATGCACGAGGTCTCCCTCGACCAACCCGGGTTGATGCTCTACACCAGCGGCACCTCCGGGAACCCCAAAGGGGTGCCTCTGACCCACCGGAACGTGGCCGTCAACGGCTCCGACTGGCTGCGGTGCAACGCCCCGCTGCTGGACGAGGGGGCCGTCGACCTGCTCTGGCTGCCGATGAGCCACATCTTCGGCTTCGGCGAGGCCTGCCTGGGGAACACCCTGGGGTTCACCACCTACCTGACGGACCCGGCCTCGGTGATGGCGAAGCTCCCGGAGGTGCGCCCCAGCGTGTTCATGAGCGTGCCGTCGGTCTGGGAGAAGCTGGCGATGGCGGCGATGCACGAGGCTGACCCGGGGAAGCGGCAGGCGGCGCTGGCGGCGGTCACCGGGGGCAAGCTCCGCTTCTGCCTCTCCGGGGGCGCGGGGCTCAAGCGCGAGGTGAAGGAGCTGTTCCACGGCTGCGGGCTGCTGATCATCGAGGGCTACGGGCTCACGGAGACCTCGCCCACGCTGACCTTGAACCGCCCGGACGCCTTCCGCTTCGACAGCGTGGGCAAGCCGCTTCCCTCGGTGGAGCTGAGGCTGGCGGAGGACGGGGAGATCCTGGCCCGCGGCCCCAGCGTCTTCGGCGGCTACCACAAGGACCCGGCGGCGACCCGGGAGGCCTTCACTGACGACGGTTGGTTCAAGACCGGCGACGTGGGGCGCTTCACCGACGACGGTTTCCTCCAGATCGTGGACCGGAAGAAGGACATCCTGGTCACCGCGGGCGGTAAAAACGTCGCTCCGGCCAACATCGAGCAGCGCTTCGCCGACGATCCTTTCCTCGCGCATGTGGTCGTCTACGGCGACGGGAAGCGGTTCCTGGTGGCGGGGATCTGGCCCAACCGCGCCGCCATCGACGCGCACCTGGACGCCCAGGGGGTCGCCGCCGAGGCCCGCCCCGAGGCCACCCGCGCCCTGCTCCAGCAGCGGATCGACCGGGTCAACGGCGAGCTGGCCAGCTACGAGACCCTCAAGAAATTCGCCGTCCTCGACCCGCCGCTCACCGTCGAGTCGGGGCTCCTCACCGCCACCCTCAAGGTGCGCCGCAAGAAGGTCTACGAGGCCTTCCGCGACCAGCTCGAAGCCCTCTACCAGCCATGAGCCAGAAGCAAGAGCGCGACGAGGGCAAGCGCCTCTGGAACCTCCTCGGGCTGCCGTTCCGCAAGAAGCCCGCGGTCGGGGTCACCCCTGCGGACGTGGTCTACCAGGAGAACAAGTGGAGGCTACTCCGCTACCGGCCCCGGGCCGCGGGCGTCGCCTTCCGGACCCCGGTGCTCCTCGTGCCGTCGCTGATCAACCGGCACTACGTCCTCGACCTGATGCCGGGGAAGAGCTTCGCCGAGTTCCTGGTGAACCAGGGGCACGACCTGTTCATCCTCGACTGGGGAACGCCGGGGAACGAGGATCGCTTCCTCACCTTCGACGACATCTGCGATCGCTACCTGGGCCGCGCGCTCTCCGTCACCGCCTCCTTCAGCGACCGCGACCAGGCGCACCTGCTGGGCTACTGCATGGGGGGCATCCTGACGGCGATCCACGCGGCGGCGCGCCCGACCTACGTCGCCTCCCTGGTCCTGCTCGCCGCGCCGGTGCGCTTCCACGACGACGGCCTGCTCTCCGCCTGGATGCGCACGCCGTCCTTCGACATCGACGCGATGATCGCCGCCTTCGGCAACGTCCCCTGGCAGCTCATGCAGTCGGCCTTCCACCTGCTGCGCCCCACCCTGTCCCTGTCCAAGGCGGTGGGCCTCGTCGACCGCGCCTGGAACGACGAGTTCCTCGACGGGTTCTTCGCCCTGGAGACCTGGGGCAACGACAACGTCTCCCTCCCGGGCGAGTTCTACCGCCGCTACGCCCGGATGTACCGGGACGACGACCTGGTGCGCGGCGCCATGACCCTCGGGGGCGACCCGGTGCACCTGAGCTCCATCCGCTGCCCGCTCCTGGCGGTCACCTTCGAGCACGACAACATCGTCCCCTGGCAGAGCGCCGCGGAGGTGATGACCCTGGTCTCCTCCGAGGACAAGCAGCACCTCCACCTGCCCGGGGGCCACGTCGGCGCCGTCGTATCAAAATCCGCAGCCCGCGGCCTCTGGCCCCAGATCAGCGCCTTCTGGGCCCGGCGCGACGACGACACGCCCCCTTGAACCGAGGACTCATCGGGCGTCGTGCAGCCGTCCAGCAAACCAGCGCCGTGTGTCTTCCCAGGATACCCTGCGGTAGAGGACCTCGACGCAGAGCCGCTCCAACTCCTCGCCGGTGGCCTCCAGGGTAAGGCCGTTCACGCGTGCCTGGGCCCGGGCGACAAAGTCCGCCATCAGCTTCCACGCGAAGGGAAACGCTCTACGGCGATCCGCAAAGGAGAAGAACATGGCAGCAGGCTCCGCTTTCGGGTCGCCGCAGGATAGCGCCAGAGCCCTTGCGCAGCAGCCGTGGATCGCCCCCGCGTCGCAGATGGGTACCCGCCTGTGGCGCGCGGCGATGAAGGGGTAACCGGTGATGAGCTGATCCGCGTCGAGGATCATCGCATGCTGGCCACAAGCGCCGCGGCGACGAGCTCGTCGTCCTGAGCGTCGGCGGCGGCCATCCGGGAGAATTCTGCCTCGTACTCCGGGGCCAGCTCCAGGTAGAGACGCAGAACCTTGTTCTCCTGAAGACGAGGAGGAAGCGGGGAAGAGAGGGGGGCCGGGTAAGGAGGAATCTGCCCCTCGTCAGGATCTGCTTCGAGCGCGTGAGGAGGGAGAGCAAGCGGCATGGAGGCATCTTGCCCCCATCCTCTGCCGGTCGCAAGCGGCGCCCCCGTTCCCATCGGAGCGAGCCTCGGCTAGCGTGCGCCGACCCATGGATTCTCCCGATCTTCTCCTGGAAATTGGCGTCGAGGAGCTACCCGCTTCCTTCGTCGATGCGGCGCTCCACGCGCTCCCCGAGCTGGCCCGACGGCGCCTTGCGGCCCTTCGCCTGGAGCACGGGGCCATCCGGGCCCTGGGGACGCCCCGACGCCTCGCCCTCCAGATCGCCTCCGTCGCCGCCCACCAGCCGGATCTGGACCAGGAAGTCCAGGGCCCCCCGGCGGCGGTAGCCTTCGGCAAGGACGGCGCCCCCACCAAGGCCGCAGAAGCCTTCGCCCGCAAGCTGGGGATCCCCCTCGACGAGCTGCGCCGCGTCTCCACCCCCAGGGGCGACTACGTGGCCGCCACCCGCCGCGAGAAGGGACGCCCCGCCGCCGAGCTGCTCGGAGCCGAGTTGGCCGCCCTCTGCGGCGAGATCCCCTTCCGCAAGGCCATGCGCTGGGGCACCGGCGAGGCCACCTTCGGGCGCCCGGTCCGGTGGTTGGTGGCGCTCCTGGGCGACGCCCTGATCCCCTTCTCCTTCGCCGGCGTCCAGAGCGGTCGGGTCACCTTGGGCCACCGCTTCCTCTCCCGGGGCGAGCTGACCCTGGCGTCCGCGTCCGCCTACGAGGAGACCCTCCGGGCGGCGCACGTCCTCGTCGACCCCGCGAGGCGCAAGCAGGCCATGGTCACCCTGCTGGAGAAGGCCGCCGCCGAGGTCGGCGCCTCGCTGATCCACGACGACTTCCTCCTCGGCGAGAACCTCTCGCTGGTGGAGGAACCCCATGTGGTCACGGGCTCCTTCGATGCGTCCTTCCTCGCGCTGCCGGAGGAGCTGATCCTGGAGGTGGCCCGGGGGCACCAGCGCTACTTTGGCCTCCGTGGACCCGACGGAAAGCTGATGCCCCGCTACCTGGCGGTGGTCAACACCGCCCTTGCCCCGGAGAACATCGTCCGGGGCAACGATCGGGTGATGCGCGCGCGCCTCTCCGACGCTCGCTTCTTCTTCGACGAGGACCGGAAGCTCCGGCTGGAGGAGCGCGCCCCCAAACTGGACGGTGTGGTGTTCCACAACCGCCTCGGCAGCGTCGGCGCCAAGGCGAAGCGGGTCACGACGCTGGTCCGCTGGCTGGGGCCGAAGCTGGGCCTCGACGGCGCCACCTGCGAGGACGCCATCCGCGGCGCCGAGCTGGCCAAATGCGACCTCGTGAGCCTGATGGTCGGCGAGTTCCCGGAGCTCCAGGGGACGATGGGCCACGCCTACGCGCTCCACCAGGGCGAGCGCCCGTCGGTGGCCGAGGTCATCCGGGATCACTACGCCCCTCGCGGCGCCCACGACTCCATCGCTCCCGCGGCGGCCTCTGCCCTCGTCGCCCTCGCGGATCGCCTCGACACCCTCGCCGGCTGCTTCTCCGTCGGCCTCGCCCCCACCGGCGCCGCGGACCCCTACGCCCTGCGCCGCGCCTGCCTCGGGCTGCTCCGTACCCTCCTGGGTCGCGGCTGGTCCACCTCCCTGCGGGAACTGCTGGCCCACGCCCACGATGGCCTGGAAGGGATCAAGCTGGACCTCACCCGGGAGGAATGCATCGAGAAGATCCTGGAGTTCTCCCGGGAGCGGCTCCGGGGGCTGCTGTCGGAGCAGTTCCCGGCGGACGTGGTGGACGCCTGCCTGGCGGTGGCCTCGGACGACCCGGTGGACGCGCGGCGGCGCTGCGAGGCCCTGGTGGCCCTGGATCCGGCGGTGCGTGCCAAGGTGGGGGAGGTCTTCAAGCGCGCGGCGAACATCGCGCGGGACGCTCCGGACAGCGAGGCTCCGGTGGACCCGGCCACGCTGGAGGCGGAGCCCCACGCCACGGAGCGGGCGCTGGCCGCGGACTACGCCGACCTGGCTCGACTGCTGGACGCCGCGCTGGCGTCCCTGGACTACGCCGGGGCCTTCGGTCGAATCGCTGCCTTTGCCCCGGGGCTCCACGAGTTCTTCGCCAGCGTTTTCGTGATGACCGACGACCTGCGGCTGCGGCACAACCGGCTTCGGATGATGCGTGCCATCCGGGACACCTGCGCTCGGGTCGCCCACGTGCAGCTCCTCCAGGGGGGCTTAGCCCGAACACGGGGAGGAACGTGCTCCCCTGCACAAACCCTGGAAGCCCTTGCACGCCCCCCCGGGAGCCTCGCACCTCCATGCAAAGGCCATTTTCAACCGCACACAGAGCCCCAGAGCGTGTGCAGAGGGCTCCGACCGGCCTGCACCTGACCCCGAAGGCCCCGTGGTAGCGTCGGACCATGGCTGCCACCGACCGCGCCTTCCGCGCCCTCGCCAGGGAGGAACCAGCTTCCCTCCTCTCCCTCGTCAATGCCCTCCTCCCCAACCTCCTCCCCGGCGGCCCTGCTCTCCTTCCTCTCTCCTCGCGTGACCCTCGCCTCGACACCCCGGACCCCTCCATCGAGGCCGACGCCGCCTTCGTCGAGGACGCCCGACACCTCCTCTGGCACTTCGAGGGACAGGGCTACGGCGAGGAGACCTTCCTCGACCGCGTCCTTCGCTACCACCTCGGCTTTGTCCTGCGCTTCTGGCACCTGGAAGTGCGCTCGGTGGTGCTCTGGCTGCGCGTGCCCTCGGCGGAGCAGCGCGTCCCGCTGCTGCGCAAGGGCCAGGTGTCGGTGATGGTGACCCACCTGGTGCTGCGGGAGGCCAGCGCGCACCTGCTCGTCAGCCGCGAGGAGACCGCGTGCTTTGCCACCGGAGCGGACGACGAGGGGCGAGGAGATGACGTGGTGTGCCAGCAGGCGGTGGCGGTGCTCCGCGAGAGCAAGGCTTCCCTGCGCCGCTGGCAGATGGCTGCCGTGGCCGCTCGCTCCCACAGCAAGGAGAGGTACCGTGCTATGGTCAAGGCCATGGAGCAGGCGAACGTCAGGTCCGTGATCGTCGAGGATCTTCTCAAGATCGGCGAGGAGTTCGGTCTCGAAAAAGGCTTCGAGAAGGGCATCGAGAAGGGGAGGCTGGAAGAGGCGCGCCGGCAGGTGGTGCAGGTGATGGAGCTGCGGGGCCTGCCGCTGTCCCCCGAGGCCCGGAGCAAGATCGCGGCGAGCCAGAGCTACGAAGAACTCAACCGATGGCTCCAGCAGGCCGTCCTCGCCTCCTCCTCCGAGGACGCCCTTCGCTGACGCCTCGCCTCCGCGCTACGGATAGCGTTCTCCTCCAGAACGCACCCGGAGCGCCCTCCGATCACCCCGATCTCGCCTGAACCTGGGAGAAATCGCCGAGGATCGAGCACGCCAGCTCCACCAGCCCCGTCGCGCCCAGGTAGGTGAACGGCGCCGCCGGGGTGGTCTCCCCAAGCTCGCGACGAAGCTCTGCCAGCTCCGCCAGCGGAACGCGCCCCCGGACGACGGCATGCTCCGGGCGCTCCAGCAACAAGGCCACGGTGGCCTCCACCGGCGGAGGAGACCCCTGCTGGTGAAGAAGGTCCACGCGATCCAGGGAGAGCACGTCGCTGGCGAGGAGCACGATGGCCTCCGCGCGGCGGCAGGCGAGGGCACTGCGGGCCTCCGCGGCGGCGGCGAGGCCCGAGCAAGCGCCGGCCATGACCACGAGCTGGTGTCCCCGGAGACCAAAGGTGGTGGCGACCTCACCGACCGGAGCCGACGGGACGGTGTACCCAAAGAGCACCGGCGAGGGGCGGGAAACCGGCGGGAGCGCGCTCCGGTGGTAGGCATCGTTGACGGAGGCGCAACCGAGGGAGGTTCCGAGGATCACGCCGACCTGCTCCGGATCACCAAGGTCGGTGACTTTTTCCAGCAGCCGGTGGACCACCAGCAAGGCGTGAGCACAGGCCCGGTCCCGCTGCTCGACCCGGGGGCTGACGACGGGGCAAACCTCGCTGGCGAGGCGAGGCCAGAGGGCGCCGCGGGCCCCGCGGGCGGTCTGGCTCCAGGGAAAAGCGTCCGGCGTGGGAGGGCCCTCCCCGCAGGCGGTGAGGAGGGCGCAGCCGGTGATCCAGGGGGTCACGCGGCCCCGGAGGTGCGAGGGACAGGTACGAGGAAGCGAGCACCCGCGCGGACGCCGAGCACGCCGTCGCGCTCCTCCAAGGCGGGGTCGAGCTGGGCCTGGGCGTGGCGGGAGAAGCGGGCCTCGTAGGGCTGCCCGCCGACCTCGACGCGGGCGTAGAGCGAGCCATCCTCGGCCACGGAGAGATCGAGGGGCTCGACCTCGTGACCGCTGGAGAGACGGAGCCGGAACGTCCCCTGGTCGTGAAGCACCGAGCGGACCTGGAAGGGGGCGTCGTCGACGGTGAAGTAGGTCCAGTCGTAGCCGTTGGTGAGGATGTAGCGGTGGTCGTCCGGGTGGCGGCGGATCCAGGAGTGGAGCGCGTCGACCAGCCGGGGGTGCTCCACCAGCTCGCCGTCGTGCCAGAAGCGCCCCTCGCGGTCGAGGCGCAGGGTGCTCTCGCGGGAGCGCCCCTCGGGGGCCGGGAAGCGGAAGAACTCGGGGTGATCGCCGGGTTTCATGGCATCGCCGGGAGGATGACCTGAGGAGCGGAGGAGCCCTGGGTGATCTCGATCAAACGCGCGACCGAGACGCCGGTGACGACCTGCTCCTCGCCGGAGGAGGGCCAGCGAACACGGACGGCGTCGATGGTGTCGCAGGCGCCGAGGCCAAAGAAGGCAACGGTGTCGTGCTGCATGGCCATGTGGCCGTAGCCTCCACCGATCTCGCGGGTCTGCTTGCGGCCTCCGGCTTCGAGGGTGACGCGGGCGCCGATGCCTGCCCCGTTGGCGGAGGCGCCGCGGAGCCGGATGGCCACGGACTTCCCCTGGGAGCTGGCGCTGTTCTCGTAGAAGAGGACGTGGTTGGCAGGCCAGATCTTGCCGCAGTCACGGGCGGTCCCGGCGCCGAGGATGACGTCGAGGTCGCCGTCCCGGTCGAAGTCGGCGATGGCGACGCCGCTGGCGCAGGGGTGACGGAGGTTCCACGCCTCGCCGCTCTCGACGAAGGTTCCATCCGCCTTCTGGTGGAAGAGGTAACCGTACTGATCCGGATAGTCGGTGGTTCCGAGGAAAAGATCGAGGCGCCCGTCGTTGTCGAGGTCCGCTCCGGCGGCGAAGATACCGCCCTCGTTCCAGTCGACGGTGGGGTGCGGGACGACGGTTCCGACCTCCTCGGGCGCGAGGCGCTGGAAGGAGAGCGCCCCGTCGGCGCTGGTGTTCTTCAGGATCTGGGAGCGGTCGCTCCCGTTGCCCGCCCACCAGTGGACGATCTCCGCGTTGTAGAGGTCGTTCTTCCCGTCTCCGTCGATGTCGCCGCAGAAGGTGCTGAAGGTATTGCCGTTGTTGCGCCAGGGTTGCTCGCCGCTCTTGCTCCAGTTGGCCCCGGGAGGCGAAGGGCACTGGACCATCGGCTTGACCGCGTCGGCGCAGGCAGGCTCGCTCGGGTTGGCGGTGCAGTAGCAGGCGAAGAACTGGTTGTCGTGAAAACTCTTGTTCTCGTCGCCGGCGAAGCCGCTGGACTGGCCGACCTCCTTGAACGACCCCTTGCCGTTGTTCTGATAGAGGAGGTTCCACTGGCGACCGTAGGCAGAGACCATCAGCTCCGGGGCGCCGTCGTCGTCCAGGTCGCAGGCGGTGACCCCGTAGGCCGGGCGGTGGTTGGTCCCCTTGGCGAAGGAGCTGGAGCTTCCCTCGGTCTTGAGGCCCACCGTGCTGGTGACGGCGGAGAACGTCCCGTCGCCGTTGCCCTTGTAGAGCTGGGCCTGCGTCCCCATGTCCGACAGCCCGTAGCTCTTGTACCAGAAGCCCACGAACAGATCGATCTTCCCATCCCGATCCACGTCCGCGAAGGAGGCGCCGGTGGTGGGGGTGGCCTCGGTGTCCGGCGGGGTCACGTCCGAGGGAGGAGCAGGCGTGAAGACCCCCTTGCCGTCGTTGAGCAAGATCCGGCTGCGGTCGCCCCGATCCGGGTTCTTGGCGGGGTCGGCGTTCCCATCGATGTAGGTCCCGCTGAAGAGATCCAGGTCGCCGTCGTTGTCCACGTCGGCGGCCACCACCAGGTGCGCCGAGCGTAGCTCCTTCCCCTCGCTGTCCCCGGGGATCTTCCCGTACTGGCTCGCCAGCGTCGCATCCACGAAGGTTCGCCCCTGCCCGTCCGGGGCGGGCCGGTTCATCAGCACCCGCACCAGCCACTTGCTGCTGTCCTCCTGGGCCGCCTCCGCGTCGGTCCTGGCGTTGCTCCCCCCCCGGTGGACGATCAGATCCGGGTACCCGTCGCCGTCCAGATCCGCCGCCGTCAGCCGGTTCCCCAGCACGTTCAGCTTCCCGGGGCTCAGCCCCCAGCGATCCGTGGCGTCGGTGAAGGTTGGCGCTCCCACCGGCGTATCCAGGCACGATGGCGCCGTGGAACCTCCCGTGCCGCCCTCCCCTCCGCCGCCGGCGTCCCCTCCCCCTCCGGTGCCTCCGCCGCCATCCCCGGCGCTTCCACCAGCGCCCGCCGCACCACCGGAGCCCCCCGGGGAGGCCGCCGGAGGATCAACGGCGTCGTCCCCGGAGCAGGCAACCAGGGGAGCCAACAAAGAGAGAAGGCTAAGGAACAGAAAGGAGGCGCGCATCGACGACGATGGTAACGCATCCCAGGCTGGCTTGCGCCAGGAGCAAGGATGGGTCACCCGGAAGCCCATGCCTCTCCGAAAGATCGCCACCATCGGACACCCCATCCTGCGGCAGCCAGCGCGCCGGGTAACCCCGGAGGAGCTCCTCTCGTCGACCTTCCAGCAACTGATTGACGACCTCATCGAGACCATGCGCGACGCGAACGGAGCGGGGCTGGCGGCGCCCCAGATCCACGAGCCGGTGAGCCTCTGCGCCATCGAGGTCAACAACAACCCACGTTACCCGTACAAGCCGACCATCCCGCTGACGATCCTGGTGAACCCGGAGGTCATTCCCACCACCGAGGAGACCTTCGACAACTACGAGGGGTGCCTCTCGGTACCGAACCTCCGGGGGCTGGTGCCGAGGTACACGAGGGTGCAGGTCAAGGCCCTGGATCGCCAGGGGAATCCGCTGGATTTCGAGGTTCGCGGGCTGAGCGCCGGGACCTACCAGCACGAGGTCGATCACCTGCTCGGCAAGGTTTTTCTGGATCGCGTCCGGGACACCACCTCCCTCACCACCTGGACCGATTTCGAGCGCTTCCACCAGCGGGCCTTTGTCGAGCGCGCCAGGGCCCTGGTGGAGCGCTTCGGGGGGTGACTCATCGCCTCCGTGCCGCCGACGAAAGCAGCGGCGCGAGGTCCACGGCCCGCAGCACCGGCCCCTTGCTCCCCAGGAGCGCCTGGTAGAGAACCCGCTCCAGCTCCAGATCGTTCAGCGGCCACGGCTGCTCCACCAGCAGCGCCAGCGCGTCGTCGCCTAGCCCCACCGGCTCCCCCCGCAGCGCCAGCCCTAGCCTCGTCAGGTGGTCCAGGGCGATGGAACGCAAATCCTCCGGCCTCGCTGCCAGCGAAGGCAGCGGCAACGCCCGGTCCCCCAGCTCGTTGGCCAGCTCCTCCGTCAGCCGGTCGCGTACCACCAGCGTGTCCACCGTCTCCCGCACCGAGGCGATCAGGAACACGTCCAGCGAGGCCGGAGCATCCAGCCACGCCGCCCGCCAGTCGTGGGACGCCGGATCCACCAAAAATCTCGCCAGCAACCGCTGCACATCCCCGGGAAGCGCGGGGAGGTCAAGGATGACCAAGGTACCGCCGTGGGCCAGCAGCAGCGGAGAGGTCACCTGGTCAAGCCAGTGGGTCATCGGGTGCTCCCGGGGGTCAGCCCCGTCGACCAGCAAGAAGGGGCCGTCGCGGCGCTCGCTCCGGAGGTGCGCCGACGCAGCGTAAGCCTCCGCCGGAACGCCAGGCGGCGCCAGCAGCACCAGGGGAGCGCGGGTCCGGGCGGCGCGCTCGATGTCCTGATCGATCAGCGCCGAGGCCGGGCTGTAGCGCCCCAGCGGAGAGCGCCGGACCGTCCGCCGAGCCTGCAACGCGAAGCGTTCTCCCTGGCGCTCCAGGGCGTTGCGGGTCTGGGCCAGCGCATCGGTGAGGCGCTGAACCTCCGCCTCTGCTTCGAGCTGGCGGCGGCGTGCCCCGGCCATCGCCGACGAGAGGGAGAAGACCGCGCTCAGCCGGGCGGTGAGGGCGCCGAGGGCCTGGACTTCCTGGAGGGTGAGCAGGGTACGACGCCGTCCCCGGGGCATGGCGAGCACGCCGACGGGCCCGTCCTCGTCCCGGAGCGCCGTGGCGCAGGCGTAGCCGTGGGCCTCCATCCAGGCCAGGGCGTTGCGCACGTCCGGACGGCGCACCTGGATGGCCCGGGCCACCTCCAGGCGGAAGGTCTGCTGCGGCTCCGCGTCGCAGAAGTCGAGCAACCCCGAAGGCAACGCCCCGATGGACTCGTGCAGGTACCCGGCGCGATCCACGGTGAGCACGTCGCCGGTCTCGATCCGGTAGAGCGCGGGCGAGGGAGACGAGGGGCCCAGGTGATCCCGGAGCGCCGCCAGGGTGCTGCTCAGGGCAACCGTAGGCTCCGGAAGGGCCGCGCGCTCCAGCGCCTTGTCCAGCGCGTCCAGCCACCGGGCCGCGTCCGGGACGAAGCGCGCCGACACCTGCTGCGCCAGCACCCCGACCAGCAGCAGGAGCACGCTCGACACCAGCACGGCTCCCCCCGCCTGCTTCGGCGCCGCCGCCGCCACCCCCGCGGTGAACAGCGCGATGGGCGACCCCAGCACGCACACCAGGAGCAGGGTCCGCAACGACCTGCTCACGAGGGTCGCGTCCGGGATCACCATCGCCAGGCTCACCCCCACCGCCCCCAGCAGCGCCGCCGACGGCAGCGCCCGATCCGGCGCGGCGAACCCCAGCAGCGCCGCCGGCGTCGCGCTCAGCAGCAGCGTCGTGGAGATCGCCAGCGCTGCGGCTCCCCGGTCCGCGACCCCCAGTTCCAGCCGCCGCAGCACCCGGAACCGCAGCGTCGCCAGCGTCAGCAGCAGCAAGAGTCCGCCTCCTCCCGCCACCGTCGCGTAGTCGATGGTCAGCGGATCGATGGTCCCGCGCCGTCCGGGCAGCAGGAAAGCCGCCGCGGGCACCGTCGCGCTGGTCGCCCCCAGCAGCAGGGCTGCCAGCGGAGCATCCAGCCGCCGTACCGCCGGGTTCGACGCCAGCAGCCCCCGTCCCTCCGGAACTCGCGCCAGTCCGTAGAGCGCTCCCGCTACCGCCACGCTCACTCCTACCGCCGCGGCGGCATCGAAGGGAGCCCGCCCGGGCCCTGCGCTCCGGGCCGCCAGAAACGTCGCCGCGCCGGTCAGTGCGAGCCGGAACCCCAGCCTTGGCTCCTCGCCCACCCGATCCTCCCCGATGGACCGGGGCTCCGTCAGCCGGAACGCCAGCGCCAGGCAGGTTGGAAGCAGCACCAGCGCCGCAAGGGTCGTTGAAGACCCTCCCGTACTCTGGATGGCCGCCACGGCGACGTAGAGGACCGGCGCCAGGCAGAAGGCGAGGAGGCGGTTCCGGGGGAGCATCCGGCGGGGTCAAGCGCTCCGGAGCTGGGCTATCCTTGCCTGGAGTTCCGCGGGCCAGGGGCCCGCCATCTTGTCGAGGGTCGCGGGAGGAACGCCCATGGGCGCCATGGGAGGGGGAGCGCCGAGCCCGGGGAGGCTCCCTCCGCCGTGCTGACGGACGAGCTGATTCCAGCGAAGCTCCTCGTCGCGGAGGTGTTTTTGCAGGGCGTGGGCCTGGGACGAGGAGAGGTTGGAGAGCCTTGTCTTGAGGGAAGCCAGCAACTCCTGGTGGACGTGGTGTTTGGCGTTCTCTTTCTGACGTGCCATGGCCTGCTTGAACTTCGTGGGGACCGTGGCGACGGCGTAGCCCAGCGCGCCGACGAACACCATCCCGAAGACCACGGGGAGGGCGACGGTGGCCATGTTCCCTGCGATCTTGCCTGCGGCCATGCTCAGCATGGTGACGCCGCCGAGGGAGGCGGTCAGGATTTTCTGGGTGGTCCCCAGGACTTCCAGCTTGCTCGGGGTCAGGATCTTGTGGCCCTTGAGGCGGGGCAGGTTGGCGGCTCCCTCGGGGATCTTCGCCGGGTTGACCTGGAAGGAAAGCTCCCTCGGGAGCCCGATTTCCGTCAGACTCTCGTTGATCCGTTCGGCGGCGAGGGCCTCGTTGTTGCTGCGCCAGGTCCGCTCGGCGCCCTGGAGCCAGCCCCAGAATCCTTCGAGCTGCGTCGCCTCGATCTCGAAGAGGGTTTCGCCGGTCTCCGGGAGATCGCGGCTGGATAGCTCCAGGCTCAGGACGGAGCGCTCGACCTTGTCCTGGAGCTGCTGGAGCTGCTGGGAGAGCCGTCCGCTCCAGTTTCCCTGTTCCCGCTGGAGGAGCTGGGTCACCTGGGGGGCGAGCTGGTTGATCCGCTGCGCCAGGGCGGCCCGTGCGGCGGTTTCCTCCTGGGCCTTGGCCCGTTGTTGCTGCTGGTCCTTGTAGGATCGAAGCGCCAGCGGGAGCAGCGTCAACGTCTCCTCGTAGACGGCGATCCACCCGGCGGCGTCCTTCGAGGAGGTCGCCCTGCGCCGCTGTTCCAGGGAGGAAATCCGCTGCACCAGCGATGCATCCTGGAGCTGCATCTGCTTGAGCGAATCCAGGAGCGTATCGAAGAAGACGACCGGTTCAAAGAGAGGATTCACCGCTTGTTGACCTGGTGCAAGCCTTCTTCCACCAACCCGGTGACGGTGCCCACCACCGGGACGTGGTGCAGCACCCGGTTGGCCTCGTGCAGGATCCGCTCGATCCATCCGGTCGCGGAATTCTCCAGGCTACCGACCAGGTGGTTGGCCTGCTGCTCCAGCACGCCCATCACCTGATCCTTGATGCCGGTGATGGTGTTCACCGCATGGTCCGCCACCGCGTTCAGTCTCCCCTGGTGGTGTTCGGTGGCCTGGGAGAGGTGATTGCTCAGGAAGTCCCCTCGCTCCGCCAGCATCCCGCTCAGGTGCTCCCCAGTGCTCTGGAGGTGCCCGGTCAGGTTGTTCCCCAGGGTGTGGAGCGCTTCCATCCCCTGCTGCTGCGTCGCCTGGAGCGCCTGCGTCGCCTGATCATGGAGCGCGCGGTACGCCTCCACGGTCTGATCCCGGAGTTGCTGGTACTCCTCGGAGATCGCGCGGTGTTTCTCGTCCAGCGCTCGCTGGATGGCCTGCTCCATCTGCTCGGCGTGCTGGCGCACCTCGAGCTGCGCCCGATCCGTCGCCTCGTCGATGGCGCGATCTGCCTGGGCGCGGGCCTCCTGGATGGCGTGGGCGGCCTGCTCCCGGGCCTCCTGGACGGCGGCGAGGGCGGCCTCGCGATCGTGCTGGATCTGCGCCGCCGCTGCGGCTGCGGCCTCCTGCGCCTAGTGGAGCTGCCCCAGCCCCTCGCTGACCAGCGCGCGGATCGCATCCAGCGCCTGGACGCGCTCCTGCTCGGTGGCGTCGCGGGCTTCCTGGGCGGTGCTGATGAGCGTCTGGGCCTGCTGGAGAAGCTGCCTCGTGGCTTCGAGGGGTTCGGTAGGGTCGCTCATGGTGGCCTCCGTTCGTGTCATGAAGATACAAAAGTTCTCCCCGGTGGCCACGGGATTCCGAGCCCCGATCGTGGTCGTGGGGGACCTCACCCCCCCAACCCCCCTCTCCCTGAAGGGCAGAGGGGGGCTTTGCGCGCGTAGGGGTGCATACGGCGAAGGGCCCCTCTCCCTGAAGGGCAGAGGGGGGAGTCTATTTGTCCAGGCCAGGGATCGGATCTTCCCCAGCGCCCACGGCTTGGTGGGTCCAGAGGGTGGCCCCTTCGGAAAACTCCCGCTCGTTCCCGTGGGTTGCAGGCTTGTCGGGCTCT
>CAZSDX010000054.1:0-19674 GCA_964605685.1 uncultured Polyangiaceae bacterium
CAGCACCCGGCCGGCCACGGGGCACCGCACGCGAGCCACGGCCCGAGCGGCTACGCCCCCTTGACGCTCTCGCCCCCGAAGGCCGCGGCCATCGGCCTGGCGACCGCCGTCGTCGACCGCGGGAAGCTCGGGCGGAGCGCCACTTCCGTCGGGGTGCTCGCCCTCGACGAGACCCGCACGTCCCACGTCCACGCCAAGGTTCGCGGCGTGGTCGAGGGCGTCTTCGTCGACTTCCTCGGCAAACCCGTCCGGCGAGGTCAGCCCCTCTGCGCCATCTACAGCCAGAGCGTGCTGGCCGCTCAGCTCGAGTTCATCGCCGTCCTCAAGCAGCAAAAGCAGCTCTCGGCGGCGAGCAAGGAGGACAAGGACGGCGACCTGGGCCTGGGCGCGGTGATCGACGGGGCTCGGCGGCGCCTCCAGCTCTGGGACGTGCCCAAGGGTCAGATCGAGCGCCTGGAAAGAGACCTCACCCCGGCCCGAACCTTCGCGCTGTCGGCGCCGCGCGCGGGCGTCGTGCTGGCCCGGCAAGCCTACGTGGGTAGCTACGTCGAGCCGGGGACCGAGCTGTACGTCATCTCGGATACCTCCCAGCTCTGGGCCCTGATCGATCTCTACGAGGCCGACGTGCCATCCATCCATATCGGCACGCCTGTCCGGCTCGCGATCGAGGGGATCCCCGCCCCGGTGGAGGCGATCATCGATTTCTTGCCGCCCACCGTGGACGAGGCCACACGCACCCTCAAGGCGCGGGCCTCCCTGCCCAACCCTCGAGGAGAGCTCAGGCCAGGGGCCTTCCTGTCCGCATCGTTCTCCATCGAGCTGGGCGAGGGGCTCTCTGTCCCCGAGGACGCGGTGATTCGAACCGGCAAGCGCAGCATCGTCTTTGTCGTCCACGGCGAGCACGTGACGCCGAGGGAGGTCCGGATCGGTCCACTCGTCGGCGGTCGTTACCGCGTCGAGCAGGGCCTCTCGGAGGGCGAGCGCGTCGCCACCGGGGCCCAGTTCCTCATCGACTCCGAGAGCCGACTGCGCGCCACCAGCACCCCCGGAGGGGCACATGCAGGGCACTGAAGCAGGGCGCGAGTCGCCGGGGGTCGTCGAGCGCATCATCGACTTCTCTGGCCGCAACCGCGTGCTGGTGCTGCTGCTGTCGCTGGCGCTGGCAGCGCTGGGCCTGTGGTGCGCGCGGCGGACCCCTCTCGACGCCCTCCCCGACCTGTCCGACACCCAGGTGATCGTCGCCACCGAATGGATGGGCCGCAACCCGACCTTGATCGAGGATCAGGTCACCTACCCCATCGCGACCTCCTTCCTCGGCGCCCCTCGCGTCAAGACCGTCCGCGGTCTGACCATGTTCGGGATGTCCTTCGTCTATGTCGTCTTCGAGGACGGGACGGACCTGTACTGGGCTCGGTCGCGGGTGGTCGAGTATTTGTCAAAGGTCAGGGATCGCTTGCCTCCCGGGGCCAGCCCGCAGGTTGGCCCTGACGCCACCAGCGTCGGCTGGGTTTTTCAGTACGCCCTGGTGGACGAGTCCGGGCGCCGTTCCCCCCAGGAGCTGCGCTCGCTGCAGGACTGGAACCTGCGCTACGCGCTGCAGGGGCTGCAAGGGGTGGCGGAGGTCGCCAGCGTCGGTGGTTTCGAGAAGCAGTACCAGGTGGTGGTCGATCCAGATCGGCTCAAGGTGCTGGGGCTCTCGGTCGGGCAGGTGATCGCGGCGATCCGGAGCGCCAACGACGAGGTGGGGGGCCGGGTGATCGAGATGGCGGCCCACGAGTACGCCGTGCGAGGGCGGGGCTACATCCAGGGCAAGGCCGACCTCGAGCGGGCCGTGGTGGCCACGCGCCCCGACGGGGTTCCGGTGCGTGTCAGCGACGTCGGGCACGTCGACGTGGGGGGTAACATCCGCCGCGGGCTCGCCGATCTGGACGGCCGAGGCGAGGCCGTGGGGGGCATCGTGGTGATGCGGACCGGCGAGAACGCGCTGGAGGTGATCGATCGCGTGAAGGCGCGCCTGAAGGACATCCAGCCGTCGCTGCCCGAAGGCGTGAAGGTGGTGCCCGTCTACGATCGGAGCGGCCTGATCGGCGACTCGATCCGGACCCTCGGGACCAACGTGGCCCAGATCGTCGCGGTCATCCTCGTCGTCATCGCGCTCTTCCTCTTCCACGTGCGCTCGTCGCTGGTCAACGTGGTGACGCTGCTGGTGGCCACGGCGGGCTCGTTCATCGCCTTCTATGCGCTGCGGATGACCACCAACATCATGTCCCTGGCGGGGGTCATCCTGGCGCTGGGCGACATGGTCGATTCGGGGGTGGTCCTGGTCGAGAACGCCCACAAGAAGATCGAGGAGGCCGAGCGAGGGGGAGAGCCGGTCGACCGGACCGAGCTCATCATCGCCTCGGCGCGCGAGCTGGGCCCCTCGATGTTCGGGGCGTTGCTGGTGCTCACCGTCGCGTTCTTGCCCGTGTTCGTCCTGGAGGGCGAGGAGGGTCGGCTGTTCCGCCCGCTGGCGCTGGCCAAGACCGCCGCCATGGCGGTCTCCAGCGTGCTGGCGGTCACCCTGGTGCCGGCGCTCATGGTGTGGCTTCTGCGCGGGAAGATACGATCCGAGGCGGCCAACCCCGTCAACCGCCTGTGCATGGCGGCCTACCGCCCCGTGCTCCGGGCGTGCCTGCGAGGCCGCTGGCTGGTGCTCGCCGTGGCCCTGGCCCTGACGGCGGCCACGGCCTACCCGCTGGCGCGGCTGGGGAGCGAATTCATGCCCCCGCTCTACGAGGCGGACCTGCTCTACATGCCCATCACCGTGCCCTCGATGCCCATCGAGGAGGCCCGTCGGCTGCTGCGCTACCAGGACGCCCAGATCCGCGCCGTGCCCGAGGTGGCCGGGGTCTTCGGCAAGGCAGGTCGGGCGGAGACGGCCCTCGACCCGGCGCCGCTGTCCATGTTCGAGACCGTGGTGCGGCTGCATCCGCAGGCCCGCTGGCGGCCGGGGATGACGCTGGAAAAACTCGTTCGAGAGCTGGAGGAGCAGGTCAACGTCCCCGGAGTGCAGGGGGCCTGGACCATGCCCATCAAGGCCCGCATCGACATGCTCTCGACGGGCATACGCACGCCCATCGGGGTCAAGGTCTTCGGCCCGGATCTCCAGACCATCGCGGCCATCAACGACGAGCTGGAGCCCATCCTGCGGGCCGTCCCGGGCACCCGGAGCGTCTACGCCGAGCGCGAGCTGGGCGGTTTTTTCCTCGATATCACGCCGGACCGCGAGGCCATCGCCCGCTACGGCATCAACGTGCGCGACGTGCTCGACGTGGTCGAATCTTCCATCGGCGGAATGGATATCAGCACGACCTACGAGGGACGCGAGCGCTACCGCGTCAACGTCCGTTTCCCCCGTGAGCTGCGCGACAACCTGGAGGCGCTCCGGGCCATCCTGGTGCCTGTCGGGGCCGCTCCGTCGCGCAAGGCCATCGCCGCGAAGATGCCCGGCGCTGGCGGCGATGAGGGGATGAACGCGACGAACGTCGCGCCAGCCTCGGCGGGGGCCATGGGCGCCATGGGCGCGGCCTCGCCGGGAGGCTCGGCGGCGGGAGGTGAGGAGGGCATGGCGAGCGGCGCCGGCGCTGGCGCTTCCTCGCGGCAACCGTTGCCGGCGTACCTTCCGCTCGGGCAGCTTGCGCGGATCGAGACCGTCATGGGGCCCCCCATGATCAAGAGCGAGATGGGCTCGTTGACGGGCTGGATCTACATCGACATCGAGGGGCGCGACGTCGGGGGGTACGTCGACGACGCCAAGGCCGCCGTGGCGAAGCAATTCAGGCCGCCACCTGGCTACTCGCTGAAGTGGACCGGCCAGTACGAGCTCCTCGAGCGCGTGCGCGAGCGGATGACCTTCGTTCTACCGCTGACCCTGGGGATCATTTTCGCCCTGCTGTACATGAATTTTCGCGGCGTGGCGCAGACGCTGCTGGTGATGACCTCGGTGCCCTTCGCCGCCGTGGGGGCCATCTGGACGCTGTACGCGATGCGCTTCAACACCTCGGTGGCGGTGTGGGTGGGGATGATCGCGCTTCTGGGGGTCGCCGCCGAGACGGCCAGCGTGATGGTGGTCTACCTGGATGAGGCCTGGGAGCGCGGCCAGAAGAGCGGAGCCCTGAGCACGGTGGCCGACCTGGTGGACGCCGCCGTCGAGGCAGGGGCGAAGCGCGTTCGACCCCTGCTGATGACGGTGATGACCAACATCTTCGGGCTGCTGCCGGTGCTGGTGGACGACGGCGTGGGGGCCGACGTGGCCAAGCGCATCGCCGCTCCGATGTGGGGCGGGCTCGTGTCGCTCACGACCTTGACCTTGCTGGTGATCCCCGCCGCCTACGTCGTCTGGCGGGGGGCCTCGCTGCGCCCGATCGCCGCAAAATTTCCCCCGGAGAAAGGGCAGACATGAGCCTGAAAGAGCGCATTGACCGGCTCTCGATGATCGGCCGGATCCTCTGGCACCGGGCCCGGTTGAGGCGCCACGAGGGCTGGACCCCGGAGCAGCTCCGCGAGCGCCAGCGCCGCGCCCTGGGCGCGCTGCGCGCCCACGCCTACGCGTGTTCCCCCTTCTACCGAGAGTTCCACCGCGGCCTCGAGCGAGCGCCGCTCGAAGAGCTACCCATCCTCACGAAATCCACCTTGATGGAGCGCTTCGACAGCGTCCTCACGGACCCTGCGCTGCGGCTCTCCGGCCTGGAGGAACACCTGCGCACGCTTCGCGGCGACGGGGCGACCTACCTCGGCTACCACGCGGCGGCGACCTCGGGCAGCAGCGGACGGCGAGCCATCGTCCCCACCAGCGACGAGGAGTGGGCCCGCATCATCGCCTCGTACGCCAGGGCCAACGAGTGGGCCGGCGTCTCCGCTGGCCCACTGCGCCCGGCCGCGATCGCCGTGGTCAGCTCCACGTCCCCCCTGCACCAGTCCTTCCAGGTGGGCGCGACCATCCGAGCCCCCTTCCTGACGACGTGGCGCTTCGACGCCGGGATGCCGCTGGCTGAGCTCGTCGCGAGGCTCAACGAGACACGTCTGGACGTGCTGGTGGCCTACGCATCCATGCTCCGGATACTGGCCTCCGAGCAGATCGCAGGCCGCCTCCGGATCTCTCCTCGCACCATCAATTGCTCCTCCGAGGTGTGCACCCGCGAGACCCGCGCCCTGTGCCAGGAGGCCTGGGGGATGCAGCCCTTCGAGGTGTACGCGGCCACCGAGACCGGCGGGATCGCCGCCGAGTGCGCCAGGCACCAGGGGCTGCACCTGTTCGAGGACCTCGTCCTCGCCGAGCCTGTCGACGCCGCCGGCCATCCGACGCCGCCGGGCCAGACCGGCGAGCGGCTGCTCGTCACGGCCTTGACGAGCCGGACGCTGCCCCTGATCCGCTACGAGCTGACGGACCGGGTGCGGCTCTCCGCCGCAGGTTGCGCCTGCAGGCTCCCTTTCCGCATGATCGAGGCGATCGAAGGGCGCACCGACGACGCGCTCCTGCTCCCTGGGCGAAGCGGCTCCCTCGTCGAGCTTCACCCCGTCGTGGTGCACCGCGCGCTGGATCTGCTCGACGTTGCCGGCTGGCAGCTCCGGCAGGAGGATAGCGCGCTCAGGCTCCTGGTGACCGGGCCAGGGCCTCGGTTCAGTGAAGCGGCCGCCGCGCAGCAGCTCTCGCAGGCCCTGCTGCAGGTCAGCATCGTGCCCCCACCTATCGTGGTCGAAACTCACGCTTCGATCCCTGCGGCTGCCTCGGGCAAGCGCCCCTTGATCGTCGCGGCGCGCAGCTTGCCCCTTTCCAATTCTCACTCATCTGCCCCAACCAAGGAGCCCACATCATGAAAAAATTCCTCCCCTATTGCCTCTGGCTGTTGCTCGCGGGCGCCTGCGCGACGACAACGCCCGGCGCTCGCCCCAACGACATGAGCGCTTCACAGCACGATGCTTCCGCCAAGGAGCACGACAAAGACGCCTCGACGCACGCAGCCTCCTTCGACCCCTCGGCCGCCAAGACAAGGACCTCTTGCTCCCCCTCGAAGGCCGCTCAACCTTGCTGGACCTCGGAGCAAAACCCGACCGAAGCCCACCTCAAGGAGGCCGACAAGCACCGCAAGATGGCCGAGGAGCACCGTGCCGCCGCGGCGGCTCTCCGTGACGCAGAGCAGCGGAGCTGCCAGGGAATTGCGCCGACCGACCGGGACATGAGCCCGTTCCACCACCGCGAGGACATCGCGAGCATCGCCGAGATCGAGGTGAGTGTCCCCCAGGGGAAGAACACCACGAAAAAGACCGAGGGGGTGGCCATCGTCCTGCGCGCGGTCCCGGGGTTGACGCGCGAGTACCTCCAGCGCACCGCCGAGTGCCACCTCGCCCGCAACGCTGTGATGGGCTTTTCGATGCTAGAGATGAGCTTCTGTCCGCTCTCGATCAAGGGCGTGCGCGTCAGCGTCGAGAGCGCTGGAAATGGCTTTCGTGTCGAGATTCGCGGTGACTCTCCGGAGGCCATCCAGGAGGCTGTTCGCCGCGGAAAGGCGCTCTCCAGCGGGCCGGGGGCTGGTTGAGGGGCGCGTCCGGTGCCGGATGGGGCGCACCCCTTTCGCGTCGTCCCCCTCGCAGAAGCCCATTTGTGCCCTGGTTCGAGGTCTGATGCCCGGCACGAGCCATGCTTGTTCCGTCCGTCAGAGGCAGACCATGAACAAGAGGTTTCTCCTGGTGGCGGTTGTGCTGGGTGGGTGCATGATGGGAAGCCCCGACAGCATGCACGATGGCACGGCCGAGATGCAGTCAGCCCTCACGGCGATGCGCGACGAGAACGAGCGACACAAGAGGGCTGCCGAGGCCGCCCGGACGCTGGACGAGTACCACGCCGAGGCTCAGCAGCATCGTGGCAAGATGGGCAGTCACATGGATCACATGCGAAGCGGCATGATGGGCATGAACTGCTGGCCTGGTCCCGACGGCCGCAGCATGAGCGACGCCATGACCTCGACACAGACCGACCTCGACACGCACAGCAAGGAAATGGACACTGCCGGGTCCCTCGACGAGGGGCGCTCGCACTGCGGCGCTCACTACACCAAACTCAAGTCCGAGCTGGATGGGATGGGCTCGATGATGGGCCACTGCTCGATGATGGGAAAGTGACCGGTCGGGGCAGGCCCTGATCGCGGTAGATCACCCCTGCGAACGCCTCAGCCGCAGCGAGTTGAGCAGCACAGAGACGCTGGAGAGGGACATCGCTGCGCTCGCCAGCACCGGCGAGAGCTGCAAGCCCCACCAGGGGTACAACAGCCCGGCCGCCACCGGGATGCCGACCACGTTGTAAACGAAGGCCCAGAACAGGTTTTGCCGGATCACTTGCAGCGTGTGGCGCCCGAGCCCCAACGCGGCAGACAGCGAGCCGATGCTCCCCCGTAGCAGGGTAATGTCAGCGCTGGCGGCGGCGATGTCGCTGCCTGTTCCCATGGCGATGCCCACGTCCGCCGCGGCCAACGCCGGAGCGTCGTTCACGCCGTCGCCCACCATCGCCACGCGCCGGCCTCGTGCCTGCTCGGCCAGCACCACCTCGGCCTTCTGCTCGGGCCGCACCTCGGCGACGACCCGGGTGATGCCAAGCTCCGCGGCGATGGCGCGCGCCGTTCCCTCCCGGTCCCCGCTCACCATGGCCACATCAAGGCCCATCGCCCGGAGCTTCCCCACCGCCTCGTACGCCTCGGGCGCCGGGCGATCAGCCACCGCCACCAGCCCCACCAGACGCCCCTGCCGCGCCACCAGGACCGGCGTCTGCCCTCGCGCGGCCAGGGCCCCGGCTTCCCTCTCGAGCGCGGCCACGTCGACGCCCCCCTCGGCAAGCCACCGGGCGGTTCCAACCTGCACCCGCACTCCGTCGATCTGCGCCTCCACGCCTGCCCCCGTCGTGGACAGGAATGCCTGGGGGGCGCTGGGCACGATCCCGCGGGCCTGAGCCGCCTCGACCAGAGCACGCCCCACCGGGTGCTCGCTCCGCAGCTCGGCCGCCGCGACCCAGCCCAGCAGGGTGTTCTCCTCGATGCCATCGAGGGGGGAGAGGGTCGTCAGCGCCGGGTGCCCGGTGGTGAGGGTTCCGGTCTTGTCGAGGAACACGGTGTCCACCTGGCTGGCCGCCTCCAGCGCGGTTCCGCCCTTGAACAGCACGCCCAGCTCGGCGCCGCGCCCTGTCCCGACCGCCACCGCAGCAGGCGTCGCCAGGCCCAGGGCGCACGGGCAGGCGATCACCAGGACAGCCACGAACCGCTCCAGTGCTGCGGCAAGTCCGTCGCCGGTGGGGTTGACCGAGAACCAGGCCACCAGCGCGAGGAACGCCACCAGGAGCACCACCGGGACGAACACGGCGCTCACCCGGTCTGCCAGCCGCGCCACCGGGGCCTTCGAGCCCTGCGCTTGCTCGACCGCCTCGATGATCCGCGCCAGCGCGGTGTCGCGGCCGATCGCCCGGACGCGCACCACCAGCGCGCCCGTCTGGTTGAGCGTCCCGCCCGAGACCTGCTCCCCTGGGGCACGGTCGACGGGCAAGCTCTCGCCCGTCAACATCGATTCGTCGATCGAGGAAGCCCCCTCGCTCACCTCACCGTCGGTCGGGATACGCTCTCCCGGGCGCACGATCAGTCTGTCCCCCACGCGCAGTTCGGCGACAGGGACATCGCGCTCTCCCTCCGCCTCGATCCGGTGCGCCACGGCGGGTTGCAGCGCGACGAGGCCCCGCACGGCGTCCGAGAGCTGGTGGCGAGCCCGCGCTTCGAGCACCTTGCCCAGCAGCACGAAGCCCACGATGGCGACGCTGGCCTCGAAGTACAGGTGAGGTCGTGCTCCGTGCTCGGTGTGGGCAAAAAACCACGGCGCCACCAGGGCCACGGTCGAGTACAGCCAGGCAGCGCCGACGCCCATCGACACGAGCGTGTTCATGTCGGCCGTCCGATGGCGCAGGGCCTTGAACGCGCGCCCAAAGAAGATCCTTCCGGGTCCCAGCACCACGGGGGTGGCCAGCGCAAACTGGAGCCAGCGTCCGAGCGGCCCGTCCGAGCCCGGAATGGATCCGTGGCTCATGGCCAGCACCAGCAGCGGCACACCCAGCACCGCCGATGCGAGGAGGTCTCCCCTGAGCTGCCGCAGTTCGCTCTCCTCGCTCTGCTGGCGGGAGGGGGCACCCAGGCTGGCCTGCATCGCGGTCCCGGCCGGTGCGGCGGACGCCTGGGGAGCAGGGACCTCGTAGCCCGCGCTGGTGATGGCCGTCGCCATGGCCTCGCGGGTCGCCCGCGCCGGGTCGAAGGTCACATGGGCCTGCCTGGTGATCAGGTTCACATCGGCGCTGAGCACGCCATCCACCCCTGTGAGCGCTTGCTCGACGTGGCGGACGCAGGAGGCGCAGGTCATCCCCTCCACGGGGAGGGACATCTTGTCTGGGGGCATGGCAATCTCCGGGGGCTGACACGTTCTCCGTCAGCGGTGAGTCGAAGGGTTGCCCCGAAGACGCACCAACCCGCCGCGGATTACACCGACCTCGCCGCAGCGCTCGCGAGCACCCCGAGCAAGAGGCGCACAACGGGGTGTAATGCCCTCGGTTGTCGTGCGTCTGCAGTGCATCGGGAAAGAACCCGACCCTGAGGAGACAGCCCATGAGCGACAAGACAAGCGACTTTTTTGTGGAAGGCATGACGTGCCAGGCCTGCGTGCGGCGCGTACAGCGAGCCATCGAGGGGCTCGGCGGCGTTCGCAGCGTCCAGGTCGACCTAGCGGGCGGCCGCGTCATCGTCGAGCACGACGAGGCGTGCGAGCCCGATGGCGTGGCCCAGGCCATCCGCCGGAGCGGATACCAGATCGCCGGCATGAGGGCTGCAACGTGAGGCCAGTCATGAGGCTTTTCTCGATGCTGCTCGCCGCTGCCCTCCCGGCGGTGCTGTCTGGGGGCTGCAAGTCCAACAACCCGGCTCCCGACCCTCACGCCAACCACGGAACCCCCACCAAGAACCAGGACCCCCACGACGGTCACCTCGCTCCGGCTGGCGCCACCCACACCGCTTCCGGCACCGGGCCGCATGCTGGCCACGCGATGCCCTCCGCGAGCGCAGCGACCCTGGGGTACACGATGCGGGTCGAACCCGTCGGTGCAGTGACCGCGGGGGCCACAGGCACCTTGAACATCCATCTCCTGGATAGCGGCGGGATGCCCGTCGAACGGCTGCAGGTGGTCCACGAAAAGAAGCTCCATTTCCTGGTGATCTCGCGGGACCTGGCCTTCTTTGCCCACGAGCACCCACAGCAGCAGCCAGGAGGGTTGCAGACCCTGGCCTTCTCCTTCCCGCGGCCCGGTGACTACGTGCTCTTCGGCGATTACACGCCGGAGGGGGCCTCCCAGGTGGTGTCCTCGGCGCGCCTGACGGTCCCCGGGGTGAGCGCGATGAGAGAGCCCCAGTTGAAGCCTGATGACCTGGCCCACGCCAGGCGATTCGGCGCCTTCGAGGTCAAGCTCGACCAGAAGGTCAACGGAGAAGAATCGGTCCTCACCTTCTCGTTGACCAGGGGAGGCAAGCCCGTGGCCGATCTCCAGCCTTACCTGGGCGCCCTGGGGCACTTGGTCCTGGTGGATCCGGGCGCGAGCAAGCTGCTCCACAGCCACCCGCTCGGGGCCGGAGAGCCCGGGAAGGTGTCCTTTCACACGGCCTTCCCGGCGCCTGGGCTCTACAAGCTCTGGGCCGAATTTCGCCCCGAGGGGCAACCCCTGCGCGCCGATTTCGTGATCGAATCCACCGGCGCAGGGGGCAAGCCTCACGCGCACTGACCGTCGTGTTCACGCGCCGCAGGTGCAATCGCGGCACCCGTCGTCCGAACAGTCGCCGCACGCTACCTCCACCTTGCGTCGCAGCGCTTCGCGGGCGCGGTGTACCCGCACGCCTGCGTTGGAGGCAGAGATTCCCACCGCAGAGGCGAACTCCTTGACCGGAACGCCCCCCAGCTCAACCTGCTCCAGCACCTCGCTGTACTCCGGCTTCAGCTCCCCGAGCAGCCTGTGGGCGCACTGGCAGACGCGCTCGACGCTGGGCATCGAGGTGTCGGCGGTCGTCTCGGCTTCGCGCGCCAGCTCCTCGGCGAGCCTGGCGTGGGCCTGGGTGCGTCGCCAGTGGTCGATGATGGTGTTGCGAAGCAGGCGGAAGAACCAGGCCTCTGCGGAGGTTTCTGCGCGAACCTCGTGGAGGTGAAGCACGGCGCGCGCGAAGGCCTCCTGGAGCAGATCCTCGGCGAGGGCTGGCTCGCGGACGCGCCCGAGCAGGAAGGAGAGGAACCTGTCTCGCTGCGCTGCCAGAGCCTGGAGTCTGTCGTCGGCCATTGGTTCCTCCCTGTTCGTCTGGTGGTTCTCCCCGGTGCTCGGGCTCTCAGGTCGGGGCCCCCGCATCGAGCCAGGCGTGAAGCCCGGATACATCGAAGCCGAGGTGTTCGAGGCCCGGCACGATGAGATCGCGGAGCCCGGCCCCGAGCGCCTGCTCGACCAGCAGGGCCGAGGGGGCGCCCTGCTCAACGACGCGCGGATTCGTCGGGTGGGCGCGGGGCGTCTGCCGCCACATCCGCAGGTTGGCCTGGGCCACGTCGAGCAGCCACGGTTGCAGCTCGCTCCGGAGCTGCGCGGTGGCCGAGGCAAGGTACGCCCAGCCGATGCGGGCGTGGTCGATCTCGTCGGAGAGCAGCTCGCGTACGGCAGCCTGCGTCACCGGGCCCTGAGCGGCGGCGAGCGAGGCTTCCAGAAACGCGCTGGCGAAGGTCTCGTTCATCACGCAATGCCCCAGGACATGCAGCGACGGCAAGAGCCGTTCGGGAGCCCCCGGGTGCTGGGGAACGGCATGCAGCAGCGGCTCGGGTGGCTCGACCTCAGCCCCCTTGAGGCGCGAGGCGACCAGCAGGCAGAGCTGGTGGTGGCGGTGCTCGTCGTCGATGCCACGCTCCGCCAGCGCGACCAGCAGCGGGTCAGCGCGCAGCACGCGCAGGTCTGCCGCGATGACCTCGAACGAGGTGGCCACGCGCAGCTCGGACGCTGCTCGCGCTTGCCAGATGTCCACCAGCTCGCCGCGCTCTTCGTCGGCCAGCGCCTCGATCGAGGCATCTGTGGCGGGCAAGGGTCGGCTCGTCAACCGCCCTCCCCAGCGTCCGTGCTCGGAGATGGCCATGGTCACTTGGTGGGCTGCCAGCCACCGCTGCCGTGCCCTTTGCCCCCGGCCCCGGCCTGCGCGGCGCCAGCGGCGCCAGCCTCGCCGGTCTCTCCAGCGGCCCCTGCCATGGCCCCTGCCGCTCCAGCAGTTTCGCTGGCGCCAGCCTGGCCTCCGTTGCTCTGTGCTCCGGCGCCGGCATCCCCGTTTCCTGCGGTTCCTCCGGATTCGCCCGTTCCGGCAGCGCCAGCGGCCTCGCCTCCCTCGCCCGCCGCGCCTCCCTCGCCTGCCGCGCCTCCCTCGCCGGAAGCGCCTCCTTGCCCTGCGCTTCCGCTATCGCCGCCTTGCCCAGCTCTGCCTGCTCCGCTGCCTTGCTGCCCTGCGCTTCCTGAGTCCCCGGCGCTCCCGGCGGACTGGCTGGCGCCGGCGCTGCCCCCGGCGGAGGACTGGGTGCTGCTGGTGTCGACGGCCTGCTCGGCGCACGCGGCGAGCGAGGCTCCAGCGACGACGATGGCGAAGAAAAGTCTCGATGTCATGGCTCACTCCACATGGATTTCGCCCATCATGCCGTGCTCGGCGTGTTCGAGGATGTGGCAGTGGTACATCCACATGCCAGGCTCATCGAAGCGGGCGACCAGCTTCAGCGAGCTCTTCATCGGGACGATGATCGTGTCTTTGTTGAGCAGGGCGTCGGCCGGCTCGGGCTGCCCGTTCCGGGCGAGGATCTGGAAGAAGAAGCCGTGGAGGTGGAAGGGGTGGTCCATCTCGCTCTTGTTGTTCACCTCGAAGACGCGCGTGCTGCCGAGGGGGGCCATGAGCGAGGGCACGTCGGGGAAGACCGCGTCGTTGATGGTGAAGACGACCCCGTCGGGCATGACTTTTTCGTCGAGATTGAGCGAGAAATCAGCCGGCCCATCGGGGAGGCGCTCGGGCGCCGGGCCCGCCGCGGGCAGGGGCAACGTGCGGCCCACGGGTTCTTGCTCGACCGAGAAGGTGGCGACCTTGAGCGGCGGGTTCTTGCCTGAATCGTGGCCTCGCTCGTAGGGCTCGCTGGTCAGCTCGAGCGTGCCGGGTGAGGCAGGCATCCGCACGAGCAGATCGTAGCGTTCCCCTGGGGACATGAGCACCTGCTCGGCGTCGTGGGGGCCAGGGATCAGCCCCCCGTCGGTGCCGATGACGCGGAAGCTTGCCCCGGCCAGCTTCAGGTTGAAAAACCGGCCGTTGGCGGTGTTGACCAGCCGCAGCCGCACCAGGGCACCGGGGCGGAACCGGAGCGTCGGTGTCTGTTTACCGTTGACCAGGATGGTGTTGCCTTCGCGCCCCATCATCCGAGCCTCGTCGTCGAGGTACTCGGCCAGCGACCCGTCGGCCTTGAGCCGCACGTCGTCGAGCACAAGGACTCGTTCGTCGTCGGCCTCGGGCTCGGCCTGGCCCCGCACCCGGATCGTGCCGTAAAGCCCCTTCTGGACCTGGATGTCCGAGCGCATGTGAGGGTGAAACCAGAAGAGCCCGGCGTCCTTCAGGGTGAACTCGTAGGTGAAGCTTGCCCCCGGCTCGATGGGCTGCTGCATGGCCAGGGTGCCGTCCATGGCCGCCGGCAACCGGATGCCGTGCCAGTGGATGGTGGTGGGCTCGGGCAGCTTGTTGGTGAACTTGACCGTGAGCCGGTCGCCCACCTTGGCCTCGATCAGAGGCCCAGGGACCGTGCCGTTGTAGGTCCAGACCTTGGTGGGGGGAGAGGCCCCGTAGGTCACCTCACTCTCGCGAGCTTCGAGCGAGAGCGAGAAGGCGTCGGGGCTCGGGTCCTCGTCCTGCACGGGCAGCAGGGCGGTCCCGTCGTCGAGCGAGGTCTTCGCGGGAGGAGTGCTGGCGGCCTCCGGAGCAGGCTCGTCGCTCGTGCTGCAGGCGCCAGCCAGCAGCGCTAGCAGCGCGATCCCGGACAGATGCAAGAGGAAAGACGGTTTGGCGGGCATCATTGCTTGGGGTTGAGAGATTTTTCGTTGGAATAGTCCGAGTAGGCGTCACCCTTCTTGCAGCGCAGCCGGTAGGTGTACGTCATGTCCATCATGGCGGACGTGTCGTGCTTGTTGTCGGCTTCGCCTGGCACGGTGAAGACCATCGCGTAAGGGTCGGTGTCGGTCTTGCGCTCGCCCTCGATGGTGTCGCAGTCGGCCTGCTTGTTGATCCACATGACGTGGAGCGCGCCCTGCATGGGCATGACCATGTCGATCTGTGGGGCCTGGAGCGCCGCAGACGCGTTCCCCGAGCCCCCGGCACCCGCACTCCCCACGCCAGCCGCGCCGCTGCCCCCGGTCGCCCCTCCGGCGCCTGCCCCGGCCGCCCCGGCCGCGCCAGAAGAGCCAGCGCTGTGGACGGCATGCGGGTCGGTGCTGCTCCCGTCATGCTCGGAATTCGAACACCCGATGAAGGCCATCAGGGCCACTACGCCTGCCAGAAGAAACCTCTTGCTCATGTGCATCTCCATCTTTCTCTCTACGAACGAACCCTGCGCCTCGTTTCAGCCGTCTTTCACCTTTCGGGCCACGGTGCCCTCGGGGTGCTTGTACCAGCCTGGATCGTCGTAGCTGGTGAGTCCGTCGCGTACCTTGAGCACGGTGAACATGCCGCCCATCTCGACATCCCCGAAGGGTCCTTTGCCGGTCATCATGGGCAAGGTGTTCTTCGGGCGCCCCATGTCCATCATGCCCCCCATGCCGTTCTCGCCCATGGCCATGTAGCCCGGCAGCACCGCGCGCACCTTCTCCTCGGTGCCCTTCTGCTTGACCCCCATCATGTTGGGGACATCGTGGCTCATGGCGTTCATCGTGTGGTGCGACTTGTGGCAATGAAACGCCCAGTCTCCGGGGACGTCGGCCACCCACTCGACCGTCTGTGTCGAGCCCGTGGGCACGTTGATGGTGGTCATCGGGACACGCGCCGAGCGGGGGATGGTGCCTCCGTCGGTCGCCGCGTGCCAGAAGCGGTAGCCGTGCAGGTGGATGGGGTGGCTGTCCATGCTCAGGTTGCCGAGCGAGACGCGCACACGCTCGCCGGTCTTCACGACCAGGGGCGCCGTGCCAGGCCAGGCGCGGCTGTTGAAGGTGAAGAGGTTGAAGTCGGTCATGATGGCCGCGTTGGGAGTGGCCGTGCCGGGGGCCACGAACCACTCGTGCAGCAGGATCAAAAAGTGTCGATCAACTCGAGGCGTCTCCGGGGTCTTCGGGTGGACGACGAAGAAGCCCATCATGCCCATGGCCATCTGCACCATCTCGTCGGAGTGCGGGTGGTACATGAACACGCCGTTTTGCCGTAGCGTGAACTCGTAGACGTACGTCTCGCCGGGCTCGATGTGGGGCTGGTTCAGGCCCGCCACGCCGTCCATCCCGTTGGGGAGGAACAGCCCGTGCCAGTGGACGCTGGTCCGCTCGGGCAGCTTGTTCTTGACGAAGAACCGCACCCGATCGCCCTCGACCGCCTCGATGGTGGGGCCCGGCGTCGAGCCGTTGTAGCCCCAGGCGTTGATGGTCATGCCCGCGGCGACCTCGTGCTTGACGGGTTCGGCCACCAGCCGAAACTCCTTCACCCCGTCCTTCATCGTCCACGGCAGCGCCTTGCCGTTGGGGGTGATGACGGGGATGTAGGGGAGCTTGTCCTCGGGCCCCCCCGGCTTCTCTTGCGCGCCAGCCTTCTTGCCCCGGAGCAGGGCGGCGAGCCCGCCCGTGATGGCTGCCCCTGCGATTGCGGCTCTACGGGTGATCATGGTGGTGCTCCTCGTTGTTCTTGGGGGCGTCCGGCAGCGCCCCGCCGGCTCGCCACTCCAGCTCGGCGCGCAGGGTCCAGTAGTCGCGCACTGACTCGATCAGTTCGCGATAGGCGCTGATCTCGGCCTGCTTGGCCGACAGGAGCTGGAAGACCCCCAGCAGCATGGCGTCGTACTGCTGCTGCGACAGCGCCACGATCCGCTCTCGCAGCGGCACGATGGATCGCTGGTAGGCCTCGACGATGCCCCGGGCCGCCCCGAGCCGCGCCCTCAACTCGCGCACCTCGGAGCGGATCTCGACCGCCATCGCATATTCGCGGGCCTTGGCCTCGCGGAGCTGCGCTTCGAGGCGCGCGATCACCGCTTGCCCCTGGTCGAACAGCGGGATCTGGAGGCTCACACTCGGGCCGATCAGCCGCACTCCTTCCGTCTCTCGATGGATGGTCAAGCCAGCATCCAGGCCGCCGATCCAGCGGACATTCTTGGCCAGCGCGAGCCCGTACGAGACGACCTCGACATCCTTGCGGGCGGCCCCTAGGTCGAGCCTGCGCTCCACGGCGAAGGACTCGATGCGCTCGAAGGAAGGCTCCTCGGCGGTCACCTCCGGGAGCTTGGGGGAAGCCCGCCAGCCAGTGTCGGGCCCCCACGCCCCCATGGCGCGGTTGAGCCGCTCACGAGCCGCGGCCAGGTCGGCCTCGGCGCGCCGCACATCGAGCTGGATCTGGGCAAAAAGCGACTGTTCGTTGGCCAGGGTCAGGTCGTTGATGGTCTCGGCCTTGTGCTGCTTCTGGGCCAGCTCGACCCCCGCCGCGGCCGCTTCGGCGATGACCTTGCGCATGGCCAGCATCTGCTGGGCCGCCTGCACCCCGTAGAAGGACACCTTGGTCTCGTAGGCGACCTGGAGCACGGCGTTGCCCACGCGCAGCTTGGCCCCTTCGAGCTGTGCCTTGGCGATCCGCTTGCGAGCGCCGAGGGTGAACAGGGCAATAAAATCCTGGACCAGGTTCAGCTCGAAGGTCGAGCCCCCCCCCTTGTCGAGGGGCCAGTGTGCCTCGCCACCCAGGACCGGATTCTTCAGCAACCCTGCCTGCACCAGATCGGCCTGCGCAACCCCCAGATCTTCGTACATCGCCTGCAGGTGGCGGTTGTTGAGCAACGCTACCTGGACGGCGCCGTCCACCGACAGTTCGCGGGAGAGCAGCTCACGGACGGCCTTGCGAACCTGCTCGTCCTCCTCGCTGCCCGTGATCCACGAGAGCTTCTTGCCCGTGCGCCCTTCGACCTCACGGCCGACCTCACGGAAAGCGGGCGCCGCCGAGGTCGAAGCGCAGCCAGCGGCCAGGAGCACCAGGAGCAGCGCAGAGAAGGGAAAAATACCTCGCATCGAGCCCCTCACTCAGTTCCCCTGGTGCTGGTGGCCAGTGGCCGGTGCGGCGGAAGCCGCGGGGGCGGGCATGACGTGTCCGTGGTGAGCGTGGGGGTCGGGCTCGGCGCTGGGGCGAGCCGCGACCGCGGATGGCTCCGGGGCTCCTTCGGGGGCCGAGGGGTTGGCCGGGTCGGCGGCGGTGCGAGCGGGAAGCTCCCCCGACGCGCAGGCCACCCCCAGCGCAACCAGGAGTACAACCAGCGCAGACCAGCCAGAGAGCAAGCGACGGGAGGTGGGAGAGGAGCAACGAGAACGGGGCATTCTTCGAAGGGGTTGAGCGGTCGCAGCACGCGACATCGAGGCAATATTGCACAAATCGTGCCACGCAAAGGTGGACCCAAAGCCGCTGTTCATGGAGGTCGTTGAGTGACCTGGCCGGTCACAACACTTCGGATTTTTGAGAAATGCCGCTGGTTTTGTGGTTTCCAGGGGCAGGAGAGTGACCGACAGAGTCATGGCCCGCGGAAGCCTGTTTCCGTTCGCTTGGAGCACAGCGAGTCCGTTCAAGCCACGGAACGCGACCCTTGGCATGCTCTCGCGACGATGGCGTTTTTTCCCTCTTCCTGGCGTGTGTGGGCGGGTCCTCTGGTTCGCTGGGGGTATCTTCCGTTGTTGCTCCTCGGTGGCAACGGTCTGGCCATTTTCCTGGCGTCGGCGGGGGTGGCTCCGGGGTGGTTCCTTCTTCTCCAAGGGGGAGCGATCGTGGTCTCGCTGCTAGCAGAACGCGTCCTCCCCTACCGAGCAGACTGGAACCAACCCAAGGGGGATGGCCTGCGCGATGTCCTGCATGCCTTCGGCAACGAGGCCTTGAACATGGGGACACTGGCAGCCATGCCGCTGATCTCCGCGGCGTTGCCCCTCCATGACAGATGGCCTCGTTCCTGGCCATTTGTTCTCCAGGTGTTGCTGGCCATTTTCGTCCTGGATGCGGGGATTACGCTCACCCACTGGGCCAGCCACAGGATTTTGTTTCTCTGGCGATTTCATGCGGTCCACCACAGCATTCAGCGGTTTTATGGCTTCAACGGACTGATGAAACACCCTCTCCACCGACTGCTCGAGGCCAGCGTCGGGGCCTTCCCGCTGCTCATCGCAGGGCTCCCCGAGGAGGTGGCCCACGCCATCTCGGTCGCTGTCTCCCTGCAGCTGTTGCTGCAGCACTCGAATGTGGACTATGCCGTGGGGCCTCTGCGGCACGTGCTTTCTCTCAACGAGGGGCACCGGTTCCATCACCTGAAATGGCAGCAGGTCGGCGATGTCAATTTCGGGCTTTTCACGCTTCTTTGGGATCACCTTCTCGGGACGGCCTGCGTCGATCCTTCTGTTCGTTTTGACTCGGGCATGCTTGGCATCGCTAGGTGGCCGGTCTACCCGGTCCACTACACAGGGCAACTCCTGGCCCCTTTTCGCGCGCAGGAAGAAGCCAATGTCTCGCTCCCTGACGGATGGAGACAGTCTGGAGGGATCACATCGCAATCCGACTGAACAGCAGGAGTATCCATGCCACCGAGATGGCCACCGCGCTCGTCGCCAACAAGGCTGATGCACACCGCTGACGTGTCCCCCCCGAGAAGGAAAATGCATCAACTCCCAGCGCTTGAAAGACGTAGGCAAGCGGGTTGATCCACCCCCCGTAAATGAGCAATACGGAGGCCACCGTGTCGCTGGGCTCAGGCCAACGGTCCTGGAGAAAAGCTGCGAGGGCCTGCATGAAACCGAGCATCATCCAGTCGAGGTGCGTGGCCGTCATGGCCTTGCTCCGCAGCCATGCAACGCGCTCGCGCGCCCAAGGCTGCCGTGCTGCGACCATCAACCAGCCCAGGGACGAAGCGACAAGGATCTGCGCGCTGGCATTCAAGGCCAGCAGACGAACCGTGGAGGACATTGTTGTGGTGGCTAGCCACTCCACCGACGTGATCGCTTGAACAAACTCGCTGCAGAGCGCCCATGACCTACAGAGCGCCTGGGGGACCCACGAAGGTGGCCACCCTCGTGATGTCCGAAGGAGCGAGCCCAAACATGCGACGAAACGTGCGGGACAGGTGGGCTCCGTCCGCGAATCCAGCCGCAGCCGCGGCGGTAGAAAGGGATTGCCCTGCGGCGAGTTCAGCAGCAGCCTTTTGAAGCCGCAGCCAGAGGACAAAGGGCCGGATCCCGAGGCCAAGCTCTTCCCCGAACAGGTGAGAAAGGCGCCCCTCCGAAAGATCCACCTCCAACGCCGCTCGCGCGAGAGAAACATCCCCTCCGTTGAGCTGGGAGCACAGCCAACGGCGAACCTGGGCAAGCGCTGGGTGCAAGGG
>CAZSDX010000055.1:0-19365 GCA_964605685.1 uncultured Polyangiaceae bacterium
CGCGCCCGCGCCGCCGGTGCCCGCGTTGCCTGCGCTGCCTCCGTTTCCGCCGGTGCCCTTGCCGGCAGAGCCGGCGGAGCCGCCGACCCCGTTCCCCGCAGAGCCGCCTGCGCTGGTCCCAGCAGCGCCGCCCTTGCCGGCGGTGCCTCCAGAGCCCCCGCCCGGGGGGGTTTCCTCGATGGTGGTGTCATCGCCGGAGGCACACGAAACCACCATGCTCGCAGAGCTCGCCACGGCAAATACTGCCGCCAGCCAGCGTCCCATGTCCCGCAGAAGGAGTTGTCGCGACATCAAGATAGCCTCCAGCACTCGATCAGAAGCCCCGTTCGTCCTGGACGAAACCACCCCCATGGTAAGGGTATCCAACCCCTCCTTTCAGCCCCCTAAATGCAAATCCATGCAGAACGGTTCTCTCCCTACCTCCAACCACCTGACGTTGCGTCAGATTTTGTTCCATTACCTCGACTGGCCCGAAACCATTTCGTCGGGGCTGGTACCCGCGATATTTCTGCATGGTTTCGCGGATACGGCCCGGAGCTGGGAGCAAGTCGTCCGCCCTCTGACGCAGGCGGGACGGCGCGTCATCGCTCCAGACCTTCGGGGCTTCGGTCGGAGCGGGTGGGTCGGGGCGGGGGGGTACTACCACTTCCCGGACTACGTCGCGGACGTCGACGCGCTCGTCCGGGCGCTGGGGCTCGAGCGCTTCGTGCTCGTAGGGCATTCCATGGGCGGCGCGGTGGCGACGCTGCTCGCCGGGAGCAGGCCGGAGCGCGTCGCCGGGCTCGCGCTCCTCGAGGGGCTCGGGCCGCCGGATCACGGCGTGGAGCACGCGCCGGAGCGTTTCCGGCAGTGGCTTGAGGATCTGCGCGAAGACGGGCGCTCTCGCCAGCGGACGGTCACCCGGGAAGAGGCGCTCCGGAGGCTGGAGCGGCAGCATGCGGGCCTCCCGCGGGAGACGCTGGAGAGGCAGCTCGATCACCTGCTGGTCGAGGAGAGCCCGGGGCAGTTCCGCTGGCACCTCGATCCGCTCCACCGCACCACGTCGCCGACCCCCTTCCTCGCCGCCTCTTACCGGGTGTTTGCGGCGCGCGTCCGCTGCCCTGTGCTCCTGCTCGACGGTGGCGAGGGCGGCTTCCACCCGCCGGACGAGGCGGAGCGCGTCGCCGCGTTCCCCCGCGCGGTCGTCCGTTCTATCCCGGACGCAGGACACATGATGCACTGGACTCGCCCGGATTCCGTCGCGGACGAATTGCTCCGGTTCCTCTCCGCGGAGGGGCTGTGAGAGCGGCGCTCGGTCTCCTCGTGGTCGCCGCCATCTCCGTGCTCCAGGGCTGCGGAGGCCAGCTCGGCGTGGGCTACATGGCGCAGGCCGCGGAGGGGCAATTCTGGCTGCTCCGCGCCCGCAGGCCCATCGAGGAGGCGGCGAGCGACCCGGCCACCCCGGAGGCTACCCGGGCGCTCCTCGCGGAGGTCCCCCGGATCAAGAAGTTCGGGGAGGGGCAGGGGCTCAAGGCCACCTCCAACTACGCCCACTACGTCGACGTCGGGGGCCCGGCGGTCACCTGGGTCGTGAGCGCCTGCGAGCCCCTCGCCTTCCGGCCAACCGTATGGAAGTTCCCCATCATCGGTGCGATCACCTACGTGGGTTGGTTCGACAAGGACGAGGCGAAGGAGCATGCGGCGAGGCTGAGGGCGAGGGGGCTGGACGTGGATCTGCGGGGCGCCGGAGCCTACTCGACGCTGGGCTGGCTCCCGGATCCGGTGCTCTCGTCGATGCTGCACCCGGGGGAGGGGGCGCTGGGTGGGCTCGTGGACGTGGTGCTCCACGAGTCGGTGCATGCGACCTACTACCTCAACGGCCAGTCGTTTTTGAACGAGAGCCTGGCGACCTTCGTGGCGCGGCACCTCACCCGGGGCTACCTCGCGGAGACGCGGGGGGCGGACAGCCGGGAGCTGCGCGCCTACGAGGAGGACGAGCGGCGGGGGAACGAGCGGCGTCGCGGGCTGCACCGGGTCTACGAGGAGCTGGACGAGCTGTACCGGTCGTCGCGCCCGCCGGAGGAGAAGCTGGCGCGGAAGAAGGAGATCCTGGAGCTGGCGCAGCGGACCTACGGGGGGCGTCCCCTCAACAACGCGGTGCTCATCCAGTACCGGACCTACGGCTCGGACCACGACGACTTCGAGATGCTGCTGGCCCGGTGCGGCGGCTGGCCTCGCTTCTGGGAGGCGATCCGGACCATCGGGAAGGACTCCTTCGAGCGCCCCCAGCAGGAGGATCTGAAGCCGGTGCTGGAGCAGGCGGCCCGGCGCTGCAATCCGTGAGGTGGGGGCTGCGACAACTTGCCGCATCCCGGGCGGAGAACATCCGCTCTACAGGATGCGCCAGTCACCCATGATGAACCGCGACTTCCTTTGCACTGCGTCGATCCTCCTGGTCGCCAACCTCACCCTCGCGGGGTGCGAGGAGACCCCCGCCGGCGAGGCCCAGCCTGCGGCGGGCAGCGCGGGGGCCGCCGGGGCTGGGAGCGGAGGGGACAGCGGCGCCGGTGGCTCCGTGGGTGGTGGGGCGGGGAGCGGGGGCGCTCCGGGGGGAGGCCCTTCCGTCATCGCCTTCGAGGCGCGGGTCGGCGCCGAGATCTTCTCGTGCCAGAGGACCTTCAGCGGCCTGGGGACGGCGAAGAGCGAGGTCGAGCCCCTGGACTTCCGGCTCTACGTCCACGACGTGCGGCTGGTCACCGAGGGCGGTCAGGAGGTGCCCTTCGCGCTGGACCAGGATGGCGTCTGGCAGCACGAGGGGTTGGCCCTCCTCGACTTCGAGGACAAGACCGGATCGTGCAGCAACGGCACCGCCAACCTGAACACGACGCTCCGGGGGAAGGCGCCCGCGGGGAGCTACAAGGGGCTCCGCTTCAAGGTTGGCGTTCCCTTCGCCCTCAACCACGGCGACAGCGCCAAGGCCCCCTCGCCCCTCAACCTCTCGACGATGTTCTGGAGCTGGAACGGCGGCTACAAGTTCTTGCGCGCCGACGTGAGGCTCAAGGAGGGCGCCCCGCGGAACTTCCACCTCGGGAGCACCGGCTGCCAGGGGGGCGACGCGGTCACGAGCTGCTCCCACCCCAACCGCCCGGAGATCTCCCTCGACAGTTTCGATCCGTCCTCCGGCAAGGTCATCGTCGACTACGCGGCGCTGGTGGCCGACGCGGATCTCTCCAAGGACGGCGGCGGCGCCCCCGGGTGCATGTCCGGCGTCGACGATCCGGAGTGCGCCGCCATCTTCCCGCGGCTGGGTCTGTCGCTCTCGACCGGAGCCCCCGAGGGGAACCAGAGCGCCTTCCGGGTAGAGTAACGTCATGCGTCACGTCGCCCTGCTCCCGGTGAGCCTCCTCGCGGCCGTCGCGCTGGCCTGCGGTCAGGAGGCTCCTTCCCCGGAGCCTTCCCCCTCGTCGGAGGACACCTACGCCTGGAGGCTCCCCGCTGGCTTCCCGAGGCCGAAGGTGCCCGCCGACAACCCGATGAGCGCGGCGAAGGTCGAGCTGGGGAGGCGGCTGTTCTACGACCGGCGGCTGTCGGGGAACGGCACCTACTCCTGCGGGAGCTGCCACGAGCAGAAGCGCGCCTTCACCGACGGGCTCGGGGGCGCGCTGGGGTCGACGGGGGAGATTCACCCGCGCGGCTCGATGAGCCTGGCCAACGTCGGCTACGCGGCCACGCTCACCTGGGCCAACCCGCTGGTGACCTCCCTGGAGAAGCAGGCGCTGACGCCGATGTTCGGGGAGAACCCGGTGGAGCTGGGCCTCGCCGGCCAGGAGGAGGAGCTGCTGGCTCGCCTGGAGGCGGAGCCCATCTACCAGGATCTCTTCCCCCGGGCGTTCCCCGAGGTACAAGGCGCGATCAACCTCGACACGATCACCAAGGCCATCGCTGCCTTCGAGCGCACGATGATCTCTGGAAATTCGCCCTACGACCGCCATCTTGCGGGGGACAAGGGGGCGATGTCCGCGAGCGCGCTCCGGGGCAAGGATCTCTTCTTCTCCGAGCAGCTCGAGTGCTTCCACTGCCACGGCGGGTTCCTCCTGGCGGACTCCGTCACCCACGACGGCAAGGCCATCGACGAGGTGACCTTCCACAACACCGGGCTCTACAACATCGACGGCAAGGGCGGCTACCCGGCCCCGAACCGCGGCGTCCTGGAGATCAGCAACCAGCCCGGTGACATGGGGCGCTTCAAGGCGCCGACGCTGCGGAACATCGCCGTCACCGCCCCTTACATGCACGACGGCTCCATCGCCACCCTCTCCGAGGTTATCGATCACTACGCCGCCGGAGGCCGCACCATCCCCTCCGGGCCCAACGCCGGCGATGGCTCGAAGAACCCCTACAAGAGCGAGTTCGTGACGGGGTTTCTCCTGACCCAGCAGGAGAAGCTCGACCTGCTCGCCTTCCTGGAGAGCCTCACGGACCCCGATTTCCTCACGGACCCTGCGCTATCCGACCCATGGCCTACCGCTCCCTGATCCTCGCCCTAGCCTTGCTTCCTGCTGTCCTCCTCGTGTCGGCGCTGGCATGCCACGACCACGACGAGGGGATCGAGGTCACGGTGGTTCTGGAGACGCCGCCGGGCCCGCTGGTGCTGGGGGGCGAGCGGAAGTTCACCTCGGATCTGGGCTATCAGATCCGGCTGACCCGGGGGTACCTCTCGTCCCAGTCCGTCGATCTGGTCGCGTGCGCCGGCGCGGCGCGGCCCCGGTCGTTCTCGTGGATCCGGGAGGCGCATGCCCACGGCGCCAGCACCTCCACGCGGCTGGGGTTTGGCCGGGTCGACTCGCTGCTGGCTCCTCCGGGGGCTACGGGTCTGGGGATCCTGGCGCCGCCGCCGGGGAGCTACTGCGAGCTGACGCTGGGGCTCCGGATGGCCGACGCGGACGCGGAGGGGCTACCCGCAGACGTGGACATGGTGGGGAAGACGATATTCGTAGGTGGTTTCTATACACCTCCCGGGGGCGGCGAGGAGGTCGCCTTCGAGGGAGAGACGACGGCGAACGCGGCGGCGAAGGCGTCGCTCGGGCCGCTGGCGCTCTCCGGGGACGGCGTCCGTCGAGTGACGCTGGCGCTCTCGCTGGCGACGGAGCGGTGGTTCGACGGGGCTGACCTCGCGGCGCTCTCGAAGGAGCAGATCGGCAGGGCGGTGCTGCAGAACCTGAGCGCGGCGGCGAAGGCGAGCCAGCGGTGAGGAGGTTTTTCGCGATCTTGGTCGCGGCGCCGTCGCTGGCGCCGGGGGTCGCGGGGGCGTGCGCGGTGTGCAACGTGGGCGACCCGACGCTGACGTCGATGGGGACGGAGAAGCCATACCAGGGGCGGCTAAGGCCGTCGTTGACGCTCCAGTACCGGACGGACGAGGTGGGGGAGGCGCGGGTCGATCGGCTGCGGCTGGCGGAGGCGCGGCTGGACCTGAACCTGGCGTGGGCGCCGCACGAGCGTCTGTTCCTGACGGGGACGCTGCCGACGATGCGGCGGACCGTGGAGTACGTGAACCTGGCGCGGCGGACGAGCGTGGGGCTCGGGGACGCGGAGCTCCGGGGTCGGTGGTTCCTGTGGCAAGACCGGAGCTTCGGGGCGAAGCACCTGGTGGCGGTGACCGCGGGGGTGAAGCTGCCGACCGGGCAGGTGCAGCGGGGGAAGGACGGGGAGCCGCTGCCGGTGGAGCTACAGCCCGGGACCGGCTCGGTGGATCCGCTGGGTGGGGTGTCGTACGCGCATTTCGCCTGGCCCTGGTCGGTGTACACGAGCGTGCAGCTCTTCGGATCGACGGCAGGGGTCGGGGGGATGAGGGCGAGCCGGTCGCTGAGGACGACGGCGGCGGCCCAGTGGCAGGCGTCGACGGAGGTGGCGCTGCGGCTGGGGCTGGACGGGAGGCTGGACGGGAAGGCCATCGAGGACGGTGCGCCGGAGCGGGACTCCGGGGGCTTCATCGGCTACGTGTCGCCGGAGGTCCTGCTGAGCCCCGCGCAGGACTGGGTGGTGGTGCTGTCGGCGAGGCTCCCGGTGATCCAGGCGCTCTCGGGCTTCCACCGGGAGGGGCCGATCTGGAGCGTCGGGCTGGCGAGGGATCTCCGGTGAGCGGGGCGCGGCTGGTGCTGGGGGGCCGCCGGAGGCGCCCGGAGGTGGACTCGGCGCCGGCGGTGGGGCTCGCCTGGCTGCTCCGGCTGCGGTGGGTGCTGGGGGCGGGTCAGGTGGCGGTGGTCCTGGCGGCGCGAGCAGGCTTCGGGGCGGAGCTTCCGGTAGGGGAGCTGCTGGGGCTGGCAGGGCTGGGGCTGGCCTCCAACGCGGCGCTCTCCTGGTGGATCCGTGGGCGTCCCCTGGACCACCGGGGCGCCCTGGTCACGGTGCTCATCCTGGACGCGGCGCTGCTCACGGTGATGCTGCACCGCTCCGGCGGGGCCGCCAACCCGTTCTCGGTGTTCTACCTCGTGCACGTGGTCCTGGCGGCGCTGCTGCTCGACACGCGGTGGACGCTGATGCTGGCGGCGGTGACCTCCCTCGGTTTTGGCTCCCTGTTCCTCGACCCCCACGCCCACCACCACCACGGCGACTTCTCGGCGCACCTCCAGGGCATGTGGATCTCCTACGCGCTGGCCGCGTCGCTCCTGGGGGCCTTCGTCGTCCGGGTGGCCCGGGCGCTGGAGGAGCGGGAGCGGCAGATCGCCCAGCTCCAGCGCTACCAGGAGCGGGTCGAGCGGCTGGCCTCCCTGGGGGCGCTGGCGGCGGGGGCGGCCCACGAGCTGGGCACCCCGCTGGGCACCATCCTGCTGCTCTCCCGGGAGCTGGAGCGAGCCGACCCCGCCTCGCTATCGCCCGGGCAGCTCCGGGAGGACGCGAGGCTGCTCTGCGCCGAGGCGGAGCGGTGCCGCGGCATCCTGGACAAGATGGCGGCGCGGTCCGAGGGCGGCGCGGGGGAGGCCCCGGCGCGCTTTCAGGCCGGGGAGATCCTCGACGAGCTGCGGCGCTCGCTGGGCCCCGAGCGGTGCGCCCGGCTGGAGCTCTCCGGGGACCTCGACGGGCCGGTGCATGCGCCGCGGCAGGTGCTCTTGCAGATCCTGCTCAACCTGACGCTGAACGCCCTCGACGCGGTGGCGTCGGTGGGATCCGATGGGCGGGTGCGCATCGAGGTGTTCCGCCAGGACGGCGAGCTTTGCTTCTGCGTCCAGGACGACGGTCCCGGGCTGGGCGAGGATGCGCTGGAGCGGCTGGGCGATCCGTTCTTCACCACCAAGGCGCCGGGGCGAGGGATGGGGCTCGGGCTGTTCTTGTCGTCCGCCTTCGCCGAGCGGATCGGGGGCCGGATCGAGGTTGAAAGTGACCCCGGATCAGGGGCAAAATTTCTCGTGTTTCTCGGAGGTGAAGGGTGACGGAACAGCCTCGCTCCGTGCTGCTGGTGGAGGACGACGAGGCGTTCCGGAGAGTGCTGACGCGGGCGCTGCAGGCGCGGGGGTTCGAGGTGCGAGGCGCCGGGAGCGGGGAGGAAGGGCTGGCACTGGCGAGGGAGGAGAGCCCGGAGTACGCGGTGGTGGATCTGAAGATGGAGGGGATGACGGGGCTGGAGGTGGTGAGGGAGCTGAGGGCGATCGACGGGGGCACGAGGGTGGTGGTGCTGACGGGCTACGGGAGCATCGCGACGGCGCTACAGGCAGTGCATCTGGGGGCGGTGCATTACCTGACGAAGCCGTGCGACGCGGACGCGCTGGTGGCGGCGCTGGAGAGGGGGCTGGAGGGGGCTGCGGTGGAGGCGGAGGTGCCGACGCTGGCGCGGGTGGAGTGGGAGCACATCCAGCGGGTGCTGTCGGACTGCGGAGGGAGCGTGTCGGAGGCAGCGAGGCGGCTGGGGATCCACCGGCGATCGCTCCAGAGGAAGCTGGGGAAGCCGGTACGTCGCTGAAGGCTCAGGGGGAGGAGGTGAGCTTGCGGACCGCGGCGACGAGGAGGTCAGGCTTGAAGGGCTTGACGAGCCAGCCCTTGGCGCCGAGGGCGCGGGCGCGGGCGATGTACTCGGGCTGTCCCTCGGTGGTGAGCATGAGCACGGGTAGGGAGGCGAAGGAGGGCAGAGCGCGGAGGCGTTCGAGCATGTCGAGGCCGTTGAGCCTGGGCATGTTGACGTCGCAAAGGACGAGGGCGATGCCGGGGGTGGACTGGATCTTGGCGAGGGCGTCCTCGCCGTCGACGGCCTCGACGATCTTGAAGGAGGCGGCGGTGAGGGCGGCGGCGACCTGTTGCCGCACGGTGGAAGAGTCGTCAACGATCAGGATGGTCGGCATGGGGAACGTCCCTTAAAAAGAGGATGAGGTCGCCCTCGGCGGCGGCCTTCTCATCCTGGGGAAGCATCTCGAAGTCAGGGTCGAGGAGGACATCCCACCAGACCCAGACCTCCTCGTGTCCGGCGGTGAACAGGCGAGGTCGTGTGCGCTTGGAGGAGGGGGATGCGACGGCGAGGGCGTTGCCGGAGAGGGCGGTGGGGGTGCTGACGCGGAGGGCGACGCCGTGGGAGAAGAGCTGGTTCTTGATGCGGCCGAGGAGCTGGTTGGCCAGCTCGGCGCCCCAGTCGCGGAGCAGGAGCCAGTCGCGGGCGATGAACTCGGAGAGCTGCTGGGTGCGGAGCTCGGCGGGTCGAGAGCGGGCGAAGAGGTCGAAGCTGGAGGCGACCATGAGGGTGCCGCGGAGGTTGTCGCCGGTGAATCCGATGAGTCCGGCGATGGTGGCGCGGGTGGGCTGGCCGCCTGCCGCCGGTTTCTCTTCGAGGGGGATGCCGGACGATGCGAAGAGCGCCACGGTGGCGTCGCCGACGATCTTGGCCATCACCTCGCTGGGGTCCTGGGTCATGAGGAGGATTCCTGGGGGTCGGCTGCGGGTTTGGGGATGGTGATGTGGAAGGATGTCCCCTGGCCGGGGCTGGTCTCGATGCGGAGGGTGCCGGCGGCGGCGTCGACCGCGGCCTTGACGGCGGACATGCCGATGCCGCGCCCGGAGATGTGGGTGGTCACGGGAGCGGAGGAGAGGCCATCGACGAAGATGAGGGCGAGGGGGTCGGGGAGGGCCTCGATCTGCTCGGGGGTCAGCAGCCTCTGCTCCAGAGCGCGGCGGCGGAGCGTGGGCAGATCGATGCCGCGGCCATCGTCGTGGACCGAGAGAAGGTAGCTGTCGGCGACATCGGCCACCTCGACCCGGACCTGGCCGCGGGGGGGCTTTCCAGAGCGGTCCGCCGGGGGCTCGATCCCGTGGTCGACCGCGTTGCGGATCAGGTGCGTGACGGACATCAGCACCGGGCGCATCGCCTCGACGTCGACCACCGTGTCGGCGCCGACGAGGTGGAAGTCGATCTCCTTGCCGAGGCGCTCGGCCAGCCGGGCGGTGAAGTCGTCCACGGGGCCGAGGAGCTGGGAGGCAGGGCGGGAGAGCACCCGGGCGGACCAGCGGCGGAGCTGCTCGGAGGCGGTGCCCTGGACCCCTGCGGCGATGCTCCGGAGCTGGGCGATCTGCTCGCCGGTCACCTCGAAGGAGTGGGCGTCCACGCGGTCGTAGTCGATCTCCAAAATCCCGCGGTTGCGGTCGAGGAAAGAACGGAGCCCCTGGGAAATGGTGTCGAGATCGACCCTCGTCGGGGCACCGCCCTCCTCGATGGCGTGGATCTGCTCGACCAGGTCGGTCAGCCCGTAGGAGGCCGAGTTTCCCTTGATGGTGTGGACGACCCGGGCCACCAGCGCCTGGTCACCGCGGTCCAGCGCGAGGCGCGCGGCCTTGAGCTGGTGCTGGGTCTCCACCAGGAAGGCGAGGAAGGCCTCGCGTTGCTTGAGGATGCCGACGAGGGTGCGGTTGTTGTTGCTCTCGCGGGTGGCCTCCTCCAGGGCGGTGATGTCCGACAGGGTGAAGAGCATGGCACGGACGCCCCCGTCCTGGCCCCGGATGACGCTCCCCTCGGCGCGGAGGATGCGGCCGTCGGGCATGGGAAATTTCTGCTGCATCTGGGCGAGGGAGACCTCCGGGGGGAGGATGTCCTCGAAGACCTGGTCGGCGGCGAGGGCGAACTCCTCGCGGCGGCGCGGGGGGAGGCCGAGCAGCTCGGCGAGGGGGCGTCCCTCGACGTGAGGCGTGCCGAAGAGGCCGACGCAGGAGCGGGTGGTCTCCGGCTGGACGATCAGGTCGCGGCCGACGACGAGGAAGCCGAAGGTGACGTTGTCGAGGATGGTCTTGATGGCCTCGGTGCGGCGGGCGACCTCCGCCTCCAGGGTCTGGTTGTAGCGGGCCAGCTCGCCGGCGCGGACCTCTGCCAGCTCCCGCTTGCGCCGGTTGTCCTCCTCCCGGCGCCGGGCCGCGTCGAGCTGCCGCTGGATGGCGGAGCGCTCCCCGTTGTAGAGCTCGAGTACCTTGCGCTTGAGCACCTCGACGGTCTTCTCCGCCGCCTCGGCGCGGCGCTCCAGGTCGCCGGACATAAGCTCACCTCCGGGGCGCCGCGGAGGGCGATGCCGACCAGGGTCTGGTTGATGTGGAGTCCGTTGAGCTGCTCGCCGTAGGTGTCGAAGCCGACGACGCGGCGGGCGGAGCGGGCGAGGGTGGCGCCCAGCTCCGGGTGGTGCTGGCGCTTGGTGGCCTCCAGGGCGCGGAGGATGCAGTTGCAGGCGATGAGGAGGTCCGCGGGCTCCTCGCGGAGCAGGTCGCGCTCCAGCGCGGAGCGCATGTCCTCGTGGCCCCCGAGGGAGAGCACCATGCCCTCCTCGATGCCGCAGTAGAAGATGATCGAGCCGTCGGGCTCGACCCGCTGGATGGAGCGGACGTAGATCTCGCCGTTGCAGACGAAGGTGAGGGGGTTCATGAAGGTCACCTCGTCGGTCACCTGGGCGGGGAGCAGGCCGAGGGCGCGGGCGTAGGCCTCCAGGGCGGGGTAGCCGTCCATCTCGTAGACGCGGCGGCGGGGCACGTCGGCCCGGGTGATGACGAGGGAGCGGGGGGTCGTCGTGTAGTGCTGGTGCTTGACGATCTCGAAGGGGGTCTTCGACTCGGCCATCACGAAGACACCCGCGCCGGTGAGGGCCTCCCCGCCGTGGAAGATGTGGGTGCGGCGGAAGGCCAGGTCGTCGCCGGAGCTCCCGCCGAGGAGCGGCAGCCCTTCGAGGGCGTCGGCCATCAGCGCCACGGTGTGCTCCTCCTTGCAGGAGAGGCCGTCGAGGAAGGTGAGGCAGAAGTGGCGGCGGGGGTCCGCGTCCTCCCGGGGGAGGCCCAGCGCGGAGAACAGCCCGTCCGCGACCGCACGTGCCTGCGCCTCGTCCAGCCCGTGAAGATCACGGATGACCCCGGTCGTCCAGCGAATCTCCGGCGAGCGGATCGCCGAGAGAACGACGCTGCCGGTGGAGTGCTCTCCGTCGAGGATCTCCCCGGCGGTGGTGCACCCGGCCATGGCGGCCCCGGGGAAGCGCGCCGCCAGCGCGGAGGCCAGCGTCGGCGGGTCTTGCCGGGTCGAGGCGAAGACCAGCACCAGATCCGGGGCGAAGTCGCCGAAGCCCTCGGTCGCCTCGGCGACCGCCGCGACCGCGTCTTCGCGGCTCGATCTTCCCTGGAGTACCCTCATGATCCCTCCTGCTTTATCCACCGAAACCCGAGGAACGTCAGATCGTCGTAGGGCGGCACGGAGCCGCTCCACATGCTGAGCTTGAAGTTGACCACGCTCCGGGCGGGGCGCCTGCGGGCGTGGGCCTCCTCCAGCGCCGCCAGCAGCCTCGCCTCCCCGAAGGGATCGCCGGCGCTGTTGGGCTGCTCGGTGAGGCCGTCGGTGTAGAGGTAGACGCTGTCGCCCGGGGCGAAGGGCTCCTGGTGGAGCTCGTAGCTCACCCCGTCGACGGCGCCGACGAAGGTGCCGCCTCCGCTCAGCTCCCGGGCCTTCCCGTCGCGGACCAGGCAGGGCGCCGGGTGCGCCGCCGACGACCAGCGGAGCAGGCGGCGCTCCAGGTCGATGTCGAGGCAGAGGGCGGTGAAGTGGAGCCCGAGGTCGCCGTAGGCCCCGGCGAAGCGGTGGTTGAGGCGCCCGAGGAGCGCGTCCGGCGCGTCGGCGTCGCGCTTGCTCGTCTCGTACTCGCTCTTGATGAACATGGTGGTGAGCGAGGCGCGGACCCCGTGCCCGGGCGCGTCGGCGAGGAACACCCGGAGCCGCCTGGGCTCCGGAGTATACATGTCGTAGAGGTCCCCGCCGACCAGCTCCGCCGGCTGGTAGATCGCCTCCGTGGAGAGGTCGTCGATGGCCGGCGCCCGGGGAAGGATGCGCTGCTGGAACTCCCGGGCCTGCATCAGGTCCTCGGTGAGGATGCTGTCGCGCTCCTCCAGGGTGTGGAGGGCCGCCAGAAGCTCCTGCTCCTGGCGCCGGATGCGTACCAGGTTCCGCACCCGGGTCCGGAGCTCCTCCACGTGGATGGGCTTCACCAGGTAGTCGTCGGCGCCGCTGTCGAGCGCGGCGATCTTGGGCGCCAGGTCGTCCTTGTGAGAGAGGAGGATGATCGGGGTGCGGCTGAGGATGCCGGGCGCCGATTTGATCGCCGCGCAGACGTCGTGCCCCGAGAGGCCAGGCATGTGGACGTTGGTGATGACGACGTCGGGGGCGATCCGGCGGGCCAGGGCGAGGCCCTCCTCGCCGTTCTCCGCGGAGACCACCCGGTAGCGCATGCCGAGCACCCGCTCGAGCTGCTGGCGCCTGGCCGCCGCGTCGTCGATCACCAGCACCAGGCCCTGGTCCTCCCGCGGGGGGGGCTCGTGGGCGCTCGGGACGATGACCCTACCGACGAGCGTCTCCTCGACGAGCGCGGGCTCCGGGCTGGCGATCCGCTGGGTCAGCGCCCCGAGCCCCTGCAAGAAAACGGAGGGGCGTTCCTCGTCGTCCTCCTCGTCTCCTTGGGTTCTCATGGGGCGTTCTCTTTACGATACCTTCCTCCCCCGGCGCCTGGCTACCCACGCCGCCGCGGGGCTTGACCTGGGCAGGAGAATCGAGCCTGACCCGCCCGCCGCTGGACGCGGAGGAGATCCCGGGGTCTCATGGCGCGGTGAGCCAGCAAGACCCTCCGGTTCCACCTGCCCTCAAGCGCTGGTTTGTGGTGCATTTCGTTGCGGACTGGCTGTTTGCGCTCCCGCTGTTCTTCGCGCCGAGGGCATTCCTCGGGGCGCTGGGCTGGCGGGAGGTGGACGCGGTCTCCGCGCGCATCGTCGCCGCGGCGCTGGTGGGCATCGGAACCCAGTCGCTGCTGGGCCGCGACGACTCCGTCGGCAGCTACCGGACGATGCTCAACCTGAAGATCCTGTGGTCCGCGACGGCCACGGCGGGCATCCTCTGGAGCTGCCTCGAAGGCGCCTCCCCGCTGGCCTGGGGGTTCTTCGGGATCTTCCTCGCCTTCAACGGACTGTGGTCCTACTGGCGCTGGCGTCTCCGGGGGTGAGCCCCCCGCGGGAGGTCAGGTGGGGCGGGGGGCGTTCCTGGGGATGAGCTTCCAGAGCTCCATGGCGGGGATGATGAGCAGGGAGAGCCCGCCGCAGAGGAGGATCTCGTCGGAGGTGAGAGGGAAGGTCTTGAAGACCGGGCGGAGCGGCTCGATCACCAGGGAGACCAGGTGGATGGCGGCGCTCATGGCGACGGCGACGAGGAGGGGCAAGGAGAGCACCGGGCGCAGGGTCAAGAGCGACTCGGAGGCGGAGCGACAGCTGAAGGCGTGGACCAGGGGGCTGAGGGCCAGGAGGGTGAAGGCGAGGGCGCGGGCGGGCTCCATGTTGGCGGCGGAGGTGGAGGGAGCGCGGTTGTAGAAGAAAAGGGCGGCGACACCCATGACGGCGCCGACGTAGACGATGCCCCACCAGTCGCGGGTGACGAGGAGGCTGTCGTCGAGGTGGCGAGGGCGCTCCTTCATCTGCCCCGGGGAGGGGGGGTCGATGCCGAGGGCGAGGGCGGGGAGGCCGTTGGTCACGAGGTTGATCCAGAGGATCATCAGGGGGGTGAGGGGGAGCCAGGAGGGGGAGACCGCGGTGGCGAAGACCGCGACGCAGAGGCCCATGTTGGAGGAGAGGAGGAAGAAGATGAACTTCTGGATGTTGCGGTAGATGGCCCGCCCCTCGCGGATGGCGGCGACGATGGTGGCGAAGTTGTCGTCGGCGAGCACCAGGTCGGAGGCCTGCCGCGCCACGTCGGTGCCCATCTTGCCCATGGCGATGCCGATGTGGGCCGCCCGGAGCGCCGGGGCGTCGTTCACGCCGTCGCCGGTCATGGCGACCACGTGGCGGTGGGCCTTGAGCGCGTTGACGATGCGGAGCTTCTGCTCGGCGGTGGTGCGGGCGAAGACCCGGATGTGCTGGACCCTGCGCGCCAGCTCCTCGTCGCTCATCGCGGCGAGCTCGTCGCCGGTGAGGGCCTCGTCGCCCTCCTGCCAGAGCCCGATCTCCTGGGCGATGGCCCGGGCGGTGAGCCGGTGGTCGCCGGTGATCATCACCACGGCGATCCCGGCGTCGCGGCAGGCGGCGATGGCCTCGAGCACGCCGGGGCGGGGAGGATCCATCATGCCCACCAGGCCCAGGAGCGTGAGGTGCTCCTCGGGGTCGCCCTTGGGATGGCTGCGGCGGCAGAGCGCCAGCACCCGGAGGGCCTCGCCGCTCATCCGCTCCGCCTGGGCCAGCACCTCTCGCCGGTCCTCGTCGGTGATGGGGCGGACGCCGTCGTTGCACTCGATGTCGGTGCACCGGCTCAGGAGCACGTCCACGCCGCCCTTGACGTGGGCGACCTCGCGCCCGTTGCCGTCGAGGGTGACCACGGTCATGCGCTTCCGGTCGCTGTCGAAGGGCAGCTCGCGGACGATCTGGTTGGTGGAGCGCACCTCCTCGGCCTCCACGCCGCCCCGAGCCGAGAGCACCAGAAGCGCCCCCTCCGTCGGGTCGCCGACGATCTTCCAGCCGACCTCGTCGTCCTTGACCAGGTGCGAGGTGTTGCAGAGCAGCGCTGTCTTGAGCAGGTGCCAGAGCGGCTCTGGAGCCTGCCCTCGGGGCACCGGCTGGTCTCCGCGGAGCAGCCTCCCTTCCGGGTTGTAGCCCTCCCCCTCGACCCGGTAGGTCTCGCCGCCGGCCCAGACCTCCCGCACCATCATCCGGTTCTGGGTCAAGGTGCCGGTCTTGTCCGAGCAGATCACCGACGCGGCCCCCAGGGTCTCCACCGCCGGCAGCTTCCGAACGATGGCCCCGAGCTTGGCCATCCGCTGGGTGCCCAGCGCCAGCGTGATCGTCGTGATCGCCGGCAGCCCCTCCGGGATCGCCGCCACCGCGAGGCTCACCGCCTCCAGCAGCAGCACGCTCCAGCTCCGGGGCTGCACCCCGGGCAGCACGTGGTGCCGCGCCATCCCCCAGGCGAACAGCACCGCCGACAGCGCCAGGCACCCGAACAGGATCCGCTGCCCGAAGCGCTCCAGCTGTGCCTCCAGCGGGGTCTCCCCGCCCTCGGTCTCCGCCAGCGCCTTGCCGATCTTCCCCAGCTCGGTGCTGGCCCCGGTGGTCACCACCACCGCCCGCCCCTTCCCCCGGACCACGCTGGTCCCAAGGAACACCATGTTGGCGCGGTCCGCCATCGGCGCGCTCGCGTCCAGGAGCGCCCGCGCGTCCTTGGTCGACGGCACGCTCTCGCCGGTCAGCGCTGCCTCCTCCACCGCCAGGTCCGCCGCCACCAGCAGCCGCGCGTCCGCCGCCACCGCGTCCCCCGCCTCCAGCTCCAGGATGTCCCCTGGCACCACGTCCTCGGAGGCCACCTGCTGCACCTTGCCCCCTCGGCGCACCTTGGCCGCCGGGGCCGCCATCTTCTGCAGCGCCTCCAGCGCTGCCTCCGCGCGCCGCTCCTGGAAGAACCCCAGCAGCGCGTTCAGCACCACGATCAGCAGGATGGCGATGGCGTCGCCGTACCGCTCCAGAAAGCTCTCCTCGCCCCCCGCCGACGCCCCCACCACCACCGCCACCACCGCCGCCGCCAGAAGCGTCAGCACCAGCGGGTTCTTGAATTGCTCCAGCAGCTGCATCAGCGCGCTCGCCTTGGGCGCCTCTGGCATCCGGTTCTTCCCTACCCGGGCCAGAACCTCGGCGGCCTGCTCGGGGCTCAGGCCAAGGTCGTCCTTGACCCCCAGGCGATCCAGCAATTGTTCGAGGGGTTCGACGTGGGAGGGGGGAGGAGGGGTGGCCATGGATGTAGGGGGCCCTAACCATACTCATCTACCCACTGATCGCACGCGTTTTGGAGGTTCCCATCCCGGGGTGAGGGGGCGCTCGGTGGCCCCTGGCGCTGGGATCTGCTCCGCAGGGCGCCCCTCCCACCGAGTGCAAATTTTCCGCGAACCTCGCCGCCAATTCGCGTTCTCCCGGGGCTTTCGGCTACTGCCTGCCCTCGTGGCCCTGCCTCCGAACGCTCGCCTCGCCCCCGGGACAACGTCGTCCTGGGCCTTGTCCTGGTTGTTCGCGCCGTTCCTCCTGGTGCTCGGGGGGTTGCTCGGCGGGTGCCGGGGCTACGAGTCGCTGCCGCAGCTGGTGAGCCTGTTCGACGTGGGGCCCAGGGTGACCACCCAGGGGGATTCGCTGGAGCTGAACGGGGCCAGCTTCCCGGTGAAGAAGCCGGGGAGGGTGCTGCTGCTGGGCGATCTGATGCGTCCCGGGCAGGAGCCGGAGCGGGGCGTGGAGGTGGAGGCAGAAGGGATCAGTCCGAACGGCACCAAGGTGGAGGTCCCGGTCACCGACGCGCTGCTGGCGCGTCTCTGCGGTCGCCCCGAGGTGGCGCTCCACACGACCTTCCGGGGGACGGTGCAGGTGATCTTCCCTGCGGTGACCCCGGGGGCGCTGCCGATCACCGGGTCGCTCCAGGACGTGGTGCTGGATTTCCGCCCCTCGGGGCAGCGCAAGGCGCAGCAGCTCGCCCAGCAGGAGGAGTCGGCGCGGGTGCTGGGGATGCTGGGGCTCCAGGTGAACGAGGAGCCGGTGGCCTCCGGGGGGCTGATGGTGCGGGGCGTCGAGGAGGGGAGCTCCGCTCATCAGGCGGGGATCCAGGCCGGCGACGTGCTGGTCTCCCTCGACGGCTGGTCGCTGCTGGACCCGACCGACGTGATCCCCAGCGGTCGGCAGCGCTTCGGCGTCTTCGGGGTGCTCCGGGAGGGGGCGGTGCTCGAGCGCCACGTGGCGCTGCGAGGCTACCGCCCTGGAGCCGCGGGCGACCTGGTGGCGGTGGGGGCGCTGCTGGGGTCCGTCGCGGCGATCTTCCTGCTCCTGGCGTCGCCGCTGGGCCGCGGTCTGGGCTGGATCGAGCGCTGGGCTGCCCGCGGTGCGGCCTCCGCGTCGGGGCGGCGGAACGTGCTCCTCTGGTTGGTCTCTTGCCTGGTCGCCTTCTGGCGCGGGGACGCCTCCCACGCCGGTAGCGAGGCGCTCCCTTACGTCGTCTTCCTGGTGGCCTCGGGGCTCTGCTCCACGCTGCCCTTCTCCCGGGCCATCGTGGGCCTGGAGCCGGACGTGGGCACCACGCTGCTCCCGGCCCTGACCCTGGCCCTGGTGGTCTCCCTCGGGGCCGGGCGCCACCCGAGGAAGGACCGCTGGTCGCCGGTCCAGGGCCTGCGCCTGGCCGCCTGGACGCTCCTCTACCACCTGCCCACGGTGGCCTCGGTGGCCTGCGCGGTGGCGATGACCGGCTCGCTGATGCTCCCGGACGTGGTGCGCTTCCAGGGGGGCGAGCCCTGGGGCTGGCTGGCGCTCCGGACCCCCGTGGGACCCCTGCTGCTGCTGCTGTTCTTCGCCCCGGCGGCGCTGGATCGCGCGGCTCCTCCGACGCCCCTGGTCGACGCGAACCCCGCGGCCCTGGAGAACCCGGCGGCGCGCCCCCGGAGCGGCGTGGGCGGGGCGCTGGGCTGGGGGGCCACCTTCCTGCTCTGCGGGGCCGGTGCTGCGCTCTTCCTCGGCGGCTGGGCCCTTCCCTTCGTCGACCGCGCCACCCAGGAGCGCCTCTTCGCGCTCCAGGCCCTCGGCGCCCTGCTCTTCCTGCTCAAGACCTGGCTGCTCGCGCTGGGGATCGCGGTGCTCCGGGAGACCCTGCCCAGGCTGCGGGTGGATCAGTCCACCAGCCCGCTGCTCCGCTGGTGGCTGCCGCTCTCTGCTGTTGCCGGGGTGCTGACCGCCGGGTGGCTGCTCCTGGAGCCAGGGCCGCTGCTCCGGCGCGTGGTGGCGGTGGTCGGGGCGAGCCTGGTGGCGCTCCTGGCCTTCCACCTCGCGCGTCGCGTCGCCCTCTCGGTCCGCGCCGCCGGGGCCCAGCCCACCGTCAGCCCCTTCCTCTGATCAGAGCTGGCAGAGGTAGGCGAGGGCGTTGGTACAGCCGTTGGAGGCCGTCCCGACGTTGCTGCTTTCTCGCAGCCGTAGTGAGCCGCAGAGGTTGGAGGCGCTCGGCCCTTGCTGTCCCCAGTTGTCTTGTACCGGGGTCTGGTCGAGCCAGTACCAGTTCCCCTTGGTGGCGCAGCTCCCGTTGACGCAGGTGAACCCTGCCCACACCCGAGGGGAGCTGGTGCTGGTGAGGTTCCCTCCCGCGGCGTCTTTGCCCACGTCGTTGAGGGCTGTTGTGCTGGGCAGGATGGCGAGGTTGGCGCCGCGGGCCCGGCAGTCCTTGAACGCCTCGTACCAGCTCTTGGTCCCCGCGGGCCGGAGGAAGCAGCCATGGTTTCCGATGGCCGTCCACCCATCGGGGCACGGAGGAACCGTGAGCTTCGGCTCCCGGTAGGGAGCGCCTGCCACGAGGCAGCGCCCTCCGACGCAGTTTCCGCCGGTGCAGGTGCTGCTGCAGGCGGTGGCGTCGGCGCAGGTCCCGCTGGCGCAGGACGCGGAGTGGCAGTCGGCTGGCCCTCCGCATCCCTTGCTGTTGTCGCAGGTCAGCGGGCAGCCGCCTCCGCAGTCGGCGTCCGTCTCGTCCCCGTTCTTCACCGTGTCGGTGCAGGTGGGCGCTTTGCAGCCCGAGCTGTCCAGCTTGCAGGCGCTGGTGCACGTCACCTCGCCCACCTTGCTCTCGCACTCCGGCGCTACGAACCCTGCCGGATCGCACTCCTCGTCGTCGCTCTTCACCCCGTCGCCGCACCAGGCGCACTTCGAGCTGTCGAGCTTGCAGTCCTTGTCGCAGCTCAGCTCTCCCGTCGCGCCGTCCTTGCCGGTCTCGCTGGCGCAGGTGGCGTCGCCCAGATCGCTCCCGTCGCACTCCTCTACTCCCTCCTTCTTGCCATCGCCGCACACCGGCTCGGCTCCGCCCTGGCCTCCGTCGCCGCCGGCCCCCGCGCCGCCGTCGCCCCCCGCCCCGCCTTGCCCTGC
>CAZSDX010000056.1:0-19260 GCA_964605685.1 uncultured Polyangiaceae bacterium
GGCTCCCACCCACGTCCGGGCCAGCTCCCGGCGTGCCACCAGCGCCAGCGCCAGCGTGTCGATGCGGACCCCGTGGCGCGCCGGCAGCGCCACCACCAGCGCCACCCGCGCCCTCATCCCGTCGCCGCTCAGCCCCTTGCCGGTGCCCAGCGCCATCCGGGTCGCCAGCGCCACGAAGGTCGCCGCGTCCCCCTCCAGCAGCCGCTGGAGCACCCGCCTCCCCAGATCCTTCTTCTCGACCCCTGCGGGCAGCGCCGCCGCGATCTCGTAGAGGGCCGCCGCCGCCGCCGCCGGGGACAGCCAGCCGAGGTCGTCGGCGAAGCCCAGCGCCAGCGCCGACCGCATGCTCTCCGCGAAGGGTTTGGGGGCCAGACCGTCGAGGGGGCTGGGCTGGTCGTCCGCGCAGGCCTGGGCCAGGCTCGCCAGGCTGCTGCGCCAGGCGGAGCGCTGCGCCCCCGGGTCCTTCAGCCGGTGGAGCTCCAGCAATCCCTGGAGAAACTGGTCACGCCGTTGCAATCGAGCCGCTCCTTGTGGTCTGTTCCCCCGACGCTAGCCGAGCCACCGCGCTCGTCGAGGAGTCCCGCGCCATGGCCACCATCGCCACCACGTCATCCTCCGCCCCTGCCCCGCAGCAGACCGGCGGCTTCCGCTCCGTCCCGAAGACGGGCGTGATCTTCGTCACCACCGAGGCCAACCGCCTCGGCTTCGCCAGGGAGCCGGAGGGCTGGTGCAACCTCGGCCAGGGGATGCCCGAGACCGGCCCCCTCCCCGGCGGCCCTCCCCGCGTCGAGTCCGTCGTCGTCCACCCGGACGACCACGAGTACGCCCCCGTCGCCGGCATCTGGGAGCTCCGCGAGGCCGTCGCCGACCTCTACAACCGCCTCTACCGCCGCGGCATGGCCTCCAAGTACACGGCCGAGAACGTCGCCATCTCCGGCGGCGGCCGCACCGCCCTCACCCGCGCCGCGGCTTCCCTGGGGCACATCAACCTCGGGCATTTCCTCCCGGATTACACCGCCTACGAGGAGCTCCTCGACATCTTCCGCCTGTTCTCCCCCATCCCCATCCTGCTGGAAGGTGAGCGAGGCTACTCCTTCTCCGTCGGCGACCTGCGCCGGGAGATCCTGGGGCGGGGCCTGTCGGCGCTGCTGCTGTCCAACCCCTGCAACCCCACCGGGCGCCACGTCCGCGGCGAGGAGCTGAACGCCTGGTGCCACACCGCCTCCGAGCTGGACTGCGCCCTGCTCGTCGACGAGTTCTACTCCCGCTACGTCTACGGACTCGGCGGCGAGGCCCCCATGGAGAGCGCCGCCCGCTACGTCGAGAACGTCGACCGCGACCCCGTGGTCATCTTCGACGGGCTGACCAAGAACTGGCGCTACCCGAGCTGGCGCGTCACCTGGACCATCGCCCCCAAGCACGTCATCGAGTCCATCGCCAGCGCCGGGAGCTTCCTCGACGGCGGCGGCTCGCGCCCCATGCAGCGCGCCGCCATCCCCCTCATGGACCCGGAGAACGTCCGCGCCGAGACCTCCGCCATCCAGCGGGTCTTCTCCCGCAAGCGCGACCTCATGATCGCCGGCCTCAAAAAGCTCGGTATCACCCTCGACCTGGAACCGGAGGGCACCTTCTACGTCTGGGGCTGTATCGCCGATCTGCCCGAGGGGCTCAACGAAGGCCATGCTTTCTTCCGCGCCGCGCTCGAGCGCAAGGTTATCACGGTCCCAGGGGAATTCTTCGACGTCAACCCCGGCAAGCGCCGTACCGGTCGCCCGTCTCGCTTCCGTAACCACATGCGCTTCTCCTTCGGCCCCTCGGAGGACACCCTCACCCAGGCCCTCGGCCGCCTCGATCAGCTCGTCCAGGAGCACCGCCGATGACCTCCGGCTGCCTCCCTCCTCCTCCTTCCTCCCTCCTCGACCCCCAGGGAGAGCCCGCCTGGGGCGCCTACTCCGGGCCTCTCCCCCCGGTCCTCCTCGGCCCCTTCGCCCGCCGCCAGGGCCTCGCCGCCGAGAACACCCGCCGCAAGCGCTGGATCTACGCCGCCATCGCCACCGAGCGCCTCTTCCTCGGCATGGCCATCACCGACCTCCGCTACGCCGCCAACGCCTTCCTCTTCGCCGCGGAGATCGGCCCCGGAGGCCGCATGCTCGCGGACTTCTCCGCCCTCGGTATCCCTCGCCTCGGCGGCCAGGTCGGAGATTACCCGGAGGAGGGCTGCGACGCCTGGTTCCGCGCTCCTCGGGTCAGCCTCTCCTTCCGCCGCCCCCGGGGCTCCTCGGCCTACGAGCTGACCGCGATCACGCCGGAGCTTCGCGTCTACGCCACCCTGGAGACCCTCGGCTCGCCCGCTCCCCTCGGCGCCATCCTCCGCCCGGAGGGGAGCCCCCTCATGGTCACCGAGAAACGTGTCCTCATGCCCACCCGGGGCGCCTTCGATCTCCGTGGTCAGCGTCACCTCCTCGACGGAGCCGTCGGCGGCATCGACTACTCCCAGGGCTACCCTCCCCGCGAGACCACCTGGCGCTGGGGGTTCTTCCTGGGCAAGAGCGTCGACGGGAAACCCCTCGCCATGAACCTCGTCCAGGGCTTCAACGGGCAGCCGGAGTGCGTCGTCTGGTTCGATGGCCGATCCTACCCTCTGGGCGAGGGGCGCTTCACCTTCGACGAGGCCAACCCCCTCGGCCCCTGGTCCATCCAGACCGACGACGCAACCGCCTCCCTCTCCTTCGAGCCCTCCGCCATTCACCAGGAGGCCCACGACCTCGGCCTGGTTGCCTCCCGCTTCCTCCAGCCCATCGGCGTCTACCGCGGCCACTTCGATATCCCGGGCCACGGGCGGGTGCTGGTCGATGGCGCCCCCGGCGTCGTGGAGGACCAGCGCGTCCGCTGGTGATCGCCGCCGACACCGGTGGAGGGGCTGTGGTACCGTCCTTCGCCATGCTAAGCTCTGCGCTCTCTGCCTCCCTCCGCCGCCGTCTGCTGCTTGTCGTGGCTCCGGTGGTGCTCTCGGCCTGCGGCTCCTCGCCCACCCCTGCCGCGCCTGGCTCGACCTCGGGCGCCGGGGCTTCCCCGGCCACCACCCCGGCGACCTCCGGCTCCGCGGTGGCCCCCCGCCCCCCGCCCGTGGAGGCCGAAGGACGTCCCCTGTTCATCGATGACCAGCAGATCAAGGCGCCGCTGGCCTCCGTTGCGGTCTGGGGCTGATCTCCCGTGGGGAGGGGGTAGTATCCAGAAGGAGGAGCTCGCAGGAGAAAAAGATCACGCGGCAGCGCTCTTCCTCTTCGGCGGGTGAGTTCACCGGCTGCTCGGCGGCGATGCGGACCCTGTAGTCACGGGCGGAGAGGAAGCGGTCGGCACAGGTTTCTCTATCGAGGAGGGCGCGGTGGCGCTGGGAGGCCCGTGTGCGGAGGTCTCCGGGGGGGCGTGGTTGCTCGTTGTGGCCTTGGTGCCGGGCAGCACCGCGGGGGTCCGTGGGCGCACCGGGGGCTTGCTGGGGGCGACCTCAGAGGACGCCGGAGGAGGGGCCGAGGCGGACGCGCTGGCCAGGTACCGGGTGAGGTCAGGTCCGACCCGGAAGAAGGGGTGGCCCAGGGAGGCAGCGTAGCCGACGAGCCCACCGACCAGCAGCAGGGTGAGGCCGCCGAGGATCGTCCTGGTGGCGCTGGGGGGCGGCGGGGGGACGGACGCGGGGAGGGTGGGGGTCGCCGGGAGGGTGGAGAGGGAGGCGCGAGGGGAGGGGGCCGAGGGGAAGGAGGCGCGAGGGGGCGGGACGGTAGCGCGCTCCAGGCAGGCGCCGAGGGCCTCGCCGAACTCGGAGGTGGAGGCGAAGCGGGCGCGAGGGTCCTTGCTCATGGCGCGGAGCAGGATCTCATCCACCTCGTCGGGGAGGTTGCAGCGGCGAGCGATGGGCCTGGGCTCCTCGGTCTGGATCTTGGCGGCGACGCCCACCGCGTCGTCACCGGGGAAGGCGCGCTCGCCGGAGATGGCCTCGTAGAGCGTGGCGGCGAGGGAGAACTGATCGCTCTCGGGGGAGAAGTGGCCAGCGGCGAGGGCTTCCGGGGCGCAGTAGGCGGGGGTGCCGATGAGGGAGCCGGTGCGGGTGAGGGTGGAGTCGGGGATGCGGGCGATGCCAAAGTCGGAGATCTTGGCGCCGGTGGAGGCGAGGAGGATGTTCTCCGGCTTGACGTCCCGGTGGAGCACGCCGGAGAGGTGGGCGATGGCCAGGGCGTTGCCCAGCTCGCGGGCCAGCCGCGCGGCCTGCTGCGGCGGAAGGCGGCCGGAGCGGATGCGTTCCTTGAGGTTGGGCCCGCTGACGTACTCGAACACGAGGAAGAGGCCCACGGAGGGGTCTTGCCCCATGTCGTGGAGGGTCACCAGGTTCGGGTGGGAGACCCGGGCAGCGGCCTGGGCCTCGTGCTTCATCCGGACCACGAGCCCCTCGCGCACCTCCGGGGGGAGCCCGAGATCGTCGCGGAGGATCTTGATGGCCACGTCCCGGTTGAGGATGGGGTCGCGCGCCAGCAGCACGCGGCCCATGGCTCCCTGGCCCAGGATGCGTGTGACCTCGTAGCGGCCGATGGTGGGGGGGAGGGAGGAAGAGAGGGACACGAGCGCGCTTCGGGACGGGTGGGGGAGCCACGTCTAAGGCAGCGCCGCCATTCTAGTCGGGCTTCGCGTCCGAGGCACCCGCATCCTCGCTCGGCGGGCTCTTTGGCGGCTCGCCCAGCTCATCACGGAGCTTTTTGGCCAGGCCGTCGGCGAGCACCTGCTCGTGGTAGCGGGGCATCTTGGGGAGCTGGACCACCACCTTGATGTGCCCCGAGGAGGGCACCAGCTCGATGGCCCCGGGGCTCTCCTTGCCGCCGGTGTCCTGGTACTCGAAGAGGACGTAGGCGGCGCTCGGATCCTTCTCCGTGACCTTGTACCCCCGGTCGATCCGCACGTAACGGAGCGCCGTGTTGTAGGTTTGCTCCAGGGTGTAGGGGGACTCGAAGGAGGCCCGTGCTGTCGCGTCCGGCAGCGCGATCAGCCCGGCGAAGGAGGCGCCCACGCACAGGGCCAGCAGCGCCTTCAGGGGTGGGTTGGAGACCGCCATGGCTCGGTCGTGCCACCCCCCGCGCCCCCGGGCCAAGTTAACCGCACCCGCCCCTCCAGGATGTTCAGCGGTCCCTCCCGTAGCAGGAACCGCGCCTCCTCGTCCCCGGCCAGGGCCGCCAGCCGATCGATCCCCCGGCGCACCTCGTCCACGTCGGAGGGGCGGTGGGCGTCGCTGCAGGCGGCGTAGTAGTAGCCCTCCGCGAGCAGCGCCTCGGCGGCCTTCTGCGGCTTGCGCCCGTACTTGCCGATCAGGGCACCCACGTCCATCAGCAGCACCACGCCCGCGTCCAGGATCCCATCCAGCACGGAGATCTTCGCCCACACGGCGGCGTAGCGCTCCGGGTGGGCCAGCACCGGGCGCAGCTTCTTGCGCCGGAGGTCGAGCATGCGATCCGCGAGGCGCACCGGGAAGAACTCGGCGTTCAGCTCGATCAGCAGCGCCTGGCTCCCGGGGTAGAGGAGCCCCTGCCCCGACAGAAGCCGCTGGAACACGCTGTCGTCGAGGTAGTGCTCCGAGGCGAGCCCGACCTCCGGCATCCCCTCCTGCTCGGCGACCTGGAGCTCCATCGCCTCGTAGGCCCGCTCGATGGCCGACCGGTCGTTGTCGAACATCCCCGGCCTCATGTGGGGCGTGGCGATCACCCGCTCGAAGCCCGCCCTCCGCAGCCTCCTCAGCAGCTCGACCCCCTCGGCGGCGCTCCTCACGCCGTCGTCGATCCCCGGGACCCAGTGGCTGTGCAGATCGATGTACCCGCTCACGCCGGGGGCTCCTTCGCCAGCTCCCCGGGCCACGCCGCCAGGAACCTCGCCAGCGCCGCCGCCTTCGGGATCAACGTCTCCACCTCGATCTGCTCGTCCTGCGTGTGAAACCCCTTCCCCCGCGGGCCCAGCCCGTCCAGCGACGCGATCCCCATCGCCGACGTGGTGCACGCGTCGCTCCCGCCCCCCAGCAGCGGCGCCTCCCCGGTCCCCAGCCCCTCTGCCGCCGCCGCCGCCGCGTAGGCCCGCAGCAGCCGCGCGCTCCCCTCGCTCCGCTCCATGGGCATGCGGGAGAGCCCGCCGCTTAGGGTTATTTTTGACCCTTTTGCCTGCCGCTCTGCCTCCCGGGCGGCCTCGTCCAGCGCCTCCAGGAGCCAGCGGCCCTGCTCCGGGGAGGTGAAGCGGAGGTCCACCAGGGCCTCGGCGTGGTCGGGCACCGTGTTGGCCACCTCGCCGGCGGTGAATTTTCCGACGTTGACGGTGCGGCCTTCCTCGTAGGAGGTGAGGCGCTGGGCCCGGTCGGCGAAGATCGCCAGGGCCCAGGCGGCGTTGACGCCCTCGTGGTGGAGGTTGCCGGCGTGGGCTTTCTTGCCGAGGGCCACCGCCCGGATCGTCCCGGTGCCCTTGCGGCGGGTGATGAGCAGATCCTGGGCGCGACCGGCCTCGAACACCAGGGCGGCCCGGGAGGGGGCGGCGAAGGCGCGGATCACGGAGCTGCCCTCGGGGGAGCCGATCTCCTCGTCGGAGACGATCACCAGGCGGAGCGGGAGGGAGGCCAGGAGGCCCTCCCGGGACAGGGCCTGCAGCGCCAGGGCAACGACCACCAGGCCCCCCTTCATGTCGAGGACGCCGGGGCCACGACGCAGCGCGCCGTCGACGCGGTAGCCCTCGAAGGAGCCGGGGGGGAAGACGGTGTCGAGGTGCCCCACCAGGGCGACCGGCGGCCCCGGGGCGTCGGTGCGGGCGAGGAGGTGGGGGCCGTGGCCCTGGGCGCTGGGGAGCAGCTCGGCGGAGAGGCCGTCGAGGCGGAGCAGATCGAGGAGCTGGCGGGCCACGGCGGCGCAGCCCTCCGGGTTGCCGGTGAAGGAGTTGTGGGAGACGAGGGCGGCGAGGGCGTCTTCCGCAGTGGGGCGCCGCTCGCGGAGCCAGAGGAGCGCGGAGGCGAGGGGGGTCATGTGCCCGGGGCGCCGCGTTCCATGGTGGAGCGGCCGGGGATCGAGCTGCGGCGGTCGATGACCTCGATGCGGTGGGGCGAGCCGAGGAAGCGGATGAAGGTCTCGCTGACGACGCCGGTGTCGTCCGGGGCGACGACGCGGCAGGAGACGCCGTCGTCGCTCTCGACCCGGTAAGGGCCCACATGCTGGAGCCCGGGGCCGGTGGTGATGGCGTTCTGGCCGTCGAAGCTCAGGCGCAGCGAGCCGTGGAGCCGCTCGAGGGAGGCCGCGTCCTGGGGGTTGAGGGGCTGGTCCGGCTGGAACCCGGTGAAACGCCAGGAGCCGCCGACGAGGCGCTGGCCGCAGGTGAGGCCGTCGGGGCTCTGGGTGCGGGGGGAGGGCGAGGGGCAGCCGGCCAGCAGCGCGAGGGGCGCCAGCAGGGCGAGGACACGCAGGGAGGGGGGGGCCACGGAGCTCACTCTAGCGCGACGGGGGCCCGCTGGCAGCGTCCGGTGCGTCTTGGCTTGAGGGGCCTGACCGAACCGCGTTACAGTCCTCGGCGGTTGGTGCCCGGGCAGACCTGCTTTGGCCCCTCGTTATCCCCGGGGCACACGGGATCCTACATCCGGAAAATGGGGGGGTTTTGACCGAAAGATTCTGCTCCGAACCAATGTCTAGCTTTTGCTGCGGGCGGTTTGCTGATAGCTGAACCGCTACGGCCGTGCACTGTCCGGCAAGCAGCACTGGACCGGGCACCTGCTGACGACCGACGAAGTGCCCTGTTTCTCCCGCTGGGGTGATTGATGAGCGCGCAAACAATTCGGACTGCACTTGGCGAACTTCAGGACGATCCGGACCTCGAGAGCGCCTGGAACGACCTCCAGGACGCGGTGACGGCCCCGGACCCTGGGTTGCCCCCCGACGAACTGAGTTCGCTGCTGGAGGCAGCGCGCCAGGGCCACGAGGCGAGGCGCGAGTGGGAGGCGGTGGCCCGGCTCCTGGAGCTGGAGGCGGGCCTCGCCGGCGGCAAGCCCAACGAGATCGGCTTCCAGTTCGAGCTGGCCCGGGTCCTCGACGAGGAGCTGTTCGACTCGGTGCGCGCGCTGCCGGCCCACCGCCGCATCGCCCAGCTCCGCCCCGGCGACGATAGCTTCACCGAGATCATCGAGCGCATCGAGGCCCAGCGCGCCCGGTGGCGGGAGGTGGTCGAGCGCTACACCAGCGAGGTGGCCGAGACGGAGGAGCCAGCCTTCCGCAGCTCGCTTCTGATGAGCGCCGCGGAGACCGCCTGGCGCTTCGGCCGCCTGGAGCCCGGGGTGGCGGATGAGGTGGTCCGCCAGCTCGAGGAGGCGATCCGCATCGATCCCACCAACTTCCAGGCGGCGAAGCTCCTGGAGGTCGTCTACCGCCGGGAGGGCCGCTGGGCCGAGCTGGCGAAGGTCCTGGAGCTGATCGCCACCGAGGCCGGCAAGGACATGCGCCTGGCGGCCTACCTGCGCCTGGGTCGCCTGGCGCACAAGCGCCTCGCCGACCCCCAGCGCGCCGTCGCCGCCTACGAGCAAGCCCTCGATCTGGCCCCCGGCAACCAGGAGGCCATGGAGTTCCTGGCCCGGCACTTCTCCGACCGCGAGGAGTGGGATTTCCTCGTCGCGCTCTACGAGGATCAGCTCCGCTCCGGCGCGGTCCGCCCCGGCGAGGAGCTGAACGTGTACCTGCAGATCGGCATGGTGCACTGGCGCATGCGGGGGAAACCCGACTCCGCCGAGCCGTGGTTCGAGAAGGTGCGCAAGCTCGCGCCCGCTCACGGGGTGGTGATCAACTTCTTCCGCGAGTGGTGCGAGCAACAGAACCTCCGCGCCCGCCTGGTCACGGTGCTGACCGATGCCCAGCGCGCCATGAGCGACGGCCCCGAGCGCGCGGCCGTGGCCGCCGAGCTGGCCCGGCTCGCCGAGGACGACGCCAACGCCGGCAAGGCCATCGAGCAGTACAAGGCGAGCCTCCGCGCCGATCCGGCCAACGCCGAGGCCCGCGAGGCGCTCAAGCGCCTCTATACCCAGACCGAGGCGTGGGTCCCCCTCATCGATCTCCTCAAGCACGAGCTCGACCGGGTCCCCGCGGAGGACAAGGAGACCCGCGTCCGTATCCTCCTGGAGATCACCCGGCTCCACCGGACCCACGTCAAGAGCGACACCGCGCTGCTCCCGATGCTCACCCAGCTGATGCAGCTCGACGAGCAGAACGAGGAGGCCGCCCGGGAGCTGGTGCGCATCTACGAGGCCCTCTCGCGCTGGCGTGACCTGCTCATGTTCCAGCAAAAACTGGCCGATATCATCGCTGACCCACGGGAGAAGGCCACCCTCTACCGCGCCGTCGCGCGCCGCTGGCTCGATCAGTTCTCCAACGTCGGCAACGGGATCGACGCCTACGAGGCCCTGCTCCGGGTCGAGCCCCAGGACGAGGAGGCTCGCAGCAAGCTCCGCGAGCTGTACAACAAGCGCCGCGCGTGGGCCCAGCTCTATGCCCTGAGCGAGCGGGAAATCGAGTTCGTCGAGGGCAAGGCCAGGATCGAGCTGCTCCTGGAGATGGCCAAGCTCGCTGCCGAGCGCCTCGACCGCGGTGCCGACGCGATCCGCCTCTACCGTGAGGCGCTCTCCCTCGACCCCGAGGCCCCCGGGGTCCTCGACGCCCTCGAGAAGCAGGCCGAGCGCGAGAAGGATTTCGCCACCGTCGCCGACGTCCTGGAGCGCCGCGTCGACGCCGCCGCCGACGAGCCCACCCGGCTCAACGTGCTCCAGAAGCTCGGCTCCGTCTACGCCGATCGCCTCAACGATCCGCTGGGGGCCGCCCGCGCCTGGCGCCGTGTCCTGGCGCTCAAGCCCGATCACCCCCGGGCCCTCCGGGTGCTCCGCGACGCTTACCTGGCCGCCGGCGACCTCGATAGCCTGGAGGAGCTCTACGCCGCCCAGAACGACTGGGATGGCCTCGCCGACGTGCTCTCCACCGCCGCCGACAAGACCGCCGACCCGGATCAGAAGGTGCGCTTCTCGCTCCACAGCGCCCGCGTCTACGAGGAGCGCCTCCAGCAGCCCGACCGCGCCTTCCGCGCCTACGAGCGGGTGCTCTCGGTGCTCCCCGACGACGAGCGCTCGGCCCGGGCCCTGGTGCCGATCTACGAGCGCGAGGAGCGTTGGGGGCGCCTCCCGGCGCTCTACGAGATCCTCCTCAAGCATGCCGGATCCACCGGCGAGAAGGTCGCTCACTACCGGCGCCTCGCCGAGATCTCCGGCCACAAGATCAACGAGAAGCAGGCCGCCGTGGGCCACGCGCGCAAGGCCTACGAGCTCGATCCTTCCGCCGACGGGGCCCTGGCGTTCCTCGAGGAGACCGTCGCCCTCGCCGGCGCCTGGGGCGAGTTCACCGAGGCCATCCGCTGGCGCCTCGCCCACGAGACGGAGCCCCTCTCGGTCGGGGATCGCCGCGCCCTGCAGGCCCGCCTCGCCTCGGTGTACGCTGGCCACCTCGACAAGGTCGATGAGGCCGTCGTCATCTACCGCGCCCTCGTCGAGGAGGATCCCTCCGACCAGGAGATCGTCTCCACCCTCGATCAGATCCTCCGCAGCGCTGGCCGCAAGGACGATCTGCGTTGGCTCTTCGAGCTGCGCGCCGCCACCGTGGAGGGCTCCACCCGGGCCCAGCTCTTCAACGAGTGGGCTGTCCTCGAGGAGGAGGTGTTCGCCGAGCCACCCCGCGCCGTCGAGCTCTACCGCCGTGTCCTCTCCATCGACCCCGAGGACGCCACCGCCCTCGCCTCCCTCGCCCGGCTCCTCCTCGCCGCCGGTGACGCCGCCGGCGCCGTCGAGATCCTGGCCCGCCGCCGCGATCTGACCCACGGCGCCGAGCGCGCCGAGCGCGAGCTCGACCTGGCCGAGCTCTACGCCGGCCCCCTCCAGCAGAACGCCGAGTCCCTCGCCGCGGCGATCCGTGCTATCGAGCTCGCTCCCAACGAGCCCCGCGGTATCCGCATGCTCGAGCGCCTCGTCGATGTCCCCGAGACCCGCGCCCAGGCCGCCCGGGTGCTCCAGGGCGAGTACGAGCGGGCTGGCGACGCCCCCAAGGAGTCCACCGCCCTCCAGGTCATGCTCGAGACCGCCGCTGACCCCGGCGAGCGCCTCGGCCTCTACCAGCGCCTCGCCGACGTTTACGAGAAGAAGCTCGCGGACGCGATGACCGCCCTGGCGGTGCTGCTTCGGGCCCTCGGCGAGTTCCCTGCCGAGCTCTCCCTCTGGGATCGCGCCGGCGAGCAGGCCGGCGCGTCCTCCCAGTACCCCGCCCTCGCCAGCGCCCTCGCCAACGCCCTCGCCAAGGAGGAGACCTCCCCCGTCGAGATCGAGCTCTGCGAGCGCGCCGCCGCCCTCCACGACGAGAAGCTCTCCGACGCCCAGGGGGCTGTCCCCTACCTCAACCGCATCCTCGCCCGCGACGCCGGCAACGAACCGGCCTTCCAGCGCCTCAAGCAGATCCTCACCAACTCCGAGCGCTGGGCCGATCTGGAGGCCCTCTACGAGCGCGTCTGCGCCGCCGCCTCCTCCGAGCGTCAGGTGGAGCTGCTCGCTGAGATGGCCCTCGTCTGCGAGGAGATCACCTCCGATCGCCCCAAGGCCATCGCCTACTACGAGCGCATCCTCGGCCTCAATCCCTTCCACGAGCAGTCGCTCCGGGCCCTCGACAACCTCTACCAGCAGGAGAACCGCCCCGGCGAGCTGGTTAAGCTCCTCGCCCGTCGCCTCGAGCACGCCTCCGAGGAGGACACGATCTCTCTCAAGCTCCGCCTCGGGCGCCTCCACCTCGACGCCCTCCAGGCGCCGGAGGTCGCCCTCGGCCACCTCGACGAGGTGCTCCGCCTCGCCCCCGACAACAGCGACGCCCGCGCCCTCATCGAGCGCATCCTCGAGAACCCCGCCCTGCGCGCCCGTGCCGCCGAGATCCTCGAGCGCGTCTACGAGACCGTCGACGACGCCGCCAACCTCGTACGGATCCTGGAGATCCGCCTGGAGAGCGCCCAGGGCGACGACCTGCGCCGTGACCTCCTCCGCCGCGTCGCGCAGCTCCGCGACCAGAGGCTCCGCGACGACGAAGGCACCTTCTCCGCCCTCACGCGCCTCGTCCCCCTCGACCCCACCGACACCGACGCCCGAACTCGCCTCCTCGACGTCGCCTCCGCCCTCGGCTCCCAGGAGCGCGCCGCCAACGTGCTGCTCCTCGCCGCCGAGGCCGCCTCCTCCCAGGAGCTCAAGGCCGAGATCCTCATGGAGGTCGCCCGCGTCTACGTCCAGGCCCTCCAGGATCTCCAGCGCGCCGAGGAAATTTACCGCCGTGTGGTCGAAATTGACCCGGAGAACCCGGATCTGGTGCTGCCCGCGGCGCGCTCCCTGGAGGCCATCTACGAGACCTCCGGCAACTCGAAGGCCCTGGCCGACACCCTGCGGCTGGAGGTGCGCCTGGAGCCCGACAGCGACACCCGACGCGAGCTGTGGGCGCGCCTGGGCGAGCTGTCCGAGTCCACCCTCGGAGACCCCTCCGGGGCCATCACCGCCTGGAGCTCTCGTCTCCAGGAAGACCCGTCCGACGATCGAGCCCTGGGCGCCCTCGAGCGCCTCTACGAGCGCACCGGGGCCTGGCCGCAGCTCGTCGAGACGCTCCGCTCGCGCGAGCAGATCTCCACCGACCGCGACGAGCGCCGCCGGCTGATGGTCAAGGCCGCCGAGACCCTCGCGACCCGCCTCGACGACACCGCCGGGGCCATCGGGGCCTGGCAGGCGGTGGTCGACGAATTCGGCCCGGATCGCCCCACCCTCGCGGCGCTGGCAGCACTCCACGAGAAGGCCGCCCAGTGGCCTGACCTGGCGCAGATCCTCGAGAACGACCTCGGGCTCGCGGAGGACACCGCCAGCAAGCTGGGGCTGCTGGGGCGCCTGGGCGACGTGCGTCGCCAGTTCCTCGGCGATCTGCCGGGGGCGCTGGACGCCTACCGCCAGGCGCTGCTCCTCGACCCCACGCACCCCCAGAGCCGCCTGGCCCTGGAGCTGCTCCTGGAGGTGGAGGAGGCCCGCCGTGAGGCCGCCAGCATCCTCCACCCGCTTTACGAGTCGGACGGCGATTTCGAGCGGCTTCTGCGCGTCCTCGACATCGAGATCGAGACCGCCGACAACCCCGGCGAGCGGCTGGAGAGCCTGGAGAGCGCCGTGCGCACCGCGGTCGGCCCCCTGGGCGACCCGGCCCGTGCCTTCGCCTACGCCTGCCGGGCGGTCCGGGAGGCGGTGTCCGACCCCTCGCTGGAGTCCTGGTTCTCGCGCCTGGAGGCCCTCGCCTCCAGCACCGGCAAGTACGCCGAGCTGGTGGACGTCCTGGCCGGCGTCTCCAGCGAGGTCTTCGACGAGGAGATCCAGCGGCAGACCCGCCTGCGGATCGCCGAGCTGGCCCGGGTCCAGCTCGGCAACCGCCAGCTGGCCCGCGAGTGGTACCAGAAGGTCCTCGATCTCCGCTCCGACGACCGCGCCGCCCTCACCGCGCTGGAGTCCCTCTACGAGGAGATGAACGATCCCCCCGCGCTGCTGGACATCCTCCGGCGCCGCGTCGAGGTCGCGGAGGACGACGGCGAGCGCCGCGCCTTGCTCTACCGCCAGGCCAAGCTCACCGGCGAGGTCATCCCCGAGCGCGGGGAGGCCATCCGGGTCTACGAGGCCATCCTCGACCTCGGTCTGGACGCCCCCGCGGTCCTCGCCCTGGAGGTGCTCTACGCCGAGGAGAGCCGCTTCAACGATCTGGTCGCCCTCTACGAGCGCCAGCTCAGCGAGAACGCCGGCGACAAGGCCGAGCTCCACGTCAAGCTCGCGTCCGTCGCCGAGCGGAACCTCCAGGACGTGCCCCGCGCCTTCGAGGAGCTGGACGCCGCCCTCCAGGTCGATCCCAACCACGCCGGCGCCATCTCCGCCCTCGAGCGCCTCCTCCTCGAGGCGGAAGACCCCGCCGACCGGGCCCACGCCGGCGAGATGCTCGAGCACGTCTACAAGAGCCGCACCGACTGGAAGGCGCTGCTCCGCGCCCTGGAGGCCCAGCTCGCCGCCAGCCAGGACACGGACAAGCGCCGGGACCTGCTCCGCCAGCTCGCCACCCTCCACGAGGAGCAGCAGGAAGACTACCGCGCCGCCCTCGAGACCGCCGCCAAGCTCCTCCACGAAGATCTGACCGACGAGCACACCTGGGGCGAGCTGGAGCGCCTGGCCCGGGTCGCCGGCGCCGAGGCGCGCCTCGCCGAGATCTTCGCCGCCGAGCTCGACGCCGTGTCCGTCGACGAGCCCGCCACCGCGCGCCTCTCCCGGCGCACCGGCGAGATCTTCGCCCAGCTCGGCAACGTGGACCAGGCGCTCCGCTTCTACCGCCGCGCCCTGGCCTTCGAGCCCGAGTCCCGCGAGCTGTTCCAGGCGGTCGACACCCTGCTCATCGACGCCAAGCGCCCCGCCGAGCGCGTCGAGCTCTACCGGATGGCCCTCGACCACCGCTTCGACGCCGCCGACCGCCTGGGGATCCTCCACATCATCGCCGACCTGGAGGAGAACGCCCTCCAGGAGCCGGACAAGGCCATCGATACCTACCGCGCCGCCGTCGAGGTCGACGAGCGCGACGCCCGCGCCCTCGACGCCCTCACCCGGCTCTACCGCTCCCGCCAGCGCTGGCAGGACCTGGCCGAGCTCTACCTCCGCCGCGCCGAGAACGAGACCGACGGCGAGCAGTCGTCCGCCTACCGCCTCGCGCTGGCCCGCCTCTACCGCGGCGAGCTCTCGGAGGTGCCGTCCGCCATCGATCAGCTCGAGATCATCGTCGGCAACATGCCCTGGCACCGGGAGGCCATCGCCGAGCTGGAGGCCCTCACCAGCGTCGAGGAGCACAAGGCCCGCGTCGTCGAGATCCTGTCGCCGCTCTACGCCCGCGCCGACGACTGGCGCAACCTGATCCGCCTCGCCGAGCAGCGCCTCGGCCTCGCGGAGGATCCCGGCGAGAAGATCACCATCTACCGCGAGTCCGCCCAGCTCTACGAGGAGCGCGCCAAGGATCTCGACAAGGCCTTCGAGATGATCTCCCTCGCCTTCCTCCTCGACCCCGAGGACGGCAGCCTCCGCGCCGACCTCGAGCGCCTCGCCCAGCAGCTCGTCTCCTGGGATCGCCTCGCGGACACCTACGAGCGCGCCATCGCCCAGTCCGAGCGCCACGTGCAGCGCGACCTGCTCCTCTCCCTCGCCAGGGTCCACGACGAGCGCCGCGACGACCCCCGCCAGGCGCTGCGCGCCTACAGCCGTATCCACCAGCTCGACGACGCCGACATCGAGCCGCTGGAGGCCATGGACTCCCTCTCCATGATGCTCGCCGACTGGCCCGCCCACGTCGGCGTCCTCAGCCGCAAGGCCGACCTCGTGGTCGGCGACGACGAGCGCGCCTCCCTCTTCCGGCGCATCGGCGGCGTCAAGCGCGACATGGTCGACGACAACACCGGCGCCATCGAGGCCTTCGAGCGGGCCTTCGAGCTGGAGCCCGACAGCGTGCCCACCGCCGACGCCCTCATCGCCCTCCACGAGGAGAAGGGCAACGCCCCCCGCCTCGTCGAGCTCTACCGCCGCCGCATCGACCTCGCCGACCCCCAGGAGGAAGAGCTCAAGTACGACCTCCTCTGCCGCATGGCTCGCCGCTACGAGGACCCCCTCGAGCAGCGCCGCGAGGCCATCGAGGCCCTCCGTGAGGTCCTCGACCTGCGCCCCAACGACAAGGCCGCCCTCCAGTGGCTCGACCGCCTCTTCCGCCAGGAGGAGCTCTGGCCCGACCTCCTGGAGAACCTCCGCCTCCAGGCCGCCATCGCCGAGACCGCCCAGGAACGCATCGACCTCCGCCGCGCCATGGGCGACCTCCATCGCCTCCGCCTCGATGACCCCCTCGAAGCCCTCGAGTGCTACCGCATGGTCCTCGACGAGGCCCCCGGCGACGACGCCGCCATCCTCGCCGTCCGCCAGATCGGCGAGGCCCAGCAGGACATGCGCGCCCAGGCCGCCGACATCCTCGACCCCGTCCTGCGCAGCAACGGCCGCTGGGCGGACCTCATCGCCGTCCTCGAGCTCCGCCTCCGCGCCCTCACCGACGAGGTGTCCAGGGCCCAGACCCTCCGGACCATGGCCATCGTCCAGGAGCTCAACCTCAGCGACCCGAAGGCCGCCGAGCAGAGCCTGCTGCGCGCCCTCGCCGAGACCCCCGACGACGAGGAGATCCACGGCGAGATCGAGCGCCTCGCCGCCTCCAACGGCTGGGAACGCTACGCCGACGTGCTCGCCGAGCGCGCCGCCGCCACCACCGAGCCCGTGGTCGCTCAGAACCTCAACACCCGCCTCGGAAAGGTCGCCGAGGAGCACCTCAAGGACGACGCCCGCGCCATCGCCGCCTACCGCGTCGCCCTCGACCACGCCGGAGACGAACCCTCCCTCCTCGTCGCCCTCGACCGCCTCCTCGCCCGCGGCAACGACCCCCGTGCCCTCAGCGAGATCCTGGAGCGTCGCGTCGGTGTCGAGAATGACCTCAATGGCCGCGCGGACCTCCTCCACCGCCTCGCCCTGCTCCAGATCAACGACTTCAAGGAGCCCGCAACCGGCCTCGGCACCCTCCGCGCCGCCCTCGACGCGCGCCAGGATCACCCCGGCGCCCGCGAGGCCCTGGAGGGGCTCACCTCCAACGAGTCCCTCTTCGACGAGGTCTCCGAGCTGCTGGAGCAGGTCTACCGCGCCCTCAACGACAACGGGCGGCTCGCGGAGCTCCTCGACAAGCGTATCGCCCACAACCGTGAGCCCTCCGAGCGCGTCCGCCTCCGCCTCGACCTGGCGCGCGTCATCGAGGAGAAGCTCGGCGACGCCAGGCGCGCCCAGACCACCCTGGAGTCTGCCCTCCAGGATGATCCAAGTGACCCGGACGTGCTCGCGGAACTCGAGCGCCTCATGCCCATCACGGACGGGTGGGCCAGCGGCGCCGCCGCCTTCCAGAAGGCCATCTCCTCGGCCTCTTCCCTCGCCCCGGATACCGCCCGCGACCTCTTCGTCCGCCTCGCCGGCTGGCACCGCGATCGGCTCTCCGACAAGAAGGCCGCCGAGGCCGCCTTCGAGCAGGCCCTCGCCAAGGACCCGGAGTCCCTCGAGATCCTCAAATCCCTGGAGGAGCTGCGCCGCACCCCCGGGCGCGAGCGCGAGCTGGTCGACACCCTCCGCAAGCGCGCCGCCCTCGAGACCGAGATCGAGCAGAAGAAGACCCTGCTCCAGGAGGCAAAGAACCTCGCCGAAGGGCTCGGCGACGAGGCCCTGGCGGAGGCCACCTTGCGCCAGCTCCTCCAGGAAAACGACGCCGACCTCTGGGCCCTCGAGCACCTCACCGCCCTCCGCGAGAAGGCTGGCGACTGGAAGGAGGCCACCGACCTGCTCCTCAAGAGCGCGGACCTCGTGCCCGACGGCGGCGAAATCTCCCGGCTACGCCACCGCGCCGCCGAGCTGCTCCGCGAGAAGATCGGCGACAAGACCGGCGCCATCAAGCTCTACGAGGAGCTCTTCGAGAACGACCCGGGCGACACCCGGGCCTCCTCCGCGCTCCGCGTGCTCTACGACGAGACCAACAAGACCCCCGAGCTGGCTCGCCTCCTCGAGCGCCTCATCGACGTGGCCACCTCCCCCTCGGAGCGCACCACCCTCCGCATCGAGCAGGCCCGCCTCCTCTCGGCCAAGCTCCTCAACGTGCGCGACGCCATCGACGTGCTCCGCGCCGTCCTGGAGGAGGAGCCCGGCCAGCCCACCGCGGTCGTCGAGCTCTCCCAGCTCTACGAGAAGGCCGGCAAGGACGAGGATCTCGTCGAGCTCCTCAGCTCCCAGCTCAAGCTGGCCCAGGAGAACAACGACCAGCAGGCCGAGCTCACCTTCAAGGTCCGCCTCGGCGAGATGTACGAGAATCGCCTCCGCGACGTCGGCAAGGCCATCGAGACCTACAAGGCCGTCCTCGACAAAGACCCCAGGCACAAGGGCGCGCTCTCCGCCACCGCGCGCCTCTTCCTCGCCAAGAACGACCTCCCCGAGGCCATCAAGGCCCTCTCCAGCCTCCTCGACCTCGAGTCCGGCGAGGACGCCATCTCCGTCGCCCTCCAGCTCGCCGACGCCCACGCCAAGCAGAAAAACGACGACGGCGCCCGCTCCGCCCTCGAACGCGCCCTCGCCGTCGACCCCAAGCGCGCCGAGATCCGCACCAAGCTCCGCTCCCTCTACGAGCGCTCCAAGGACTGGCAAAAGCTCGCCGACCTCATCGCCGGGGACGCCGACGACTCGGACAAGAACGACCAGAAGGTCGCCCTCTACCGCCAGGCCGCCGCCATCCACCGCGACAGGCGCAACGACGCCGGCGCCGCCGCTGCCCTCCTCGAGAAGGCCAGCGCCCTCGTCCCCGACGACCGCGAGCTGCTCCTCGCCCTCTGCGAGGCCTACAGCCTCTCCGGCCGCGGCAAGGACGCCATCCAGGCCCTCGAGCGCATCAAGGAGAGCTACGGCGGCAAGCGCTCCAAGGAGCTCGCCGCCGTCCACCAGCGCCTCGCCCAGGCTTACCTCAGCGAGAACGACAAGGAAAAGGCCCTCTCCGAGCTCGACGCCGCCTTCAAGATCGACCCCGGCTCCATCGCCACCCTCCGCGACCTCGGAACCCTCACCCTCGACATGGGCGACCTCGACCGCGCGCAGAAGACCTTCCGCGCCCTCCTTCTGCAGAAGCTCGACGCTTCCTCGCCCATCTCCAAGGCCGAGGTCTTCTTTTACCTGGGCGACATCTCCCACCGCCAGAACGACAAGCCCAAGGCCATCCAGATGCTGGAGCGTGCCGTCGAGAACGACCCGGGCCTGGAAAAAGCCAAGACCCTCCTCGCCCAGCTCAAGGGCTGAGCTCTTGCTCCGGGCGCTCCTCGGCCTCGCTCTCGGCTGGATCGCTCGCCTCTGGCTCGCCACCCTCCGTATCACCTTCCTCCAGCACCCGACGCCCTCGGACCCGAGGCCCTGGGTGCTGGTCTTCTTCCACGGCCAGCAGTTCGCGCTGCTCCGCTGGCCGCGGCGGCGGACCACCGCCGTGCTGGTGAGCCTGTCCCGTGATGGAGACCTCCAGGCCCGGGCGCTGCCGGTGCTCGGGCTCGCGGTGC
>CAZSDX010000057.1:0-19246 GCA_964605685.1 uncultured Polyangiaceae bacterium
CGGCGCAGGGAGGGCCAGCCCCCGCCGCAGCCACAGCAGCGCCGCCAGCGCTGGCAGTGCCGCGAGCACCGCGATGACGTGGCAATGGATCGCGCTGCGGGCCTCCGAGAGCCAGTCCCCAGGAGGCGAGGTCGGAAAAGACACCAGAAGGATCCAGAGGAGCGCCAGGAGCGGGCCGCCCACCGAGCCCAGCCGGGCCACCCACGCCGGAGGCCCGAGCATGTAACGCCCCCGCCAGAAGCACAGCGCCAGGAGACCAGCGCCGATGCCCAGGGTGAGGAGCAGCGAGCTGATCCGGTACCACAGCGGGAGCTGCCCCCAGTCGCCCCGCATCTCCAGGAAGACGACGCCCGAGGCGGTCCAGAGGATCACCAGCGCCAGGGCCAGGGCCCGGCGTCGCTCCCAGGAACCCGCCGGAGCGCTCCGGAGCGTGGCGCGGGTGGCCAGCACCCGATCTCGGAGCGCAGGAGGAAGCCGGGTCATGAAGTCCTCCGGAGGGTACGCTCCTGGGGCGCCCAGGTATCGCCCAGCTCCGCCCGGAGCGCCTCGTAGGCCCGGTGCGCCCGGAGCTTGACTGCGGCCTCCGTCGCGCCAAGGACCGCCGCGGCCTCCGCCACGCTCAGCCCCTCCTGCTTCAGCAGCCGGAACGCCGTCGCCTGGGACTCGGGGAGGTTCCCCAGCACCCGCTCGACGTGGCGCGCCAGCCGCGTGGCCTCCAGCACCTCGTCGGCGGGGGCGTCCGGGGAGGGGATCCCCGGGTCGCTGCCTCGCTCCTCGCGCTCGACCTTCCAGCGAGACGGTGGCGCGCTTGCGGCGCGTGCTGTCAAGGAACAGGTTGCGGGCGATGGTGTAGGCCCAGGGGAGCACCTCCGAGCCGGGTCGAAAGATACCCCTGGCGAGGTGGATCTTCATGAAGGTGTCGTGGGTGAGATCCTCGGCCTGGGTCTCGTCGCGGCAGAGGCGCAGGAGGAAGCCATGGATGGCCGGGGCGGCAAGGTCGTAGATCTCGGCGAAGGCGTCGTCGTCGCCGCGGGCGTACCGGGCCATCGCCTCGTCGAGGGGCTTCCCCATGGGGGGGGTAGGATGGCGCACCCGGGAAGCAGAAGGCAAGCTACACTGACGGAAGCATGGCGGCGTCGGGTCGGCTTCTTCGGGCGGCGCTCGGGGTGGTGCTGGCAGGCTGCGCGGTACCAGGAACAGCGCCAACACGCGCAGCAACTCCGGGGGAACCGCCTCCACCGCCGGGCTGCGGCGAGGCGCTGGTCGCCCAGGGGAGGGAGGCGCTGGAGGCCGGGAGGCTGGACCGGGCCAGGCGGCTGCTGCGGGAGGCGACGGAGCGGTGTCCAGAGGACCGGGAGGCGCGGCGAGCGCTGCTGTCGGCGGTGGTGACGCTGGGGGACGCGAGGGAAGCGGCGGCGCTGGCGGAGCAGATCGAGCAGGATCCCGGGGCCCCGGAGGACGAGCGGCAGCAGGCGAGGCGGCTGGCGGCGGGGATACCGCCGGTGAAGACGCTCCAGGCGCTGGGATGGGTGAGGGAAGGGATGGAAGCGCTGGGGCGAGGGGACGTCCAGGGAGGGCGGTGGCTGCTGGACCGGGCCCTGGTGGCGCTGGAGCGGGATCAACCTCCGGTTTCGCTGTCGCTGCCCAACGGACCGTTGGGGGCGCTGCCGTGGAAGGCGCCGACGCGCTCCCCGCTGGCGAGGCGGTCGACCCCGGCGCTGGCCGCGAGCGCGGACGGGCGGCTGCTGGCGCTGGGGGAAGGGCAGATCGTCCGGGTGATCGAGGTGGCGACCGGGCAGGAGGTCCACGCCCTGCCGCTGCGGGGCACTTGGGCTCGGGGGCTGGCCTTCGCTCCGGGGGCGTCGGGCCCCCTGGGGGGCACCGAGCTGGCCATCCTCGCCGGCGACGGGACGCTGCGGCGGTGGGATCTCTTCACCGGGCGAGAGCACCAGCAAGACGCGGGCGGTGCGAAGGAAATGGTGGGCTACGTGCCAGGGGGGCTCCTGCTGACCACGGAGGAGGGCGTGGCGGTGGCGGAACCGACCGGCGAGCGTCGGCTAGCGTTCCCGGGGAAGCTTCGGGGCCACAGCAGCGCGGGACACCTGCTTCTGGAGCAAGGCCGGCGGGTGGTGCTGCGAGGCCCCGGGAAAGTGACGTGGAGCGCTCCGGGCGAGGCGAGCGTGCTGCTGTCGCCGGAGGGGAGCTGGGTGGCGGCAGGAACCCGGGATGGGGTTGAAGTGACCCCACTGGGAGAAGGGGTGGCCGCGAGGAGGCTGCGGGCCAGGGTTCCCGGGCCGTACCGGCTGGTGGCCGCGTCGACGAGCGGGGGGAGGGTGCTGGGGGAGGCGGGGGGGCAGGCGCTGCTGTGGGAGGTGGAGTCCGGTGAGGTGGCCTCGCGGGAAGGGTGGAGGGCCGCGGGGTTCGTGGGAGAGACGGCGCTGCTGGAGCTGGACGGGCGCTGGGCGCTCTGGCGGCCCGGGGCGAAGGCGCCGAGGGAGATCCAGGAGCGGCCCGGGGATCGGTTCCGGGAGGTGTTTGCGGTGGGGCCCCTGCTGCTGACCGGTGGGAGCCACGAGGTGACGTACCGGATCCGGGATCCGGAGAGCGGGGCGGGGCTGCGGGCGATCGATCCGCTGCATGCGGAGGCGTTGCAGGTGCCGGCGGCGCGGGGGCAGGAGGCGCTGGCGGGGGTCGATCCGGACGGCGCGGTGCGGCTGCTGTGGCCCGGGCGAGGGGAGCAGGCGAAGCTGCCTGCGGCGGGGCATCTGACGGCGGGGGTCGCCTTTGTGGGGGGGAAGCTGGCGGCTTTTTCCGAGGGGCAGCTGCGGATCTTCGGGGTGGGGGACGGGCGGCTGCTGGCGCTGCGGGAGCGGCCTCAGGTGGGCAGGCAATTCGGGGCGTTGGGGGGGGGGGGGGGGGGGCTCGGGGGGGGAGGTAATTTGGGGGGGGTGGGGGGGGGGGGGACGCTGGTGACGCTGGGGCCGCACGGGTGGCTCCAGCTCTTCGACGTGGGGGCGGTGCAGGCGAGGCGGACGCTGGAGGGGGCGAGGATGCCGGCGACGCTGGCGGTGGCGCTGTCGCCGGACGGTCGCTGGGTGGCGGCCGGGGAGCGAGGAGGGGTGGTGCGGGTCTGGGACACGGAGCGAGGAGGGGAGCCCCGCCTGGTGCCGGGCGATCACCGGGGGAACGTCCAGGGGCTAGCCTTCGTGGGGGCCGCGCGGCTGTGCTCGGGGGATGACGCGGGCGAGGTGGTTTGCAGGGATCTTCCGGATGGTCCCGGGGAGGCGATGCGCCCGGCGACGCCGCTGGGGGAGGTGACGGGGCTGGCGGAGACGGCCGGGGGAGAGCTGCTGGTGGTGGCGCGGTCGCTGCTTGGGGTGCGGGTGCGGGTGTTCGACGCGGTCGAGGGGAAGCAGCTCCGGTCGCTGGGGGAGCTGCTGCCGGTGGACGGGGAGGGGACGGTGGTACAAGGGGGTGTGCTGCTGGCGCCGTCGACGATCTCGGGGTCCACGCTGCTGCTGCGGGTGGCGGACGGGGCTCCGCTGGGGGCGCTGCGGGTGCTGCGGGACGGCCGTGGGGCGTATTTCCTGGCGCCTTCCGGGGCGGTGGAGCTCCTGGGGACGCCGCTGGGCGGGGTGGGGGCGTGCCGGGTGGGGTTCCGGTCGTTCCCTCCCGAGCTCTGCCTGGATCGCTTTGATCGTCCGGGCTCGCTGCGCCGGGCGCTGGCCGGGGAGGTCCCGTGAAATGACCCGAGGGCGCCCGGGCCTGTTGACGGGGGGCGCCTCACGGTCGACGCTGAGGGCATGAGCGATTGCCTGTTCTGCCGGATCGTCCGGGGCGAGATCCCTGCGAAGATCGTTTACGAGAACGAGCATGTGCTGGCGTTCCATGACATCCAGCCGCAGGCGCCGGTGCATGTGCTGGTGATCCCGAAGGTTCACGTGGAGAGCCTGGCGCAGCTCACCGGGGAGCACCGGGAGCTGGCCGCGGAGCTGCTGCTGGCGGCCCAGCAGGTGGCCCGGATCACCGGCGTCGAGGGCTCCGGCTACCGGACCGTGGCCAACACCGGGACTCACGGCGGGCAGAGCGTGTTCCACCTGCACCTGCATGTGCTCGGGGGGCGCCCGCTGGGCTGGCCTCCGGGCTGAGCGAGGCCGGGAGGCGTGCGGGAACGGAACGGCAGGACGCTTCGAGGGGCCGCGCTGGGCCTCGCCCTGGCGCTAGTCGCCCGGGGGGCGCAGGCCGAGGAGCCGCCGGCCCCCGCGGAGGAGGAGGCTACGACGCCGGTCAGGACCTCGCTGCGCTACGAGCTGGAGCGGATCGAGGTCAGCGGGAACCAGCGGACCCGGGATCGGGTGGTGCTGCGCTACGTGCCGTTCCGGGTAGGGCGGGTGCTGGACGTGGACGATCCGGAGCTGGAGCTGCTGCGCTACCGGCTGCTGGGGACGGGGTTTTTCCGGGCGGTTTCGCTGTCGCTGCGGAAGGGCTCGCGGCGCGGGGCGGTGGTGCTGCGGATCGACGTGGAGGAGCGGAACACCATCGTCGTCAACGACGTGTGGCTGGGGCTGAGCGCGACGGCCACGGACGAGGGGAAGACGAGGCCGCTGTCGGCCTACGGCGGCGCGGACGTGGCGGAGACCAACCTGCTGGGCTCCGGGGTGACGCTGGGGGGAGCCTTCGCGGTGGCGGACGGGCAGTACGGGGTGAGGCTGAGGTTCCTCGACCCGGCCTTCTGGGGGACGTCCTGGATGGCGCAGGCGACGCTGCTGCACGGGGTCGCTCGGGAGTTCTACGGCAACCGGCAGGTGCGCTACGACGATCCCTTCGGGGGGGCGGAGCGGGTCGAGGATTTCGCCGTGGCGCGCTACACGCGCACCGGGGGGCTGCTGGGGGCAGGGAGGGATCTTTCGGTCTCCTCCCAGCTCTGGGCCGACTACCGGCTGGAGAGGATCTCGTCGCGGCTTCCGCTGGCGGCGTCCCACCTCAGGGGCGCAGGGAGGGAGCCGCTCTCCTTCGATCTTGTCCCGGGGACGAGCTACCTTTCCAGCTTCCGGCTCACCTTCGTCCACGACACGAGGGACGCCCCTGCGCTGCCCACCCGGGGCTGGCACCTCACCCTGGCGGCGGACACCTCGCTGGCGCCCTTTGGCACCGGCTACCCTTACGAGAAGCTGCAGCTCCGGGCGTCGCGCTGGTGGCCGCTGCCCCGGGGCCACGTGGCGCGTCTGGAGCTTTTCGCGGGGGCCATCGGCGGCGACGCGCCGATCTTCGAGAAATTTTACGTGGCGGATTTCAGCGATCTGCTGCCGGATCGGGTCCTTGATCTGAACTTCGACCGGAGGCCCGCCCCCAACTTCTTCAAGACGGCGATCTCCGAGCTGCGCACCGGGGAGTACGCGGGCAGGCTGCTGGGGGAGTACCGGATCCCCCTCTACCGCAGCCACCGGGCCATCTACGGGGTCGATTTCTTCGGCTCCGCGGGGCTGTACTCGGTCGCCTCTCGCCGCGACCTGGCGGACCCGGTGCAGGGGTTCTCCGGGCTCGCGAGGATCCCGGTGGATTTCACGTTCAACGTGGGCCTTCGGATGGATACCAAGGCCGGGGGCTTCCTCTTCGCCTTCGCCAACGTGCTGGGCTTCCTCCCGGCGTTCCGGGGGGGGCCTTGAGGGGCGCGGCGTCCTCCGGGCTGGCGCTGGCGCTGGCGCTGGCTTCCTCGCGGCCTGCGCTCGCCCAGGAGCCGCCGCCGCCCCCGGTCTTCCAGCCAAAGACGGTCGCCTGGTCCTGGGACAAGACCCACCTGAACCTGGCCTTTTCGTACCGGGAGATCCTGGACGACGGGATCCGCCAGAAGCTGAACAGCGGGATCCCGACGCTGATCGTGCTCACCGCGTCGCTCTTCGAGAAGGGGAGCAAGACGCCCATCCCCGGGGTCCTGGTGCTCAAGAGCTGCCGTGTGGTCTACGACGTGTGGGACGAGGTCTACACCGTCGAGGTGACGAAGCACAACGGGAGCGCCTACTCGCCGGCGGTGCCCAGCCTGGAGGGCGTGTTCAAGCGGTGCCTCCAGCTTGATCGGATGCCCCTCATCGAGCGGGCGAAGCTGAAGCCGGGGGGGAGCTACGAGGTCAAGGGGGTGGTGGAGATCAACCCGATCTCGCAGGACGTGATCGCCCGGATCAAGCGCTGGATCAGCCGGCCCAAGGGGGCCTCCACGGTGGGGGCGGGTGACGCGCTTTTTGGCTCGTTTGTCGGCCTGTTCATCGCCCAGATCGGCAACGCGGATCGGGTCTTCAACTTCGTCTCGTCCAACCCGCTGGTCGTCCCGGTCCCGAAGAAGTGAGCCTCAGCCCTTCCTGGCGGCGGGCTTCCTGGCGGCGGGCTTCCTGGCCGCTGGTTTCGTGGGCTTGGGGGCGGGTTTGGAGGCGGGCTTCCTGGCCGCAGGCTTCTTGGCGGCGGGCTTCTCGGTCGCGGGTTTCCTGGCTGCTGGTTTGGCGGGCTTGGGGGCGGGTTTCTTGGCGGCCGGTTTCGCGGGTCCAGCCGCGGGTTTCTTGGCGGCGGGCTTCTTGGCCGCCGGTCTGGTCGGAGGGGGTGCGGCGGCCTTCCGGGGGGAGGTCTTCCGCTTGGGGGGCTGGAAGCCGCCTTGCTGGGGGGCCGGGGCGGCGGCGCTGGAGGCGCCGTTGGGGGGGGTCGGAGGGGCCGCGCGGGGGCCGAGGGCGGCCTGGATCTTGGCCTCGAGGTCGGCGATGTCGAAGGGTTTGTCGAGGTAGGCGAAGGCGCCAAAGAGGGGGGAGGTGAGCTCGTTGACGCGCTCGCCGATGCCGGTGATGACGATGACGCGGGTGTGGGAGAGCTCGGGGGTGTGGGAGATGTTGCGGCTGACCTCCCAGCCGCTGAGTCCCGGCATGCGGACGTCGAGGAGCACCAGGTCCGGGCGGTGGCGCTGGACCTTCTCCCAGGCTTCGTCGCCGCTGGCGGCGGTGTGGACCGCGTAGCCCTGGCTGGAGACGAAATGCTCCAGCATGGTGCGCATCTCTTCTTCGTCGTCGGCGACCAGGATGATGGGGGTCTTTTTCTGGGTCATGCGCTCGATGTCCTGCTTTTTGGCGGCTCATCGTGGCGTCAGGCGGTGGCGCGGTCAACCGCTCCCTGGGGGGGAAGACGGAAAGAATTGCATCCCCCGGGGGGTTGGTTAGCCTGTCTGGGCCTTGCAGTCCTCCGTAGCCCCCGGTTTTCCAGATACCTCCCCGTCCCCTGCTGGGTTCGTGGCCCTCGATGATCTGGTGGGGCAGCAAGATGCCCGCGGCGGTCGTGTGGTCTCGCTCTCCGACGCAACCCTGCTCCTGCCGCTGTGCCGGCACCTGACCAGGCGCCACCTGGCAGGGGCCCGGGGAGGGCGGCCCCTGGTGGTTGTCCCCAGGCCGCCTGGCCGGAGCCTCTGGCGGGAGGTTGCTTTCCGTCTGGGGCAAGGGCCTCTCCCCAGCGACACCGAGGCGGCTGCCCAGCAGCTCGGGGCGCTGCTCGTCGAGCGCGGGGCCACGGTGGTCGGGGGCCTCGTCGCTGACTCGGCCTGGGATCGGGGGGTGGCCGAGCTGTTGCCGCGGTTTCTCCAGGGGGGTAGGGCGAGCCTGGTGCTTTTGCTCCTCACGCCGGGGGACGCCGGGCCTGCGGGCTGGCCCGAGCCCGGGTTCGAGGTTGACACGATCCTGCCGGAGGAGGGGCTGCTGCGCTGGTGGGGGGCGCTATGCGCCGAGGGACTGCGTCGTTCGAGGCAGGAGGCCCTCCTGGGGGTCGCGTCCCTGGAGCGGCGCTGGGGTCGCGGTGTGCTCGCCGAGGAGAGCCCCGAGCCTCCCCCCACGAGGCAGCCGCTCCGGGGGGTCTCCCCGGCGGAAGCGAGGCTTGCGCGGCGGATCCAGCTCGCCGGGCGGCCCTGGCCCCTGGCGCTCCTCGGGGCCCTGGGCGGCGACACCAGGGGGCTGCGTGGGCTCCTGGAGGCGGGGGCGTTGATCCAGGGAGAAGGCGCGCTGGTGCGCTGTTGCGATGAGCTGGAGGCGATCCCTGGGGACGCGGAGGACGATGGCGTCGTTGCCAGGGCGCTGCGCCAGCATTTCCCCGGGGACCCGTGGGCTCAGGAGCGCGCCGCCCAGCTCCTGGCCCGGAGCGGAGCGCTGGCGGAGGCGGAGGCTGCGCACACCGAGGCAATCCGCAGCGCTGACGACGTGATCGCCTGCGCAGATCTCTGGGCGAGCTGGAAGGAGACGGTCGGAGGGCTGTCCCCCGACGAACGCCACGGCTGCTGCGTCCGCAGCGCCGAGCTGGCGCTGGCCCGCGGGGACGCGGACAGCGCCCTGGAGTGGGCGGAGCAGGCGGTTGTCCTGTGCCCTGACGAGCACCGCTCCCAGGAGGCGCTGGGTCGGGCGCTGCTGGGCCGCGGGGATCTGGTGGGCGCCGACGTGGCCTTCGCTCGCGCCCTGGTGACCGCCCGGAGCGCCGAGGAGCGAGGGGCGATCCTCGCGGGGAGGGCCGAGGTGCGCTACGCTCAGGGACGCCACGACGAGGCCGCCTCCCTCGCCCAGGAGGCCCACGACCTCGCGCCCTCCGCCCCTTGCGCCCTCGCGGCCCGGAACACCCTGGGCAAGCTGCTGCTGGCCCGCGGTCTCTGGGACCAGGCCGAGGAGCACTTCGCTGCGGACGCCGCGTTTGCGGCCCGCCTGGTCAATCCGTCCGCCCAGCTCCGCGCGCGGCTGAACCGGGCCATCGCCGTGATGTCCAGCGGTCGCCTCCACGAGGCCCGGCCGATGCTCGAGGCGGTCCTGAGCGAAGGACGTCAGCACCACGACGAGCGGGCGGTGGCCTTCGCCCTCTCCAACCTGGCGGTCCTGGCCATGAACCGCCACGAGTACGGCGAGGCGCTCCTGCTCAGCGAGCAAGCCATCGGGATCCGCCGCCGCGTCGGCGAGCGCCTGGGGCTCGCCCGCGTGATCGCCAACCTTGCCGAGCTGCGGCTGCGCCTGGGCCTCCTCGACGAGGCCCAGCAGACCCTCTCCTTCGGTCGCCTCACGGTCTCTCGGGGGGCCTCCCTGCCCAGGAACGCGCATTTCGCCCTGATCGCTGCCCGGATCCACCTCGCTCGCGGTCACACCCTCCTCGCCACCCGCGAGCTGACCACCGCTCTGGCGGGCGCCGGCGGCTCAAGCGACGGCGACATGCTCGACGAGTGCCACCGGGTAGGCGCCAGGATCGCCCTGGAGGAAGGAGATCTGGAGCGCGCTCGAGTCGAAATCGACCTGGCCGAGCAGCATGCTTCGACCCCCTATGCGCAGGCCGAGATCGCCCTGCTCCGCGCCCAGCTCCTGAGGGCGGCGGGGCGGCCCAGCGGCGAGGCAGCCCAGCGGGCGGTGCAGCTCGCGCGTCGGGCTGGCGACGAGGAATTTCTCCGGGAGGCGCACACGCTCGCTGCCCAGGTTGCCCGCGCCGAGGGGCAGGGGGATCTGGCAGCCTCCCACGTGCAGCAGGCGATCGCGCTGCGGGACCATGTGCTGGCTGGCCTGCCTGCGCCGCTGCGCCGCAGCTTCCTCCAGCGCCGGGATCTGGCGGCTCTGGCCCTCCTGGAGCGGGAGCAGACCTCGTCGCCTCCTCCGTCGAGCGAGGGGCCCCGTTCGACCCCGCGCCCACGTCCGTCGGTCCGGCTGCTGACCGGGGAGGATCCCGCGATCCGCAGCCTGCTCGACGGGATAAAGAAGGTGGGGCGCACCGACGCGACGGTGCTGGTGCTGGGGGAGAGCGGTACCGGCAAGGAGCTGGTCGCCGAGGCGCTTCACGAGGCCAGCCCGAGGCACGGGGCGCCGCTGGTGCGGGTCAACTGTGGGGCCCTGGTCGAGTCGCTGCTGCTGTCGGAGCTGTTCGGCCACGAGAAAGGGGCGTTCACCGGGGCGGTCGCCCGCAAGCGGGGGCGCTTCGAGATGGCGGAGGGGGGGACGTTGTTCCTGGATGAGATCGGAGATATTTCCCCGGCGACCCAGGTGGCGCTGCTGCGGGTGCTCCAGGAGCGCACCTTCGAGCGGGTGGGTGGGACGACCCCGATCCGGGCGAACGTCCGGATTGTCTGCGCCACCCACCGGGATCTGCGGGCCATGGTCGAGCGGGGAGAGTTCCGTCAGGATCTCTACTTCCGGCTCTCCGGGATCGTCCTCAACGTTCCTCCGCTCCGGGCTCGGCTGGGGGATCTCCCGCTGCTGGTGCAGCACCTGCTGCGGCGCATCGCGGACGAGCGCGGCGAGGAGCCCAAGAGCATCTCCTCCGAGGCGCTGGCGCTGCTGGCCCGGCACCGCTGGCCGGGGAACGTCCGGGAGCTGGAGAACGCGCTCCGGGCCGCCTCCCTCTTCGCGGAGGGGAGCGCCATCGAGGCCGCCGATCTCACCGAGCATGTGGAGGCGCTCCGGCCCCTCGCCTTGCGGGGGGAGGTCGCCCCGGCCTCCCTGGGGACGCGCTCCTTGCCGTCTCCCTCTCCGGCGGCCGAGGCCACCGAGGAGGAGGGCCTCGAGTACAGCGCCACGGCCGCCCCGACGGACGCGACGGAGACCATCTACGCCGAGCTGAAGGCGGGGAAATTTGGCCTGTTTGATCTGAAGCGGCAGCTGGAGCGGGACTGCATCGCCCGCGCGCTGGCCGAGACCCGCGGGAATATCACCCGCGCCGCGGCGATTCTCGGCATGAAACGTCCACGATTGTCCCAGTTGGTGAAGCAATACGGCCTGTCGGCCGTTTCCTCGGAGGGTTCCTGACATGCGACGCTGGAAGGCGTTCTCGTTGCTCGCGGTGTTGCTCCTGAGCGGTTGCATGGCGGAGGCCACCTCCCTGGAGGAGGGGGATACGCCGGAGGTGCTCCAGCAGCAGGAGCTCTCCCAGGTGGGCGCTGCGTCCGAGCCTGCGCCTCCGACGAACCAGCAGGCGGTGCCCGGATCCGCCTGGAATCCGGGCGCCGCCGTGGCCACGACCCCCGGGGGAAAACCCCAGCCGGATCCGTGGCGCGACCAGGCCGCCACGAGCAACGGCCCCAACAAGCCCCAGCCGGATCCCTGGTCTCCCCTCGATAACCAAGCCCAGCACATCAAGTGACCGCGGTCCTGCGGGCCTGGCCGGGGTACCATGGTCGATTTTGGCTCGGATCTGCGCAAGCGTACCCTGGTTCTCTGCGCGGCCCTGGCGCTCGCCATCGCTGTCTCGGTGCTGCTCCGGGGGCGCCGGCCAATCCGGCTGATCTTTGCGGCCTTCGCCGCCGACATCGCGCTGTGGTACCTGGCCCAGAGCCTCTACGGCTTCTTCCAGGCGAGCATCTGGGCGCGGGTCACGGCGCTGCTGGCGGTGCTCCTCCCCCAGTTTGCCATCCGTCTGTTCGAGGCGATCCTGCCCTCGCCGGAGGGGGCGCCCTCCCGCATCCGGCGGGTCGCGGGGCTATCGGCGGTGCCGGTGGTGCTGCTGGTGCTCTCGCCGTACCACGGGACCGGGTGGGCGCGGGCGCTGGTCTTCTTCTACGTGGGCGGGATGGTGCTGACGTCCCTGGGGCTGCTCGCGCGCCGGGGGCGCGCGAGCCCCTCGCGGGCGACCCAGGGGCGAGTCCAGTACCTGGTGGTGGTGGGGGCGCTGGCGACCGCCTTCAGCCTCTTCGATTTCCTCTGGTTCCTCGGGGCGAACCTGCCGCCGGTGGGGTCGGTGCTCTCGGTGATCTTCCTCTTTGCGCTCGCGCAATCGCTGGGGCAGCCGAGGCTGTTGCCGCTCTACGAGCTGCTGGGGCGCCTGGTGGTGGCCACCGCCCTGGCCTTCGCGCTCGCGGGGATCTTTTACGTCTGCGTCACCGTCATCGGTCGCTTCAGCACCATGTACCTGAACGCGGTGCTGGCGGCGGTGGTGATCCTGACGCTGTTCGAGCCGCTGCGGCAGAAGGTCGAGGAGAAGATCCACCAGATCTTCTTCCGGGAGCGCCACGGCATCGAGAACGCCACGAGCAAGGCGAGGAGGCGGCTGGTCCACGTGCTGGAGCTGGACGAGCTGCGCTCCGTGGTCCTCGACGCGCTGGAGTCCTCGCGCCGCGTCACCCACGCCGCCCTGTACCTGAGCGACGGGGTGAGCCTTTCGCTGGCCGGGGCCCTGGGCGACGAGCCTCCGACGCACATCGAGATGCCCGCGGTGCTTCCCCTCATCACCCACCTGGCCCAGTGCAAATCCTTCAACCTCGACGATCTGACCCGTGACATCGGCGAGCAGGCGGCTCCCCCGATCGAGCACGAGCGTATCCTCGCCGCCGCTGCCGTGCTCGGCGCGCCCGCGGGCCTCGTGCTCCCCGTGCGGGGCGAGGGGGACGAGCTGCTCGGTCTGCTGGTGCTGCGCGACGAGCGCGTCCGGGACGCCTTCTCTCCGGAGGAGATCACCCTCCTCGAAGGGCTCGCCTCGCAGATGAGCGTCGCCCTGGAGAACACCCGCGCCTACGGTCGGATGAAGACCCGCGATCGCCTGGCGGCGCTGGGGCAGATGGCCGCCGGGCTGGCCCACGAGATCAAGAACCCGCTGGGGGCCATCAAGGGGGCGGCTCAGCTCCTCGCGGAGCCTCCCCCGGACGCGCCGCCCCTCGACCTCCCCACCCGCGAGTTCCTCGGGATCATCCTCGAGGAGGTGGAACGCCTCGACCGCGTGGTGAGCTCCGTGCTCGACTATGCCCGCCCCGCCGCCGGGAGCTCCACCCCGGTGGATATCAACGGCATCGTCCAGCGCACCACCCAGATCTTCGCGCCCTCCGCCGGGGGAGAGATCTCCACGGAGCTCTCCCCCGAGCTGCCCCGGGTGCGCATCGACGCGGAGAAGCTACGCCAGGTGCTCCTCAACCTGATCCAGAACGGGCTCCAGGCCACCGGGGGGAGGGGGCCGGTCACGCTGGCGACGCGCGTGCGCCGCGGCCCGACCGGATGGGCCTCCGAGGCCGAGAGCCCCCACGGGTGGGTAGAGATCTCCGTCCGCGATCGGGGCCCAGGGATCTCCCAGAAGGTCCTCAAGAACCTCTTCGTCCCCTTCTTCACCACCAAGAGCACGGGCACTGGCCTGGGCCTCGCCATCTCCCAGCAGATCATCCAGTCCGCCGGCGGCGCCATCGAGGTCAGCTCCCACGAGGGCGAGGGCACCACCTTCCTGATCCTGCTGCCGGCCACCCACGAGGAGGCGCAGACCCCGCCGCCTTCTTCCTCCCTGGAGGCCCGCCACCAGCACTGATGCCTGCGGGTGGGGATCTTGGGTTATCCTCGCCGCACCCCATGTTCCCGACGGACCTCCTTGGTGCCCTGGCGCAGATCGCGGCGCTTCCTCCTGGTTCCGAGAGCGAGCGCGCGGTGCTTGCCAGGTGGCGGGGGGTGGTGCCAACGGAGCAGGGGGCGCTCCCCGGGTACCTCCAGAAGGCCGCAGACGATCTCGGGGCGGCGTTGCTGGCGCTCGCGCGCTCGGAGGAGGGGCTCGACGAGCTTTGCCAGGTCGCCCAGGAGCCAGGGGGCGAGGCGGTGCTCGCCTGGTGCGCGGCCAGCGCGTGGCGGCGGGACCTCCGGTTCTCCAGGATCTTCGAGGCCGTCGCCCGGAGCAGCGGCCCGGAGCGGGTGGAGGCGGCGGCGCGGGCCCGGGTGATCGAGGGGCCGCTCCAGGATGCCCTCGCCTGCATCCCGCTGCTGGGGGGCGGGGCGAAGCTCAAGCTCCCGGAGAACGCCGAGGCGAGGGCGCGCATCGAGATCCTGTTCTGGGAGGCGGGGGCCAGCGCGGTCGAGGATCCGGCCCTGGGGCGCTGGGTCTTTTCCTCCCGGGAGACCTTCGACGAGCTGATCTGGGAGCCGGCCCACGGGGCGCTCCGGGGGCGGGTGCTGGGCGCCCGGTGCCTGGAGGTCTGCGCGGTGGGCATCCCCGGGGATCAGGACCCGGAGATCCTGGGCCGCACGCTCCAGGTCCTCCAGCCGCTCCTGCTGCACCCGGAGCCGCTGGTGTGGGTGCATGCGGCCAGAGCTCTGGGGCGGCTCACCGGCGAGGTCGCCCAGCTCGAAGGGACGCTGCTGGACTGGGTATTGAGTGACACCCAGGTGCTCCGCCAGCGAGCGCTCACCGCCTTCGCGTCGCTGCCAGCCAAGCGCCTCAAGTTCCTCGGGGCCCAGCTGATGCCGATGCTGACCTCGAAGGACGAGGATCCGTGGGTGCTGGCCGCCATCGCCGCGGCGACGCCGTACCTGTTCTTCGAGCGCCGCGATCTGTGGGACCGGCTGGCCAAGCGCACCCTCGCCGGCGACGGGGGCGCGGTGACGGCCAGGGCGCTGGCCCGGGGGCTCTCGGCCCTCTGGCGCCGGGGCGAGCGGGACGCGGCGATCGAGTCGACCCTGCGGGAGCTGCGGGAGCGCGCCCGGACCGTCCGCCCCGCCTCCCTGGACGAGGCGCGGCGCTGGCACGAGGTCCGCTCGGCGACGGATCCCCTCGACCTGGCGGAGCGCGATCCCCTCGACATCGAGGTCGGCCTCGACAACCTGATGCGGCTGGCCGCCCAGTACGACGACGACGAGGCGGACGCCCGGGCGGCACGGCTGGCGGCCTCCTTTGTCCCGACCTTCCAGGAGGCCCGGCGACGCCTGGTGGGGACTGGCTCCCTGCGCCAGCGGGCGGCGGCGATGAACGCCATGGAGGCCTGCTCCCGCGGCTTCGCCCTGCGCCTGTGGGCCCCGCTGCTGGCGACCCACCCCCACGGCGAGAGCGTCGACGCCCCCGATCTCCAGCCGGTGTGGAAGCTGGTCGCCAGCGCGCCTGCGGAGCTGCTCGACCTGGTGAAGGAGCGGCGCGAGAACGGATCGCCGGACCCGGAGCTGGACTCGTGGCTGGAGGTACTTGCGCTCCGCATCGGGGGCTACGCCCTGGATGCTTGCGGGGAGGGGGTCCAGCTCGGCCCGGGCCGCGGCCCCACCGCCCACGAGACCTGCGTGTGGCTCAGCAAGGTGGAGGGGCTCGCCGACGAGTCTCACGAGCTCTTCCCGCCCCTCAAGAGCGCCCTCAGCTCGCTCTTCTGGCGCCTCGTCGACACCACCCGCGGGACAGCCCTGGGCGAGGTGGACGACGTGGCCTGGCTCGGACCCTTCGCGGCCTGGTGGGGGCTGGTGATCGAGCGCCCCTCGATGCTGCTCCAGCTCGCGACGGCGCTCCCGATGATGAACAAGAGCGCCCTGCGGGAGTGCTGCGACCACGCCGAGACGCTGCGCCACGCCATCGCCTCCGGCGGGCCCGACGGCGCCTGGGGCACCGACGCCGCCGAGGCCCTGGTGCTCCTCAACGCCGAGGAGAGCGAGCTGTTCCTGGCGCTCTCCGGGCTCGCGGAGGTGCTCGGCGAATTCTCCACGGCCGCCGGCAACAAACCTGGCCTGGATGACCTCTGCACCCACCTGGTGCTGGCGGCGGAGAAGCTCCACGAGGCCCTCGCCGACCCGGTGAAGGCGCTCAAGGAGGTCGGCGGGATCGGCGGCGAGGTGTCGCTCTCGCCGCGGGCCACGGAGAACGTCCCCCGGGTGGCGGCGCTGGCTGCCCGGGCCATCCGATCCCGCCAGCTCTCGCTGCTGGATGTCTGGTTTGCCTCCCTCGATCCGGTCACCTCCTCGCTGCTGGAGGGCGCCATCTCCGGCGCCATCCGTCGCACGCCCCCGCCCCCGCCCCAGCCAAAGAAGGCCGAGCCGAGGCTCATCGAGGGCTACGAGCTGGTCAAGCCGCTGGGGCAGGGCGGTATCGGATTTGTCTGGCTGGTCCGCAAGCCCGGCGCCGACCGGCTCTTCGTCCTCAAGATCCCCAAGTCCGACGCGCTGGCCGCCGCCACCGAGAGCGAGCGGGAGGGCATCCTCGCCTCCTTCATCGAGGAGGCCAGGGCCCTCGCCGGCCTCTACCACCCCAACGTCGCCAACATCATCGACCGCGGGGTGGTGGATGGCGCACCGTTCCTGGTCCTCGAGTACCTGATCGGCGCCGACCTCAAGGCCTACGCCACCGCGAAGCTCATGGAGCTGCCCGAGCTGCGGCGGGTCGTGCTGGAGACCTGCGCCGGGCTCTCCGCGCTCCACGGGGCGGGGCTCGTCCACCGCGACATCAAGCCCGCCAACCTCTGGCTCCGGCTCCCCCTCGCCCAGGGGGAGACCTTCGATCCCGAAAAACACCGCGACCCCTCCCTCACGCCTCCCCTGTCGACGGTGGTGATCGACTTCGGCATGGTGCGCTCCATCCGCGTCCCCAAGGAGGCAGCCGGCCGCTTCATCGCCGGCACCCCCGGCTACATCGCCCCGGAGCAGGTCCTCGACCCGGTGGAGCTGGATCCTCGTGCCGATCTCTACTCCCTCGCCGGCTGCATCTACAACCTGACCTCCGGGCGTGCCTTCTTCGACGACATCACCAGCGAGCGTGATCGCATCATCGCCCACCTGCGTCGCGATCCCTTCGAGGATGCCTCCCGGCTCCGCGGCTACCCCGCCGCCGTCGCCAGGCTGCTCCGCGCCGCTACCGCTCGCTCCCCCAGTGATCGCCCCTCGCTAATGCAGTTTGGCCGCGAGTTCGCCGCCGCGGTCTGACGACCTTCAGGCGGGATGGCGGGGCAGCCGCAGCCGGAAGAGGGCGCCCCGGGGCGAGGCATCCAGCACCGACAGCGTGCCCCCCAGCCGGTCGGCTGCCAGCTTGCAGAAGGTCAACCCAAGCCCCTGGTTGTAGCCCCGGAGATCCGCCGACAGGCTGGCGAACTTGTCGAAGATCAGCCCCTTGGCGTCGTCGGGAACGCCCTGCCCGTCGTCGATCACCTCGAACTCCACCGCCCTGTCGTCCCCGCGCAGGAGCACCCGGATCGACGTGCGCGCGTGCCGCATGGCGTTGTCCAGGAGGTTCTCGATGATGCGCAGCAGCAGCGCCGCGTCCGAGGAGAACACGGGCGCCTGGCCCTCGCTACGGAGCGCCAGCCCGTAGGCGTCCGCCAGCGGCGCCTGGCTGCGCACCAGCTCGTGGATGAGCTTCTCCGGATCGACCGGCGCGAAGGAGACCTGAAGCTCCGCGTTCTCCAGCCGGTACACGTCGAGGAAGAGCCGGATCATCCGGTCGAGCCGGTCGGCGGCGATGCGGGCGTCACCCAGCCGCTCGCTCGCCGCGTCGCCCACCTGCCCCTGCTTCAGCTCCCGCATCACCAGGTCGACGTTGAGCCGGATCGCCGTGAGAGGGTTCTTCATGTCATGGGCGACCAGCATCGCCAGGAGCTCCCGTAGCCTCTGCGCCTGCATCTCCTCGGTGATGTCCTCGACCAGCAGGAAGGCAAGCCGCCGGTCCCCCGAGTCGAAGCCCCGCAGCCGGAGCCTCACGTCCCGCGGCACCTTCAGGTGCGGGAAGGGGAACTGGAAGTGAAGATCGACCTGAAGCTCCCCTCCCTCCAGGGAGTAGCGCTCGAAGGCCGGGAGCAAGGCGGACGCGGCGGTGCAGGGGGCGACCTCCTGGAAGAACGCCTTGCCCAGCACCGACCCGGCCGATCGCTGCGCCAGCCGCTGCTCGTGCAGGTTGTAGCGGAGCACCCGCCCCGCCGTGTCCAGCACGATCACCCCGATGGGGAGCGCGTCCAGAAGATCCGCCAGGAACCGATCCTCCTGCGAGGAAGCAAGGATCTGCTGCACCACCTGGGGGAGCAGCTCCGTGGTCTCGTCGGTGCGGAGGCGATCGGTCATGGTTGGCTCCCGAAGAGATCCGCCAGGGCCCCTGGCAGGGAAGGATGCCGGAAGGTGTAGCCGTGGCGCAGCGCCGCTCGGGGGAGCGCTCGCTGGCCGCCGAGCATCGGCTCGGCAGCCTCACCCAGCGCCAGCCGGAGTACCGGCGACGGCACACGGAAGAACGAGGGCCGCCGGAGCGCGCGGCCGAGCTGGCGGGTGAACTCTTCCATGCTCACCGGGGCCGGCGCGGTCACGTTGATCGGCCCCTGCACCTCCGGGTGATCCAGGGCAAACAGGATCATCCCCACCACGTCGTCGATGTGGATCCAGGGGAGCACCTGGCGCCCCGAGCCCACCGGCCCCCCGACGAACATCCGGAACGCCGGGACCATCTTCCCCAGGAGCCCCCCGCCCTCCCCCAGCACAAGACCGATCCGCAGCTTCACCACCCGGACCCCCAGCGCCGTCGCCCTGTCCGCCTCCGCCTCCCAGTCCCGCACCACCCGGGCCAGGAAATCCTCCCCTGGGCTGCTCTCTTCGTCCAGCTCCTCTCCCCCGTCCCGGCTGCCGTAGTACCCCACCGCCGAGGCGCACAGGAAGGTCGCGGGCCTCGCCTTCGCCCCCGCCATCGCCTCGACCAGCAGGCGAGTTGACTCCACCCGGCTGCTCCGGACGCGGCGCTTGTGCTCCTCGCTCCAGCGCCCGGCGATCACCGGCTCTCCGGCCAGGTGAATCACCGCATCCGCCCCGTCGATCTGCTCGAACCACGGCCCCGCCTCCTCCGCCGTCCATCGCGCCGAGGTCACCCCGGCTGGCAGGCGTGGATCTGGCGAACGACGCCCCAGTACGGTCACACGCTCCCCGCGCTCCAGGAGCGCCGGCAGCAGCCTGGCCCCCACAAACCCGGAGCCGCCCGTGACAACCAACCCGCTCAAAACAGCCTGCCCTGCATGACGTCCAGCGGGACCATCCTTCCCACCGAAGGGCCTATTTGCAAGGACGAAGAATCTTGAGATCGCCGTCGGTAAATTCGCACATGGGCACCGGCGCAACGTTCCGCCCGCTTGGCGAGGGGGGCGGCCTGGCGGCAGCCCCCGCAGTCTGCTGGAGCAGACGGATCTGCACCGTCTGTTGGCGCTGCGCCAGCACCTTTGCCACCCCCCGCTGGTTGCCCCGGATCGCCACCAGCTCCACCGCCTCGTTCGGCTCGACCCGCAGATCGCACGGACTGCTGTCGCAGACCTGGAAATCTCCCTTGAGGATCAGCGCTCCGCTCGGGATCGTCACCACGCGGAGCAAGACCCCGGTCGACGGCGGCGCGGAGGCAACCGGCGCCGAAGAGGCGACCGGAGGCGGCTCGCTTGCCGTGATCCCGGACGCTGGAGCATGGACGGAGGGGTCGGGAGCGTGGGGAGGCTCCGGGGGGGCGGAGGCGGCCGTCGCCGGGGTCGTCGGGGCCCACGGACGCAGCAAGGCGAGCCCCGCGCCCAGCGCCCCGAGGGCCAGCACCCCCGCGACCCCGACCGCGA